>DASSKF010000182.1:0-11152 GCA_035690725.1 Segeticoccus sp.
ACCAAGATCCGGCTCCTCACCAGGATCGCGTTCGGGTTCCACACCGCCGAGGCCCTCATCGCCCTGGCCATGCTCACCCTCGGCGGCCACCGACCCGTCCTCCCGGGCCGAAACTGACCCACGGGTGTGTCAGGAGCGCCGGATATTCGGCCGACTTCCCTCGCCGCCGCGGTTTCGTCAGATCGGAGCGAAATTCCTTTCAGGGTCCCTTCAGGGCTGACAGCCGGGAGACGAGGTGCCGCTGCTCGGCATCGTTGCCGCACAGACGGATTGCCTGCTCGTATGCCGACCGCGCGCCAGTCGGGTCCCCCGCCCGGGCGAGCAGCTCGGCACGCACCGCGGGCACCCGGTGGCTGCCCGGCATACGGTCCTCGAGGCCCTCGAGCATCGACAGTCCGGCGCGCGGGCCGTCCGCCTCCGCGACGGCGACGGCACGGTTCAGGGTGACCACCGGCGAGGGCGCGAGCGCGTCCAGCTCCGCGTAGTGTCCGGCGATCCGGTCCCAGCGGGTGTCCGCCGCGGTCGGCGCGGTCGCGTGCTCTGCCGCGACGAGTGCCTGCACGAGGTAGACACCCTCACGGCCGACCGGCGTCCGACCCACGTGGGGCGTGAGCACCGAGAGTGCCTCGGCGATCTCGTCGTGGTGCCAGCGCTCGCGGTCCTGGTCGGGCAGCAGCACCGGCATCCCGTCGGGGGCGGCCCGCGCGTCCCGGCGCGAGTGCTGCAGCAGCATGAGGGCGAGCAGCAGGTCGAGCACCCGCTCGTCGGGCAACAGCTCCCGGAGGAGCCGGGTGAGCCGAATCGCCTCACCCGCGAGGCCGACTCGCACGACATCGGGCCCGGACCCGGGGGCGTAGCCGGCCGTGAAGGCGAGGTAGACCATCTCCGCCAGCAGCGCTGACCGGGCCGGCAGCTCGTCCGGGCGGGGCGCCCGGAACGGCGCACCGGACGACGCGAGCCGCCGCTTCGCCCGCGTCAGCCGGGCAGCCATGGTCGCCCTGCTGACGAGGAAGAGCCGCGCCACGTCCTCGGTCGGCACCCCGAGGACGAGACGCAGGGTCAGCGCACTGGCCGACTCGCGTGCCAGGGCGGGGTGCGCGCAGAGGAACACCAGCCGCAGCCGCTCGTCCTCCACCAGTCCTCCCGGGTCGGCCATCACCCGCGCCGCGTGCTGGCTCACCTCGGCGTCCACGGCGAGCAGCGGTTCCTTGCGTGCGGCCACGGCCTCGGCACGCAGCCGGTCCAGGACGCGTCGCCGCGCGGCGGTGAGCAGCCAGGCCGCCGGGTTGGCCGGTGTGCCGTCCCCCTGCCAGGTGCGCACCGCCGCCTCGAACGCCTCGGCCAGCCCGTCCTCGGCGAGGTCGAGCCGTCGGTACTGCGCGACCAGCAGGGCCAGCAGCCGGCCCCACTGGTCGCGCCAGACCTGTTCGAGCGCCGGTGCGCGCTGCTCCATCGGCCGCCGCTCAGCCGCCGACGTCGATCGCCGGACGCAGCTCGATCGTGTAGCCGCTCGGCAACAGCTGACAGAGCTCCACCGCGACGTCGAGGTCGTCGACGTCGATGAGGTAGAACCCGCCGAGCTGCTCGACCGTCTCGGCGAACGGCCCCTCGGTGACCTCCCGCGCGCCGTCCCCGCCGGCGTGGTCTGCAGGTCGGAGCGTGGTTGCCGACTCGACACCCGCGAGCGCCTCACCGGCCACCATCCGGCCCCGGCCTCGCACCGCCCGGTCGAACTCGGCGTGCTGCCGGAAGACCTCCTGCCGTTCAGCGTCGGTGGCGCGGTCCCACGCCGACGGGTCGTCCTCGGCCAGCAGGACGAGATAGCGCAGCATCAGGGACGCTCTCCCATGTCGACCGTGCGCCGCACCTCGAGCGGCCCCTCGAGCTCGGAGAGCCGGCCGCAGACCTGCAGCAGGTCCTCCGGGTCGTCCGTCTCGACGAGGTAGAAGCCGGTGATCTGCTCGGCGGCCTCGGCGAAGGGCCCGTCGGTGACGGTCACGTCGTCGAGGGACCCGCGCACGAGCCTGGTCTGGGCCGATGGCGTCAGCTCCGCGCCGCCGACGATCTTGTGCCCGCGCTCGGCGAGCAGGCGGGTGAAGTCGCCGTGCACGGCATACCCGTTCTTCTTGTCCTCGGGGCCGGCGGAGGCCCAGCGCTCCTCGCCGCTCGGGATCAGGATCGCGTAGGTGCTCATCAGGTGCTCCTCTGCTCGGGAGCCGCCCCCGTGGCGGCTCGTCATGGTGGTGACGCCCGGGCAGCCGGGGAATCGACAGCGCACCCACAATCCGTCCGGACACGCGTTGCGAGAGCTCTCTCGGACGTTTCCGGTGAGTGCGCTCGCGCAAGCCGTGTCCGGTCGGGGGGTGGGGGGCTCATCCCCGGGTCACCAGGTCCACGAGGGTGGGCAGCTCGGTCACGTCGTACCAGGACAGCTCGCGCTCCTCGATCTCCTGCACGGTGTCGCTGTCGGCCCCGGAGACAGCGGCCCCGGAGACAGCGGCCCCGGAGACAGCGGCCTCGGAGTCGGGGACCTCCGCAATACCGTCGCCGAGGTGGAACGACGCCACCCGGGCGAGCCGCACCGGCGCGCTCACCGTCACCGAGCAGGCCAGCCGGCCGGCGGGAAGCTTCGCGGCTGGCATGTCCACGCCGTCGACGTCCTCGGGCTCCACGTCGGCCGCGGCGACCACCACCGGCTCACCGGCCTCGGCCGCCGCCGACACCGCGCCCTGGGCCGCCTGCTGCAGGGCGAGGTACTCCAGCTCCTCCTCCTCGGCTCCCTTCTGCGACTGCTCGAGCGCCCGGGTCACGGCGCAGGCCGGCCGGGGACCGGGCAGCGACCGCTCGCGCTGCAGCGTCGTCAGGTCGGCTCCCGTGACGGGCAGGTAGACGCGGGTGCGGGGCATCAGGACTCCTCCTCGAACGGTGCGGCCGCGGGGAGCGGCGCGGGGTCGTGCAGGGCCTCGGCGGACGTGACGATCGAGGTCTCGATGACCGCCGAGCGGCGGGCGACGTCCATCAGGTTCGCACCCATCGCCTCGAGGTCGCGTCGGCCGGGGCCGAGCACCGTCACCTGGGTCCCCTCGGCGTGGACCCCGGCCACCTCGCGCAGGCACCGACCGGTGACGTGGTTGCGCCAGCGGCGCTCCATCTTGGTGGCGAACCGGTGCGGGGAGTCCAGGTCGAAGCTCACCGAGGGTGCCAGCACGAACAGCTCGTCGAGACCCCGGCCGGCCATGAGGTCCACGCTGGTCGAGGACCACGCCCCTCCGTCGATGTAGCGCCGGTCCCCGATCCGGATCGGCTCGTACCACCCCGGGATCGCGCACGAGGCCATCACCGCCCGGCACAGGTCGGCCTCCGGCGCACCCTCCCGCCCGAAGGTCACCCGCCGGCCGGTGTCGTAGTCCATCGCCACGACGGCCACGCCGTCCCGGTCGACCCACCCGTGCGGGACGCAGTGACCGACCAGCGCGCCGATCCCGTCGAGGCGACCCCGGCCCTCGGGCAGCAGTGCCGACACCACCACGGTGGGCGGCAGCGCCCGCAGGTAGCGAACGCCCTGCGACAGCAACGCCTTCGAGCCGATCCCGTGCTTCGGGCGGCCCGGTCGGGAGCCGCCGGTCGCGTCGCCGTAGTCGAAGAAGAACCCTTCCAGCGGCCCGGGCCCGAGGGGCTCGTCGCGCTGGTGCCGCAGCAGGTCGTCCACGCTGACGCCGGCACCGAGCAGCGCGACGAGGATCGAGCCGGCGGAGGTGCCGACGTACTCGTCGAAGTCCCGGGCGTCCAGGTCGTACTCGCGCTCGAGCGCCCGCAGCGCCCCCACCGTCCAGGCCGCGCCGAGGACTCCCCCACCACCGAGCACCAGCCCCCGTCGTGGTCTCCCGCTCATCGACGCGTCTCCCGGCGCGACTCCTGGCGCGGCGGCTGGTCGACGAGCTCGGCGAGCGCGTCCACCAGGCACTGCGCGAGCACGTGGATGTCCGACATGGCCTCCCGGTCCCCGTTGAGCCCGTAGTAGACCGACCCGAGGTAGGACGTGAGCCCGATCGACAGCGCCTGCCCCCGGGCGAGGGGCATCACCGGGTACGTCGCGAGCAGGAGCGCGTCACCGGCATACATCTCCTGCTGGGGGCCGGGCACGTTGGTGATCACGACGTTGAACAGGCGGCGCGACATGGCACTGCCCAGCCGGGCACCGAGCGAGTGCAGGGTCGGCGGGGCGAAGCCGGCGATCCCGGCGATGGTCTCCGCGCCGAGGGCCTGTCCGCCCTCCATCTGCTGGCGCATCGAGAACGCGATCTGGTGCAGCCGCATCGCCGGGTTTGGTTCTCCCACGGGCAGGTCCACGAAGCAGGCGGTCACCCTGCTGCCGAGGCGGCCGGCCGTGCGGTCCTCGTCGTAGACGCTGACCGGCACCATCGCCCGGACGGTCGTCCCGCCGCTGACCGACTCGCCGCGGGTGAGCAGGAAGTTGCGCAGGGCACCGGTGACGGTGGCGAGCACGACGTCGTTGACGGAGACGTCGTCGCTGAAGGTGCCCCGCGCCAGGCGGCTCCGCGCGACGCGGTAGTCCTCGAGGTCGGTCGCCACCATCGCGAACCGGCGGGCCTCCCCCACGTCGGCGTTGAGCGGGCTGGGCGGCGCCGGGCGGGCGGCGGTCCGGAACACCGCCTCGGCGACCCCGCCCGCGGCGCCGACGGCCCGGCCGAGGATGCCGCGCACGTCCGCGAGGCCGCCCCGCAGGTTCTCGACCACCTGGTTCGGCCGGCGCACCGCGTCCACGAGGGCCCCGCTGAGCAGCTCGAGGTCGCTGGGCTCGCGCACCGGGTGGACGGGCCGCACTGCGTGCTCGACCTCGTCGACCGGCTCGTCGTCGACGACGATCTGCCCGATGTCGACGGCGTTGACCCCGTCGACGAGCGCCTGGTGCGTCTTCGTCACGAGCGCCAGCCGGCCCCCGCTCAGCCCCTCGACGAGGTAGACCTCCCACAGCGGCCGGGTCCGGTCCAGCGGCCGGGCCTGCACCCGCGCCACGAACTCCTCGAGCTGCTCGTCGCTGCCCGGCCGCGGCAGGGCGGACCGCCGCACGTGGTAGCTGACGTCGAAGTCCTCGTCGTCGACCCACACCGGGTTGGCCACGTGCCCGGGCAGCTCCCGCACCCGCTGCCGGTAGCGCGGGACGTACGCGATCCGGTCGGACACCAGCCGCACCAGCCGGTCGTGGTCGAAGCCCTCCTCGGGCGGCTCGAACACCATGACCGAGCCCACGTGCATGGCCGTGGCCGGCTCCTCCAGGTAGAGGAACGACGCGTCCAGCGAGGTCAGGCGGTCAGGCACGGGCCCATCGTGTCAGACCGCGTCGCGACCGGCGCCGGGTCGCCGGGCCGTCCTCCCCCGCGAGGTCGGCGGCCAGCGCGGCGAGCGCCTTGGCGGCCGCGGAGCCCGGCGCGTGCTCGGCCAGCGCCCGCCCCCGCAGCATCGCCGCGTCCAGGACGGCCCGGTCGTCGGGCACCAGCCACGGATCCGGTATGCCGGCAAAGCGGCCGAGTGCCTCCCGCACCTGGTGCTCGGGCCGGCTGCCGACCGCCGCGGCCCGCACCTTCGTGACGACGACCCGGGGCTGCGGCGACACCGTCGGGACCTCACCGAGCTCCTGCAGCCCGCGGACGAGGCGCTGCAGGCCGACCGGGTCGGCCGAGCCCACCGCGACGACCTCGTCGGCGGCCTCGAGGGCGACGAGGGTGGTGGCGTTGCGGCGCGGGGCGCGGGTGTCGTAGCTGAGCTCCTCGTCGTCCTCCAGGCTGAAGCCGCAGTCGACCACGACGAACCGGGCCAGCTGCCGGGCCAGGTCGAGCACGTGCTCGACGGCGGGCTGGCGCAGCTCCGGCCAGCGCTCCGGCTTCGGCAGGCCGGTGAGCACTCGCAGCCCGGGCATCGCCTCGGGGGCGAGCCGGGCCAGTGCCGGCAGGTCGAGGGTGCCCTGCTCGGAGGCGCGGGCGGCCGCGGCGAGGCCCGGGGCCTCGTCGAGCAGGGACAGGCTCTGGGCCACCGAGGCGCCGTAGGTGTCGGCGTCGACCAGCAGCGCGGAGCCGGTCGTGCGCGCGAGCTCGACCGCGAGGTTGACCGCCACCGTGGTCCGGCCCGGGGCGCCGGCCGGCCCCCACACGGCGACCAGGGCACGGGACGCCTCGGCGTCGTCGTCACCGGCCGTGGTCTCGGCCGGGGCGGCGGGCACCGGGAGGTCCTCCGCGCTGCCCGGCTCGTCCTCAGGACCGGCCGCCGACGCGTCGCCGGGGCCGTCGAGGTCGGGGTCGCCGGGGTCGTCGCGACCGTCGAGGTGGGCGAGCGGCCGGATCCGGCTGCGGGGAGCGCCGGCCGCGGGCGACTCGCTGCCACCGTGCCCGGGCCGGCGTCCCACCACCGGCGAGGGCCGCTCGGCCCGCTCCGCCGCCGTGCCCGCGTCCTCGGCGGAGGCGTCCGCCGCCACGACCGTGGTGAGGCCGAGCTGGCGCAGCCGGCGCTCCTGCTCCTCGTCGCCCGGGCCGTGGACCCCGACGACCGCGAGGCCGGCCCCGGCCAGGTCCCCGAGCGCGGTCCGGTCCAGCCCGCGCAGGTCCCCGGTCACCACGGCAACGTCCCCGACACCCGCGGCGGCGACGGCCAGCAGGTCGGCAAGGTCGACGCACCGCCGCACCACCCGGCACCCGGGCGCCTGCCCGAAGGACGTCGCGACGCGCCCGTCCAGGGCCGGGCTGGCGGCCAGCAGCAGGTCGAGGCTCACGACTTGTCCCGGACCGGCGAGCCGGGCACCGGCACCAGGGTCACCCGGGAGCCGGCGTCGACCGCGGCGATCACCTGCTCCACGGTCTCGTCGGGGACGAGCACCTGCACCGACGCCTCCCCCGTGCCGATGCCCAGGCCGCCCGAGGGGTTCGGCACCCGCGCGACCGAGACGGACTGCAGCGTGCGCTCGGGCTCGGCCCAGGTCTCGCGGGCGGCGTCGTCGACGCGCTCGCTGACCCAGAGGTCGACCACCGACCCGACGACGAGCGAGCGCACCGCCGCGCCGTCCACCGGCACGCTCACCGCCTTGACGCCGACCTCCTCCCGGCTGCCGAGCGCCGACCGGGGCAGCAGCTCGCCGGCCCGCACCTCGCGCAGCACGAAGGTGTCGTGGGGCAGCGGACGCGAGCCGTCGGCATACAGGTGCAGGTCCTCGGCGCGCACGGCCACCCGCTTGACGTCCCCGTCCTCGAGCCGCTGGCCGGGGACCACGTTGCCGGTCACGGCATAGACCGGGACCGTGTCGTCCGCGGCGGCCACGACCTTCGCGCCGGCGACGATGGAGACCAGCACGAGGACGACACCGACGAGCAGCCGCGTGTCCTTCCAGGAGGGCCGCTGCAGGCGTGTGGCGGTGGGCGTGGGCAGCTCGGGCACGGGTCCCCCTTCAGGCGGTGTCACGTCTCCCCCGGCGGCCGATCCTGCCACCAGACCGCTACCGGAGGTCAAACCGGTCCTCAGCATGCCCCTTCGGGCCAGCCCCGCCGACGGTTGTCCACAGGGCGCCACAGGACGTGACAGGACGCAACCGCAGGAGGGGCATGATGTCTGGACAGTGACGTAGGATCTGGGTCAAGACCTGGTCAAGCCCTCCGGGCGGCACGGCTCCCTGTCCGTCGCCGCCCCCACCGCACGGGAGCCCTCCATGCCGCAACGTTTCGTCCAGCTGTCCGACGTCGCCGAGACGCTCAACATCTCCTCGGCGCAGGCCTACGCGCTCGTGCGCTCCGGCGAGCTGCCCGCCATCAAGGTCGGCGGCCGCGGGCAGTGGCGGGTCGAGGCGAGCGAGCTGGAGAACTACATCCAGCGCATGTATGCCGAGACGAAGACCTTCGTGCAGGCCCACCCCTTCGGACAGGGCGAGTAGCAGCCGGCGCCGCCCGCCAGTCCCCCGCGCGGCCCCCTCAGTTCCGGCGCACCAGTGCCGCCCCTCAGTGCCGGCGCACCAGCGAGACCGCCGCGAACGGCACACTCCGGCGCGAGCGCACGTTGCGTGGCCGCCGGGGCAGGTCCGCCGGGTGCTCGCTCACGTCGAACACGTCCGAGCCGACCACGTCGATGGTGCCGGTCGTCTGCCCACCGGAGGCGTCCACGACGGTGACGACCGCGCGGTCCCGGGCGAGGCCCCGCAGCGCATGACCGAAGCCGAACCGTCTCGGTAGCACCCGCTCGGTCGCGGCGTGCGGGCTGAGCCCGCCCAGCGCCATCACGGCGGACAGCGGAACGAGCCCGCCCCCGGCGGCAGCGTCGTCGCCGAGGACGAACCAGTCGGCCCCCACGTCGACCACGGCTCCGCGCACCGTGGTCCCGCCCAGCAGCCGGGCGTCCAGGCTGCCGTCCTCGTCGAGCGTGGCCAGGAGCCGCTCGTGCACCCCGACCAGGGCCCGCTCCCGCCGGGTGCGGTCGGCCACCTCGAGATCGAGGTCGCGCCGCTCCTCCGCGGCGAGCCGGCCCTCGAGGTCGTCGAACAGCTCGCGCCATCGCATGCCGGCGATTGTGCCGCAGCCGGGCTAGTCACTGCGTAGTAGCCCTCAGTTGTCCACAAATCCACAGGAGCACCTGTGGACAGAGGCAACCACACGCAAACTGCGTTAACGTGGCCCTCCGACGGGATCGAAGGAGGGGAACCATGCGCGATACGGCGCCCGACACCCGCCACTGGACGGCCGCGGCCCGGGGGACGGTGGCGGCGACGGCCTGCGCGGCCCTGGCAGGGGCGATCGGGCTAGTCACCCGGCAGGAGCTGCAGCAGGTGCGCGCGCTGCCGGCAGCACGCCCCGGCGAGGCCGTCGTGGTCATTGCCGGGGCGCTGGCCACGCTCGTCCTCGGCTGGCTGGCACTGCTGCTGGCCCTGACGACGTGTGCGGCGCTGCCCGGGGCCCTCGGCCGCCTGGCCCGGCGCCTCATGCTCCGCGTCGCCCCGTCGTGGGCGCCCCGGCTGTCGGCAGCGGTGCTCGGGGTGGTGGTCGTGACGGCCACGGGCACGGCGGCCGCCCACGCTGCCGCTCCGCGGGCGACGCCGGCCGGCGCGGGAGGACCGATCGCCGGGTTCACGACGATCTCGCGGGTGGTCGCCGGCGCGCCGGACCCCTCGTTCGGCGCGCCCGCTGCGGGCCGGGACGCCGCCGCGGGCCTGGACGCCGCCGCGGGCAGCGCCGCCCCCGAGCCCGGCTGGACCGCCCCCCGTCCCCCGCGCCGGCACCCCGCGGACCAGGCAGCACTGGTGACCAGCGCTCCCCGCCCGGGCTGGGCCCCCGAGGACGAGCCCGAGCAGCAGGTCGTGCGCCGGGGCGACTCGCTGTGGAGCATCGCCGCCCGCCACCTCGGCCCGGACGCCACGCCGAGCCGCATCGCGGCCGAGTGGCCCCGCTGGTATGCCGCGAACCGTCACCTGATCGGTGACGACCCGGGGCTCATCGTCCCGGGACAGGTGCTGCAGGCACCGGCCGACGGCGACCTGGGGATGGCGTCGTGAGCGCGGCACCCCGCAAGCCGGCGCCCCCGGCCCGCCACCTGCGCATCCTGCCGATCCCCGACTCCGCGCCCCCACCGGTCGACCCGACGACGCTGGCGGACCGGCGCCGCAGCCCCTACGTGCAGGGCACGCTGGCGGTGGACTTCCGCAACTGCGGCGACGACCCCGACTTCGGGCCGCAGGCCACGGCCACCGCCCAGCTCCCGCACGCCGGCCGCTGGGTCGTGCAGATGGCCCAGGCGGTCATCGAGACGGTCAGCGGCGCGCGCTCGCCGAGCCAGCTGGTGCGGTTCACCACGCCCGAGGTGCACGCGTCACTGTCCCGGCGCTCGGCCGCCGCCGGGCGCCGCAGCCGGACGCCCGGGCGGCGAGCCGTGATCCGCCGGACCCGCGTGTGCCACCCGGCCGACGGCGTCGTCGAGGCCGCCGTGGTCGTCAACGACAACGGCCGGATCCGGGCGATGGCGATGCGGCTCACCGGGGTGGACGGCCGCTGGCTGATCACCGCCCTGCAGCTGGGCTGACTCGGGTCAGCGCTTCTTCTTGGCCTGGCGCTGGGCCTTGCGGCGCTCCTTGCGCGACATCCCGTCGTTCGGGCGGGCGGTGCGGGCCCCACCGGAGCCGTCGCCGTCCATGCTGCGCACCTGCACCGAGCCGTCCTCGGACGGGCTCGAGTAGGACAGGCCGCGCGCCTGCGGCTGCTCGTCCAGGCCCTTGCCGTGGATGACCGGCGCCTGCCGGGCGGCGGCGGCGCCGACCGGCTGGAGCTCCGGCTCCTCGGCCTGCCCGGCGCCGACCGGTGCTCCGGCGGGCTGCCCGGTGGGCTGCCCGTCGTCCTGGCCGTCAGACTGACCGACCGCGACCGGCTGGCCGTCCGCGGACGCCTCCGGCTGCGCGGCCACCGCGGCCTGGGCCTCCTCGACGTTGATCTCGACGTTGAACAGGTAGGCGACCGACTCCTCCTTGATCGCCTCGTTCATCGCCTCGAACAGGTTGAAGCCCTCGCGCTGGTACTCCACGACCGGGTCCTTCTGGGCCATCGCCCGCAGGCCGATGCCCTCCTTGAGGTAGTCCATCTCGTAGAGGTGCTCGCGCCACTTGCGGTCCAGCACCGAGAGCACCACCCGGCGCTCCACCTCGCGCATGACGTCCTCGCCGAGCTCCTCCTCGCGCGCGTCGTAGGCGTGCTGCGCGTCGGACATGACCTCCGAGGACAGCATCTCGGCGGTGATGCTGGTGCGCCCGCCGGCGGCCTCCTCGAACTCGGCGAGGGTGAACGAGACCGGGTAGAGCTGCTTGAGGGCGACCCACAGCTGCTCGAGGTCCCAGTCCTCGGCGAAGCCGTCGGCGGTCGCCGCGTCGATGTAGCTGGTGATGACGTCGTTGATGAACAGCCGGATCTGGTCCTCGAGGTCCTCGCCCTCGAGCACCCGCCGCCGCTCCTCGTAGATGACCTCGCGCTGCCGGTTCAGCACGTCGTCGTACTTGAGGACGTTCTTGCGCATCTCGTAGTTCTGGCCCTCGACCTGCGCCTGGGCGCTCGCGATCGAGCGGGAGACCATCTTGGACTCGATGGGGACCTCGTCCTCCATCTTCGCCGTGCTCATGAAC
>DASSKF010000183.1:0-16730 GCA_035690725.1 Segeticoccus sp.
GCGGCGCGCAGCCGGGCGAGCACCTGCTGGACCATCGGGAAGGCGGCCGGCGCCTGCGGCCCGTACGTGTCGGTGAAGCTGTTCCGCAGCATCCGGGCCGGACGTCCGGTGAAGGCCCGGCTGACCACGGTCTCCTCCCGGCCCGGGTCGGCGAGCGCGGCCTTGTAGGCCTGGTTCGCGCCGGACTCCGGGGTGCGCAGCAGGGCGCTGCCGACCTGGACGGCGGCGGCTCCGGCGTCGAGGGCGGCGCGCACGTCGACGGCGGTGGTGACACCGCCGGCCCCGACCAGGGGCAGCGTCGTCGCCGGGCGGACCTGCTGCAGCAGCGGCACGAGCGCGAGGTCGTTCGGCTCGGCAGCCACGGCGTGGGTGCTGCGGTGGCCACCGGCCGTCGCGGCCTGCACGCACAGGAAGTCCGCACCGGCGGCCTCCGCCGCGGCCGCCTCGGTCGAGTCGGTCACCGTCACCCCGACCACCGACCCCGCCTGCTGCAGCCGCGCGATGACGCCGGCGGGCGGGATGCCGAAGGTGAAGGTGACCACGCCCACCGGGTCGGCGACGAGCAGCTCGACCTTGTCCTCGAAGTGCGTGGTGTCGTGCCACTGCGGCTCCGGCAGCTCCACGGCGCGGCGCGACGCGTCGTCGGCGAGCAGGTCCCGGTAGCGCACGAGCAGCTGCTCCGTGGCCCCGCGGTCCACCTCACCGGGGACGAAGACGTTGACCCCGAACGGCTTCCGGGTCAGGTCGCGGGTGCGGTGCACCTGGTCGCGCAGCTTCTCCGCCGGCCCGTAACCGGCCCCGAGGAACCCGCTGCCGCCCACCGCCGCGAGGGCGGCCACCAGCTCCGGGGTCGCGGGCCCCCCGGGCATGGGGGCGGAGATCACGGGGACGTCGAGCGCGGAGAACAGGTCCATGCCCGCCATCGTGGCACCAGCGGCGCCCGACCGGTCCGCGGGCGAGCCGGGCGGCATACTGGCGAGGTGGTGAGCCGACCCCGTCCCGGTCCGGACCGCGTGCCGGACGAGGGGGCGGGCTGGCCCGGTGAGTGCCTGGCCGTCGGGCCCTGGCAGGTGTTCGTGCGCCGGGCACCGAGGAGGCAGGAGGGCGCGGTTCCGGCCGTGTTCGTGCACGGCCTCGGCGGCGGCTCGACGACCTGGACCGACCTCATGGGGCTGCTCGCGGACGAGGTCGACGGTTACGCGGTGGACCTGCCCGGATTCGGGCTGTCCCCCGCTCCCCCGGAGCCGGCCTACACCGTGCCGGCGCAGGCACGGGTCCTGCACGCCCTGCTGGAGCGGCTCGGCCGGCCGGCCCACCTCGTCGGGAACTCGCTCGGCGCGGCCGCGTCGCTGCAGGCAGCAGCCCACCGCCCGGACCTGGTGCGCACCCTGACGCTCGTGTCGCCGACCCTGCCGGACTGGCGGCCGCGCCCGGCGATCGTGGCGGGCACGGGCCTGCTCGTCCCTGGCCTCGGCCCTTGGCTGATGCACCGGCAGGCCGAGGTCACGGTCGAGCAGCAGGCGCGCCAGGTGCTCACCGGGCTGACCGGTCCCGCCGCGCGGCTCGCGCCCCGGCACTACGCCCAGGTGGAGGCCGACATCCGGGCCGCCAGCGCCAACAGCGGGATCGCCGAGGCCTACGTCGGTGCCCTGCGCGGGGCCCTGGCGAACAACCTGCGACGCGGCCCGAGGGGGTTGTGGGGGACCGCGGCCGGGGTGTCCCTGCCGACGCTCGTGGTCCTCGGCACCGCCGACCCGTTCGTCCACCCGCGGATCGCCGCACGGACCGCCCGGACGATCCGCGGCTCACGGGTGCTGGTGCTGTCCGGGATCGGCCACCTGGCCCACCTCGAGGCGGCGCAGACGGTGGCCGACGGGTTCCGCGCACTGCTGCGGAGCACCGAGCCGCAGTGAGCGCTCAGCACCACTCCCGGGCCAGACCGAGCGCCCGCGGGTCGGACAGCGAGGCGACCTGGTCGACGACGACCCGCAGCCGGGCCGCGTCGTCGCTGGCGGCCTCGTGGTCGACCCGGAAGAGGGGGTCCAGCAGCTCGGGCTTGCCCCGGTAGACCTCCACCAGCGCCGCGACGACCGCCTGCTGCTCGGACATCACGGTGCGCCGCTCCTCGGACAGCATGACGAAGTGCGCCGCCACCGCCTTGAGCACCGCACACTCCGCCCGCACCGTGTCGGGCACGGCCAGGTTCGCGGCGTAGCGGGTGAGCGCCCCGTCACCGTGCGCGCGGCGGGTCGCCACCTCCACCGCGTGCACGAACCGGCCGATCAGCCGGCTGGTCATGTCCTTGAGCCGGGCCAGGTCGGACCGGGACTCGGTGTACGTCTCGGGGACCGCCCCGGTGGCGAGCAGCCGCTCCAGCGCGACCGCGAGCTCCTCGGTCGACAGGTCGGGGGCGTAGAAGCGCCGCGCCACCTCGACCACCGCCGACATGTCGGGGACGGAGCGCAGCACCCGCAGGTCGACCCGCCCGGAGGTGACCGCGTCCTCGACGTCGTGGACCGAGTACGCCACGTCGTCGGACCAGTCCATCACCTGCGCCTCGAGGCAGCGCCGCCCGGCGGGGGCGCCCTCCCGGAGCCAGCCGAACACGGCGGCGTCGTCGGCGTAGGCGCCGAACTTCGGTGTCGGCGACGGCGCCTCGCCGCGGAACCACGGGTACTTGGTCGCCGCGTCCAGGGACGCCCTGGTCAGGTTCAGCCCGGCGGGGCGACCGTTCGGATGGGACCGCTTCGCCTCCAGCCGGCTCAGCAGGCGCAGGGTCTGCGCGTTGCCCTCGAAACCGCCGATCCCCTCGGCCGCGGTGTCCAGGGCGGCCTCCCCCGTGTGCCCGAACGGCGGGTGACCCAGGTCGTGGGCCAGGCACGCGGTGTCGACCACGTCGGCGTTGCACCCCAGGGCGGCACCGAACTCCCGGCCGATCTGGGCCACCTCCAGGGAGTGGGTGAGCCGGTTGCGGACGAAGTCGTCGCTGCCCGGCTGGACCACCTGGGTCTTGGCGGAGAGCCGGCGCAGGGAAGCAGAGTGCACGACCCGCGCGCGGTCGCGCGCGAAGTCGTCCCGGTCGGCACGCTTGTGGGCAGGGTCCTCGCGCACCCAGCGCTCCCGGTCGTGCTCGGCATACCCCTGGCTCACGCCCTGAGCGTATGCCGTGCGCTCACCCGCCTGCCCACGCGTCAGCCGGCCGGCACGGGCCCGCCGTAGCCGCCGCGCTCGAGGCCGGCGTCGACCTCGAAGGCGTTGGCGCTGGCCCGGTCGCCGGTCCGCAGCACGGACCAGCCCATGGCCGCGACGTAGAGCGGCAGGAACGGCAGTCCCAGGCAGGCCATCCACTGCCAGCTGTGCCGCTCCTCGTGCTCCAGCAGCCCGGGGCGCCGGGCCCGCAGAGCGTCCCAGTCCGAGCCGGTGATGAGGACGTTGCCGACGGTGAACGCGGTCGCGAACGGGAAGGACAGCCGGTAGTGGTCGGCCAGCACCAGACCACGTGGTCCACGGCGTAGGCGGGACCGACCCAGCCGAGCGACCAGCAGGCCGAACGGCGTGGAGAGGTTGAGGACGTTGACGACCGCCTTCACCTCGTGCCGGGCCGGCGGCGGGTCCGTGGCGGCTTTCATGGGCGGCCCAGCATCCCACAGGCTGCCCCGGGCCGGAGGCCGGTTGGCGCCGCCCCGGCCTCGGTTGCGACGATCGGGGGAGCGACTGCCCGGGCCGCCGAGCGGAGCCGGGACGTGTCGAGGATCCGCACGAGGCTAGCCCTGAAGGAGAGTCGTGCCCGAACCCGTCTGCACACCGGACGCCCAGTGGTGCATCCTGGTCAACAACGTCACCGGCAGCGAGTCACTGGCCAAGGCGGCCGACTGGCTCATCGCCAAGCCCCTCGGCGTGCTGGTGCTGGTCATCGCCGCGCTGGTCATCCGGTGGCTGGCCGTGCGGCTCATCGACCGCGTGGTCCGCCGCGCCGGCAGCGGCACCGTTCCCGCCGTGCTGCCCCGGTCACTGTCCCGGCAGAACCGGCAGAAGGCGGCCCGGGCGACGAGGGCGGCGGGAGAGCGCCGGCAGCAACGCGCCGAGACGATGGGATCGGTGCTGCGCAGCCTGACGACCGTCGTCATCGTCGTCATCACCGGCTTCATGGCGGTGTCCCAGCTCGGCTACAACATCGCACCCCTCATCGCCAGCGCAGGGGTCGTCGGTGTGGCCGTCGGTTTCGGCGCGCAGAGCCTGGTCAGGGACTTCCTCAGCGGCATCTTCATGATCATGGAGGACCAGTACGGCGTCGGGGACTGGGTCACCATCAACGACATCACCGGCGAGGTGGAGGCGGTCGGCCTCCGGGTGACGCGGGTCCGCGACCTCGACGGCGTGGTCTGGTACCTGCGCAACGGGGAGATCTTCACGGCCGGCAACCTGAGCCAGTACTGGGGTCGCACGGTGCTGGACGTGCAGGTCGGCTACGGCGAGGACCTCGACGTCGTCAAGGAGACGCTGCTGGACGTGGCTCGTGAGCTGGCCCGGGACCCCGAGTTCGCCGAGCAGGTCCTCGGCGAGCCCGAGGTGTGGGGCGTGCAGTCCCTCGAGAGCGACCGGGTCATGGTGCGCCTCGCGCTCACCACGGAGCCCGCCGTCCAGTGGTCGGTGGCCCGCGAGCTGCGGGCCCGCATCAAGGTCCGGTTCCAGGCCGACCACATCGAGATCCCGCTCCCGCAGTACGTGCAGCACGCCGCGGACGCGCCCTCCCGCACCTGACGGGCGGCCGGCCGCCGACGGGCGTTCGGTACGGCGGGCTCAGCGCCGGCCGTACCGCTGGCTCTTGATGAGCCGGCCGGCGGCACAGTCGTCGACCAGCTCGCCGATGCGGCGCTCCCGCGTCTCGGGACGCTTGGCGGTCATCACCCACCGTGCGGCGACCTTGCGGTAGGACGGTCGCTGCGCCTCCCAGAAGGCCCACGCCGCCGGCTCGCGCCGCAGCCGCGCGAGGTAGTCCTCCGACAGCGGCACCTCGTCGTTCTCGTAGGAGTACGTCCCCACCCGGTCGACGCGGCGGGCCTCGTAGGCGGCCACCCCGGCGGGTGCTGCCCTCCCCTGCTCGATCAGCTGCTGCATCCGCCGCACGTTGACGTTGCTCCACGTGCTCCCCGCCTTGCGAGGGGTGAACCGCTGCTGGTGCCGCTCCTCGTCGATGCCCTGGCGCCGCCCGTCGATCCACCCGAAGCACAGCGCCTCCTCGACCGCCTCGTCCCAGCTGAGGGTGGGCCGGCCGGTGTGCTTCCTCCAGTAGCCGAGCCAGACCTCCGACTCCTGCTGGTGGTGCTCGACGAGCCAAGCACGCCACTCCCCCGAGCTGGTCGGGAAGAGCGGCGCGTCAGCGGCACTCATCCCGCCCGGCCGGCGAAGCGCTGCCGGCTGCGCTCCCGGGCCTTGGCCGCCTCGACCTCACGGTCCTTCGGCGGGGCTGAGGTGACGAGTGCGTCCAACAGCTCACGGGTGACCCGGGTGACCTCGTCCACGGCATGCTCGAGCGCCGGGCCGTTGGCGACCGAGGGCTTGTGCATGCCGCTGACCTTGCGGACGTACTGCAGGGCGGCGGCGTGGACCTCGTCGTCGGTCGCGGGCGGCGCGAAGTTGTGCAGGGTGCGGATGTTTCGGCACATGACAGCAGCGTGGCACAGGTCGCTGACACTGATGACGGTCGTGGACCTGACTGCCAGCTGGGCGTCGAGCTCGCCGACCTAGGGACTCTGCGCGCGATCTCGGGACTTTGCGAGCCGCAAAATCCCGAGATCGCGCGGAGACTCCCTAGGTTTGTGGGAGGTGGGCGGCGAGGAAGGGGGCGGTGCGGCTCTCGCGCGCCCGCGCGACCCGTGTCCCGCTCCCGGCCGCGCCCGCCACCTCGGCACCCGCCACCTCGGCACCGGCCACCTCGGCGCCGGCCATCTCGGCACCCGCCACCTCGGCGCCCGCCACCTCGGCGCCGGCCACCTCGGCCGGCGTCCCGGTCGCCACCACTCGGCCACCGTCGTTGCCGGCGCCCGGCCCGAGGTCGATCACGTGGTCGGCCTGCGCGACGACCGCCATGTCGTGCTCGACGAGCACGACGGTGCTGCCACCGTCGACCAGTCCCTGGAGCTGCCGCATCAGCACCTCGACGTCGGCGGGGTGCAGGCCGGTCGTCGGCTCGTCGAGCAGGTAGACCGTCCCCCGGCGCCGCGACCGCTGCAGCTCGGTGGCCAGCTTGATCCGCTGGGCCTCCCCGCCGGACAGCTCGGTGGCCGGCTGCCCGAGGTGCAGGTAGCCCAGGCCGACGTCGACCAGCGTGGCCAGGCTGCGGGAGACCCCCTTCACCTCGGCGAAGACCTGCGCGGCCTCGTCCACGCTCAGATCCAGCACGTCCGCGATCGTCCGCCCGTGCCAGGTCACCTCGAGCGTCTCGGGGTTGTAGCGCCGCCCGTGGCATGTCGGGCAGGGCCGGTACGTCCCGGGCAGGAAGAGCAGCTCCACCGAGACGAAGCCCTCCCCCTGGCACGTCTCGCAGCGACCACCCTTGACGTTGAACGAGAACCGGCCCACCCCGTAGCCCCGCCGCCTCGCCTCCTCGGTGCCGGCGAACAGCTTGCGCACCCCGTCGAAGAGCCCGGTGTAGGTCGCCAGGTTCGACCGCGGCGTCCGCCCGATCGGCTTCTGGTCCACGCGGACGACCCGGCGCACCTGCTCCAGCCCCGTCACCGCCGGCAGCGCCGACGCAGCGGGGACTCCCTCCGGGGAGACGGCGTCCGTGGCGCCGTCCTCGTCGTCGTCGCCCTCCTCGACCTCGCCGGAGACCGTCCCGCTGCCGAGGTGCCCGGCCAGCACGTCGGCGAGGACCCGCAGCAGGGTGGACTTGCCCGAGCCGGACACCCCGGTCACGGCGGTGAGCACGCCGAGCGGGAACGACACGTCCACACCGGACAGGTTGTGCCGCCGCACCTCGTGCAGCGTGAGCGTGCCGTGCGACTCACGCCGAAGGCGCTCGTCGCGAATCCGCTTGCCCGGGAAGAGGAACCGGCCGGTCACCGACGAGGGGACCTCGCGCAGCCCACCCACCGGGCCGGCATACAGCACCTCTCCCCCGGCCTCCCCCGCCCCCGGACCGACGTCGACGAGCCAGTCGGCCCGCCGCACCACGTCCAGGTCGTGCTCGACGACGAGCAAGGAGTTCCCGCCGGAGACGAGGCGGTCCAGCACGGTCAGTAGCGGCTCGGTGTCCGCGGGATGGAGGCCGGCCGACGGCTCGTCGAGGACGTAGACGACACCGAAGAGCCCGGACCGCAGCTGGGTGGCGAGCCGCAACCGCTGCAGCTCGCCGGACGACAGGGTCGGCGTCGAGCGGTCCATGCTCAGGTAGCCGAGGCCGAGCTCGAGCAACACCTCGACCACGCCGAGCAGGTCGGGCACGAGCGTGTCAGCCACGTCGCCCTCCTCCGCGCGGCCGCGAACCTCCTCCAGCAGGTCACGCACGTCCTCCAGCGGGGTGTGCCACCACTGGTCGATCGCCCGTCCGGCCACCGTGACGGCCAGCGCCTCGGGCCGCAACCGGCGACCACGGCAGACGGGGCAGGCGACGGTGTCGACGAACTGGAGGGCGCGCCGGCGGGCCGAGGCGCTCTTCGAGTCGGACAGCGTCCGCATGAGGTGACGCGCCGCGCTCTGGTACTGCCCCTCGTAGGGCCGGTGGATGCGCCCGGCCTCCCGGACCGGGTGGACCGTGACGACCGGCTCCTCGTCGGTGAACAGGATCCACTCGCGGTCCGCGGCGGGCAGGTCCTCCCACGGCCGGTCGACGTCGTAGCCGAGGGTGTCGAGGATGTCCCGGAAGTTCTTGCCCAGCCACGCGCCCGGCCAGGAGGCGATCGCCTTCTCCCGGATGGACAGCGTGGGGTCCGGGACCATCCGCGCCTCGGTGGGGCGGTGCACCAGGCCGAGGCCGTGGCACTCGGGGCACGCACCGGCAACGGTGTTGGGCGAGAACGAGTCCGAGTCCAGGCGCGCGGCCGCGGTCGGGTAGGTCCCCGCCCGGGAGAACAGCATCCGCACCGTGTTCGACAGCGTCGTCACCGTGCCGACGCTGGAGCGTGCGCTCGTGCCTCCACGGCTCTGCTGCAGCGCGACCGCCGGCGGGAGGCCGGTCACCTCCCGGACCCGCGGCGCCTCGACCTGGTTGATCAGGCGCCGGGCGTAGGGCGCGACCGACTCGAAGTAGCGGCGCTGGGCCTCGGCGTAGATGGTGCCGAACGCCAGCGAGGACTTGCCCGACCCGGAGATGCCGGTGAACACGACCATCCGGTCCCGCGGGACGTCGACGTCGACCCCGCGCAGGTTGTGCAGACGGGCGTCGTGGACGCGGATGAGCTCGTCGGGAGCGGGGTCGGTCGGCACCCGCGCAACCCTACGGCCAGCCGGGGGCGGCGCGCGCAGCTGCGCCGCCGTGCCTACAGTCGAGGGCATGGAGTTCAGGAATCTGGGCAGGAGCGGTCTGCGGATCTCCGAGATCGCCTACGGCAACTGGCTGACGCACGGGTCGCAGGTCGAGCGCGAGCAGGCGCTGGCGTGCGTGCGTGAGGCGCTGGACGTCGGCATCACGACCTTCGACACCGCCGACGTCTACGCGAACACCAAGGCCGAGAGCGTGCTCGGTGAGGCGCTGAAGGGCCAGCGGCGCGAGGGCCTGGAGGTCTTCACCAAGGTCTACTTCCCGACCGGCCCCGGCGAGAAGAACGACCACGGCCTCTCGCGCAAGCACATCATGGAGTCGATCAACGGCTCGCTGTCCCGGCTGGGCACCGACTACGTCGACCTCTACCAGGCGCACCGCTTCGACCACGACACGCCGCTCGAGGAGACGATGGAGGCGTTCGCCGACGTCGTCCGCCAGGGCAAGGCCCTCTACATCGGCGCCTCGGAGTGGACGGCCGACCAGCTCCGGCGGGGGCATGCCCTGGCGCGCGAGCTCCGGATCCCCTTCGTTTCCAACCAGCCTCAGTACAACATGCTCTGGCGGGTGATCGAGGCCGACGTCGTGCCGACCTCCGAGCAGCTCGGGATCGGCCAGGTCGTCTGGTCGCCGATCGCGCAGGGCGTGCTGACCGGGAAGTACCAGCCGGGCCAGGCACCGCCAGCAGGCTCGCGGGCCACGGACGAAAAGGGCGGCGCCAGCATGATCGAGCACCTGCTCAAGGACGAGGTGCTCGAGCAGGTGCAGCAACTGCAGCCGATCGCCGCCGACCTCGGCCTGTCGATGGCGCAGCTCGCGATTGCATGGGTCCTGCAGAACCCCAACGTGTCCGCCGCCATCGTCGGTGCCTCCCGCCCTGAGCAGGTGGGCGACAACGTCAGGGCAGCCGGTGTGCGGCTCGACGCCGACGTGCTGGAGCGTATCGACAAGGTGCTCGAGCCGGTGATCCAGACCGACCCCGACAACACGAAGTCCCCGAAGCGGATCGAGGCCTTCGGGTGAGGCTACGGTGACAAGTCGTGAGTTCCCCCACCCCTGATCCCCTCGTCTCCCCCGGCACGCTGCGGGGCCTGCTCGACGGCCCCGACCAGTCCCGGCCGGTCCTGCTCGACGTGCGGTACCGGCTCGGCGAGGACGACGGCCGCGAGCAGTACGAGCGGGCCCACCTGCCCAGCGCGGTCTACCTCGACCTCGACGCCGCCCTGGCAGACATCCGTCCCGACGGGACGGGCGGTCGGCACCCGATGCCGGAGGCCGACACGTTCCAGGCGGCGATGCGGGCCGCGGGCGTGTGGGAGAACCGGCCGGTGGTCGCCTACGACGACTGGCTGTCCCTCGCGGCGAGCCGCGCGTGGTGGCTGCTGCGCTACTTCGGCAAGAGTGACGTCTACGTCCTCGACGGCGGGCTGGGTGCGTGGCGCGCCGCCGGTCTGCCCGTGGAGTCGGGCGCGGTGGTGCCCGTCCCCGGCGACTTCACGGCGCAGCCCGGCCACGCGCGACTCCTGACCGCGGACGACGTCCTCGCGTATGCCGACCGCGGACACCTCCTGGACGCCCGCCCCGCGGACCGGTTCCGCGGCGAGAACGAGGTGATCGACCCGGTCCCGGGCCACATCCCGGGGGCGCACTGCCTGCCTGCCCTGGAGACCGTCGACGCCGAGGGACGCTTCCGTCCGGCGGAGGCACTCGCCGCGGACGCCGCGGGGTTGGGTGTCCGGTCCGGGGACGATGTCGGGACCTACTGCGGCTCGGGCGTCCAGGCGACCCACCTTGCCCTGGCCCTGCGGCACGCCGGTGTCAGCGACGACGCCGGGGTCTACATCGGGTCGTGGAGCGACTGGATCACCGATCCGGACCGGCCCGCCGCAACCGGTCCGGCCTGAGCAGCCGGCTCATCCGCCGTCGACGACGGACTGCTCCGCCTCGTGGACGGCGCGGGCGTGCTCGGCGTTCAGCTCCCGGCTGTCCAGCCACCCCTCGGGCAGCACGACCCGACGCTCGGATCCGGCCCGGCCGCGCGGCCCCTCGGCCGGCTCCCCCGGCCACGGCTGGTCGAGGTCGAGTGTGGCGATGAGGTCGTCCAGGGCTCCGAACGAGTCGACCAGGCCCAGGCGGCTGCGCACGTGCGAGCCCGCGCGGAACCCCTTGAGGTACCAGGCAATGTGCTTGCGGATGTCGCGGCACGCCTTGAGCTCGCTGTCGTGGAACTCGGCGAGGTACGCGGTGTGCCGGCGCAGCGTCGCCGCCACCTCGCGCAGCGACGGGCGCACGCGCTGCGCCGAGCCGGCGAAGGCGGCAGCGAGGTCGGTGAACAGCCAGGGTCGGCCGAGGCAGCCGCGGCCGACCACGACTCCGTCGCAACCGGTCTCCTCGACCATGCAGAGGGCGTCCTCGGCGGACCAGATGTCCCCGTTGCCGAGCACGGGGATGGACGTGACGGCCTGCTTGAGCGCCCGGATCGCCCCCCAGTCCGCCCGGCCCGAGTAGGCCTGCGACGCCGTCCGCCCGTGCAGCGCCACCGCCGCCGCGCCCTCGCCCTCGGCGATGCGGCCGGCCTCGAGGTGGGTGAGGTGGTCGCCGTCGATGCCCCGACGCATCTTGACGGTGACGGGCACGTCGTACGGAGCCGCCTCGCGCACGGCCGCACCGACGATGCCCCGGAACAGGTCGGTCTTCCACGGCAGCGCGGCCCCGCCGCCCCTGCGGGTGACCTTGGGCACGGGGCAGCCGAAGTTGAGGTCCACGTGGTTGGCGCGGTCCTCCTCCAGCAGCATGCGCACCGCCGCGGCCACGGTGGCGGGGTCGGTGCCGTAGAGCTGGATCGAGCGTGGCGACTCGTCCGGGTCGTGCTCGATGAGGCGCATGGACACCGGTGTGCGCTCCACGAGCGCCCGCGAGGTGATCATCTCGCTGACGTAGAGCGAGGTCGCGCCCGTGGCACCGCCGGCCGCGGACCCGGCGTCGCCGTACTGCCGGCACAGGCGCCGGAATGCCCGGTTGGTGATTCCCGCCATGGGCGCGAGCACCACGGGGGAGGCGATGGTGTGCCGCCCGATCTGCAGGGGCGGCACGGCGCGCCCCGCGTCGGGCGAGGGCGCGGCGGTGGCGTCGGGACGGGCGGTGCCGGTCAGGGTGGTCGTCGTCATGGCGCGCCCATTGTCCCATTCGCCCGAGCCGGGACCGTCGGTCAGAGCCAGCCATTGCCGTCGGCGATCCGCACCGCCTCGGCGCGGGTGCTGGCGCCGGTCTTGCCGATCGCCGACGACAGGTGGTTGCGGATCGTGCCCTCGGACAGGAACAGCACCCGAGCCATCGCGGCGACCGTCGAGCCGTCCCGCGCGGCACGCAGGACGTCCGACTCCCGCTCGGTCAGGGGCGACTCGCCGGTGACGAGGCTGTCCATCGCCAGGGCCGGGTCCACGACGCGCAGGCCCGCGTGGGCGCGACGGACCGCGTCGGCGAGCTGCTTGGCGGGTGTGTCCTTCACGACGAACCCGGCCGCCCCCGCCTGCAGCGCCCGCCGCAGGTAGCCGGGCCGACCGAAGGTCGTGACGATGAGGACGTGCACGTCCGGCGCCTCGCGATGGAGGGCCTCGGTGGCGGCGATCCCGTCCATGCCGGGCATCTCCACGTCGAGGAGGGCGACCTCGGGGTGGTGCTCGAGCGCCGCAGGCACCACCTCGTCCCCCCGGCCCACCTCCGCGACCACGTCCAGGTCCGGCTCGAGCGCCAGGAGGGCGGCCAGGGCACCGCGCACGAGGGCCTGGTCGTCGGCGAGCATCACCCGGATCGTCACGTCGCCCGGGCCCCCGGGCCGACGATGACCGACAGGGAGAAGCCGCTCGGCTCCAGCTGCCGCGCCACCAGGCGCGCGCCGGCGGCCGCGGCGCGCTCGCGCAGTCCTCGCAGCCCGTTGCCCTGCCGGGCCGATACCCCGGCAGCCCCGGCATCGTCGTGCCCCGGTCCGTCGTCGCTCACGGTGACGCCGTCACCGTCGAGGGTGATGCGGCAGTGCTGGGCGCCGCTGTGCCGCACCACGTTGGTCACGCCCTCGCGCACGACCCAGGCGAAGAGCTCACGCAGGTCGCTCGGCACGTCATCGGTCGCGTTCGGCACGCTCGCCTCGATACCGGCCGCTGACAACGCTTCTCGTGCACGAGCCAGCTCCCCGGACAGGGAGATCTCCCGGAACCCCTCGACCGCCTGACGCACGTCGGCGAGCGCGTCCCGGGACAGCTGCTCGAGGTCGGCCACCTCCGCGCGCGCCCGGTCGGGTGCCACGTCCATCAGCCGTCCGGCGAGCTCGGCCTTCACGGTGATGACCGTGAGCGAGTGGCCGAGGATGTCGTGCAGGTCCCGAGCCACCCGGTTGCGCTCCTCCTCCACGGCGAGCCGCGCGTTCTCCCGGCGGGCTGCGGACAGGTCCCGCTGTCGGGACGCGGCGTACATGCCCCCGGTGACGGCCAGCATCGCCAACCCGATCGCGAACACGACACCGAGGTCGTGGTCCCAGCCCGGCAGCTGCCACGCGAGCACCTGGGTGAGCCCGACCAGTCCCGCGGCGAACACGTAGGCCGTCCGCATGGACCAGGTCCAGAGCCCGCTCACCGCGAGGAAGACCCAGGTGTTCGTCCCGGCCTCGCCCACACAGACGACACTCGCGGCCGCCAGCAGGACCAGCGCGGCATACCGGACGAGGTGGGTCGCCCTTCTCTGCCTCCCGAGGCTGAGCCCGAAGTCCCTGCGGTTGGCGACGAAGTGGCTCAGGTAGACCGCCGCGAAGGCGACCGTGGCCGCGACGCCGCCCCACCGGCGGGGCGGGTCGGTCAGCGCCCAGGCGTCCTGGACCGGCTCGATGAGGAAGAACAGCCAGACGCCGGCGTAGAGGACGCCCATCCAGCCGCCCCACACCTGCGCGGCGGGGGCGGACGACTCCTGGCGACAGCCCGCGGCCGCCGGGGACCGACGGCCCCCGGCGAGCCGTTCACGCAGACTGCTCACCCTCCAAGGTTCCCAGATCAGACGCGGGCGGTGTCCTTGCGGAACCGCCAGGTCGCCCCGGCGACGAAGACGGCGAGCCACGCCGCCACGTTGAGCCAGGCGAGGTTGTCCACGCTGCCCGCGACCGGCGCGTGCACCAGCTCGTTCAGCCCCCACAGCGGGGTGAACTGCGCGAGCGTCTGGTACCAGCCCGGCATGGTCGTCAGGTCGAGGAACAGCCCGCCGGCGAAGGCGAAGATCACGAGCGCGAAGGACTGGATCTGCATCACGTTCTCCGTCGGCAGCAGGTAGCCCATGAACAGGCCGAACGCCGCGAACATCAGCGACCCGACCCACGTGGCGACGGCGCAGAGCACCCAGGCGCCGAACGTCATCTGCGCGGCGCCGGTGATGGCACCGACCACGAAGACGGCCGCCACCGACGCGGCTCCGAGCAGCATGGCGGTGAACATCTTCGTGACGATGTAGGCAACCGGGGACAGCGGGGTGAGCCGCAGCTGCCGGCTCCACCCGGCGGAACGCTCGATGGACACCATGGCGCCGCCAGCACTCGTCGCCAGCACGGCGCCGTACAGCGCCATGCTGATGAGCACGTAGGCGCTGACGTTGCCGTGCGAGCCGGCGCCGAGCGACTGGTCGCCGGCCTTGATGCTCAGGCCGAAGATCAGGTAGAAGACGATCGGCATGATCATCGTGAAGATCATCGTGCGCCGGTTGCGCAGCATCCGCCGCATCTCCAGGCCGAGCAGGGTGGGGTTGAAGCCGCCCAGCGGCGGGACCCGGCGGTCGGACAGGTCGGTTGCGGTGCGGCGCGCAGCCGCGGTGGTCGTGCTCATCGGGTCTGTCCCGTCTGCTCGTCGCCGGTGAGGGCGAGGAAGGCGTCCTCGAGGCCGCGTGCGGTGATCTCGAGGTCGTGGGCGTCGGTGGTGGTCAGCAGGTGCCGCGCCACCGCGTCGGTGTCGGAGGAGTGGATCAGCACGGTGTCGCCGCGCACCTCCACCCCCTCGACAGCCGGTATGCCGGCCAGCAGCTCGTCGTCCGCGCCCGGCAGGGTGGCCCGCACCGTGCGCCCCGCGGCGAGGCTCTTGATCTCGGCGGCGGTCCCGTCGGCGACCAGCTCGCCCCGGCGCACGAGGACCACCCGGTCGGCGTAGGCGTCCGCCTCCTCCAGGTAGTGCGTCGCGAACAGGACGGTGCGCCCCTGCTCGGCGTCCGCGCGGATGGCCGCCCAGAACTCCCGGCGGGCGCTGACGTCCATCCCGGTCGTCGGCTCGTCGAGGATGATCAGCTCGGGGTCGGACAGCAGGGCCATCGCGAACCGCAGCCGCTGCTGCTCGCCGCCGGAGCACTTGCCGACGCGCCGGTCGGCGATCTCGGCGATCCCCGCCCGCTCCAGGACCTCCTGGACCGGGCGCGACCCGGCGAACAGGCTCGCGGTCAGCCGGCACGTCTCGGCCACCGTGTAGTCCGACAGCAGGCCGCCGCTCTGCATGACCGCCGAGACCAGGCCGTGCCGGATCGCCTGCTGCGGCGACATCCCGTAGACCGACACGTCCCCGGTGTCCGGCTGGGACAGGCCGAGGACCATGTCGATGGTCGTGGTCTTTCCGGCGCCGTTCGGGCCGAGGAACGCGACGATCTCCCCCTGCCGGATCGTCAGGTCGATCCCCCGGACCGCGTGAACGGCGCCGAAGCTCTTGTGCACGTCGTGCAGCTCCACTGCGGCGACGTCGGAGGAGCCGCGAGACGACTCCGCGGCCTGCCGGCCGCTCCCTCGAGAGGTGGCGTGCGATGACGCCACCTGAGTGCCAGTTGTTGTCATGGCACCCACCTTGGGGCACCGGGGCGCGCGACCCCGCACACGGACGTCACGGCATACCCATGACATCCGTCAGGGCCGCCCGGGGACTGCCCCGGCCGGCGGCTCAGCAGCCGAGCAGGCGCGCCCCGAGGTAGGACTCGACCTGGTCCAGGGCCACCCGCTCCTGGGACATGGAGTCCCGCTCGCGCACGGTCACGGCCTGGTCGTCGAGGGTGTCGAAGTCGACCGTCACGCAGAAGGGCGTGCCGATCTCGTCCTGCCGGCGGTAGCGGCGCCCGATCGCGCCCGAGTCGTCGAAGTCGACGTTGCGGCGCTTGCGGAGCCGGTC
Source organism: Segeticoccus sp. (assembly GCA_035690725.1). Lineage (GTDB taxonomy): Bacteria > Actinomycetota > Actinomycetes > Actinomycetales > Dermatophilaceae > DASSKF01. The sequence continues at coordinate 15,655 of DASSKF010000183.1, forward strand.
GGCGAGCCCGCGGGCGAGCGGCGAGAGGGCCTCGTTGCGCGACAGCGGGAGCACAGCGACCTTGACCGGCGCGAGGCGCGGATCCAGGCGCAGGACCGTGCGCTTGTCGGTGCCGCCCTTCGCGTTCGGGACCTGCTCCTCGTCGTAGGCGTCGACCAGGAACGCCATGAGCGCGCGGGTCAGGCCGAAGGACGGCTCGATCACGAACGGGACGTAGCGCTCGTTCTTGTTCTGGTCGAAGTAGCTCAGGTCTTTGCCGGAGTGCTCGATGTGGGTCTTCAGGTCGAAGTCGGTACGGTTGGCGACACCCATCAGCTCGCCCCACTCGCTGCCGACGAAGTCGAAGCGGTACTCGATGTCGATCGTGCGCTTCGAATAGTGGGCCAGCGCTTCCTGGGGGTGCTCGAAGCGGCGGATGTTCTCCGGCTTGATGCCGAGCTCGGTGAACCACTCCCAGGCCAGGTCGATCCAGGTCTCGAACCACTGCTCGTCGGTGCCCGGCTCGACGAAGTACTCGATCTCCATCTGCTCGAACTCGCGCGTGCGGAAGATGAAGTTGCCCGGCGTGATCTCGTTCCGGAAGGCCTTGCCGATCTGGCCGATGCCGAACGGCGGCTTCTTCCGCGACGTCTGCAGCACCGAGGCGAAGTCGGTGAAGATGCCCTGCGCCGTCTCCGGCCGCATGTAGTGCAGGCCGGACTCGTCGTCGACGACGCCGAGGAAGGTCTTCATCAGACCCGAGAACTGGCGGATCGGCGTCCACTGGCCGACCTTGTCGGGGTGGTCCGGGTCCGCGATGTCGTCGAGTCCGTTGACCGGCGGATGCCCGTGCTGGGCCTCGTATGCCTCGAACAGGTGGTCGGCCCGGTACCGCTTGTGCGTGACGAGCGACTCCGTGAGCGGGTCGCTGAACACCTGGACGTGACCGGAGGCCTCCCAGACCGGAGTCGGCAGGATGATGGCCGAGTCGAGCCCGACCATGTCGCCGCGGCCGCGCACGAAGGCGCTCCACCACTCGCGCTTGATGTTCTCCTTCAGCTCCACACCGAGGGGCCCGTAATCCCACGCCGATCGGG
>DASSKF010000184.1:0-2295 GCA_035690725.1 Segeticoccus sp.
GTGATCCCGCGCGCGGCAGGCCGCAAGGCGATCGACACGCTCATCAAGCTCGGGCTGTTCGAGCCGTTGCCGGCCGGTGAGACACGCGAGGCGACGGACACCAAGGGCTTCAAGGTCACGATCGGGCCGCTGGACGAGGACTCGTTCATCGTCCATGACTTCCTCGACTACAACGACTCGTCGGCGTATCTGGCGGATCGTCGGGCGAGGGATGCCGCGCGGAAGGCGGCGGGTGGCCGCAACGGGAAGCCGGGTGGAGTCCGTAGGGATTCCGCGCGGAATCCGTCTGGAATCCAAGCGGACTCCGAAAGTCCCGACCCGACCCGACCCGACCAATACTCCTCCTCCACTGCCTCTGAGGGACAGACGCCAGGCGAGGGCGCACCCGAGTCGGAGGAGGAGGAAGGGCGTCGAGAGAGAGAACGGCAAGTGGCGCTCACCGCCCTGCACCCCAAGCTCTCGGCGGTCGTCGCCATCCTCGGTGCCGCTTCTGGCCCGAACGGCGGCTTGGTCGTGGAGGAGGCAGCGGTCAACTCGGCACTCTCAGCGCATCCTGGGCTCGACGCCGACCAGGCGGCGCACGAGGTCGCGTCCTGGGTCGGCGAGGGCTCAGCCCGGACGGTGCATGCCTCAAAGCTGCTGTTCGCGGCGTTCACCCGGCAGCGTCAGCGCCAGGGCGTGCGGTCGGCGCACGATGCGCCGTCGAAGCCCGCGACGTCGGCGCAGCTCGTGGCGGCGATGGATCGCAAGCGCCGTGAGGCCGAGCAGCGCCGGGACGGTGCGGCGTGACCGTCACCGCGCTGCGTCAGCCCGACGACGGGTGGAGTCTGCCGGCCCGGCCGATCCACGACGTGGAGGCCGAGGCCGCGGTGCTCGGCGCGTGCCTGCTGTCGGGCCGGGCGGTGGAGCCGCTGTCCTCGGAGGTGGGGCTTCGGCCGGAGCACTTCTGGCGCTCGGCGCACCGGGCGGTGTGGCAGGCCCTCACCGCCCTCGCCGATGAGGGCGCCCCGGTCGACCCGCTGACCGTCGCCCGGCACGTCGAGCACGATGGGACCGTGGATGCGCCGGAGCAGGGCTGGGCGGCGTTCGTGGACGAGCTGACCTCGAGGGTCCCGTCGCCGGGCAACGCGAAGTCCTACGCCACGGCGGTCATCGAGGCGTGGCGATGGGAGCAGTCCCGCCGCGCCCACTTGGACGCGCTCTCAGCCGTTTCCAGTAGGGACGAGGGCGCGCTGACCGCGGCGGAGCAGGCCGCGTCGTCGCTGGTGGCCGATACGCCCGGTGAGCATCTGCTCGACCCGGAGCGCGCGGCGGCGCACATGCTCGACTGGCTCGACCGGCCCCGCACCGGCGGGCTGCCGTTGCCGTGGCCGAAGCTCGCCCGCACCCTGCGGCTGCGCCCCGGGCATCTGACCGTCGTCGCCGGGTGGAGCCACATCGGCAAGAGCTTGTGGGTGGACACGCTCGCCTCCCATGTGGGCCGCAAGGGCCACCGGGTCGTCCTGTGGGACAACGAGATGCCCAAGGAGGAGCGCTGGGCGGCGCAGATCACCCGCGACACCGGCGTCCCAGTGGAGTCGATCGTGGACGGCAAGGTCACCGACCGCGACAAGCCGAAGGTGCTCGACGCGCTCAAGCAGCTCCCGTTCGTGGTCGCCGAGTGCCCGGGCTGGCCCGCTGAGCAGGTCGCCCGCCACATCCGCCAAGTCAAGCCCGACCTCGCCATCGTGGACCACTTCCACGCGCTCCCCAGGGTCGCCAAGACCGAGGACGCTGACGCGGCGATCCAGGCGCTCGTGGCCGCCGCGGGGCAGGCGCGTTGCCACGTCATCGTGGTCTGCCAGCTCAACCAGGAGCGCAACAAGCAGACCGTCCGCCCGGCCCCCGTTCACCGTGACCTGCGGGGCACCGGGAACCTGTTCAACCTCCCATCCAACGTGGTGTTCGTGCACCGCGACGAGGAGGAGCTGCGCGACGAGGACGGCACGAACCTGGGCCGGTCGCTGACGACGGATGAGGGCACGATCGACGTGGCCAAGCAGCGTGGTGGCCGCCGCGACTGCGTGTCGGCCCGGTTCGATGAGTGGCGGCTTCGGTGGCTGGAGGCGGTCTCGTGATTGCACAGCCGCTGACCGCTCTGGCCGTGGGGAACGAGCGTCGCCGCGTGCAGGTCCGGGTGCGGCGTGGCCTGCGCGACCGCACTCTCTCCCTGACGGGGGTGCTGTTGGATCCGCCCGCCGAGTTGTCCGACGTGCTCGTCCTGGACGTGGTGCGCTGGGCGCGCTCGGCGTCGGG
>DASSKF010000185.1:0-9396 GCA_035690725.1 Segeticoccus sp.
CGGCCGGCCGGGGAGTCCCGCTTGATCGCGCCCGCGGGCGAGATGTGGTCGGTGGTCACCGAGTCCCCGAGGACCGCAAGGACGCGGGCGCCGGAGATGTCCTGCAGGGGCTCGGGCTCCCGGGTCATCCCCGTGAAGAAGGAGGGGGAGCGGACGTAGGTGGACTCGCCCTGCCAGGTGAACATGTCGCCGGAGGCCACCTCCATGCCGTTCCAGTTGTCATCCCCGGCCAGCAGGTCGGCATACCCCTCGGTGAACATGCGGGCCTGCACCGCGCTGCCGACCAGCTCGTCGACCTCCTCGGTGCTGGGCCAGACGTCGCGCAGGTACACCGGGTTGCCGTCCGGGTCCGCGCCGAGCGGGTCGCGGGTGAGGTCGACGTGCATGCTGCCGGCGAGCGCGTAGGCGACGACGAGGGGTGGTGAGGCGAGGAAGTTCATCTTCGTCTGCGGGTGGATGCGTCCCTCGAAGTTGCGGTTGCCGGACAGCACGGCGCTCACGTTGAGGTCGTGGTCGGCCACGGCGTCGGCCACCTCGGGGATGAGCGGGCCGGAGTTGCCGATGCAGGTGGTGCACCCGTAGCCGACGAGGTCGAAGCCGAGCTGGTTGAGGTACGGGGTCAGCCCGGTGCGGTCGAAGTAGTCCGTGACCACCCGGGACCCCGGGGCCAGCGTCGTCTTCACCCAGGGCTTGCGGGACAGGCCGTGCTCGACCGCCTTCTTCGCCAGGAGGCCGGCTCCGAGCATCACCGACGGGTTCGAGGTGTTGGTGCAGGAGGTGATGGCAGCGATGACGACCGAGCCGTGGTCGATGCTGCCTCGGGCCCCGTCCGCCACGGTGACCTCGACCGGGTCCGACGGCCACTCGTGGTGGCCGTCGCAGCTGCACGGGGCGACCGGCTTGTCCTCCGGGTGGTCGCCGTCCACCGCGATCGAGTCGCTGGCGGGGAAGGACTCCTCGGACGCCTCGTCGAGCCCGGCGCGGGTGGGCACCGAGACCTCGGTGACCTGGTCGGAGAGCAGCGAGCGGACTTCGTGCTGGGCGTCGCGCAGCGGGATCCGGTCCTGCGGCCGCTTGGGCCCCGCGATGGACGGCTCCACCGTCGACAGGTCCAGCTCGAGCGTGCGCGAGAAGTCGGGCTCGGCGGAGGGGTCGTGCCAGAGCCCCTGCTCCTTGGCGTAGGCCTCGACCAGCCGCACCTGCTGCTCGGAGCGCCCGGTCAGGCGCAGGTAGTCCAGGGTGACCTGGTCGATCGGGAAGATGGAGCAGGTCGAGCCGTACTCCGGGCTCATGTTGCCCAGCGTCGCCCGGTTGGCGAGCGGGACGTTGCCCACGCCGGGGCCGAAGAACTCCACGAAGGAGCCGACCACGCCGGTCTGCCGGAGGACCTCGGCGACCGTGAGGACGAGGTCCGTGGCCGTCGACCCGTCGGGCAGCTCACCGGTGAGCTTGAAGCCGAGCACCGGCGGGATGAGCATGCTGATCGGCTGGCCGAGCATCGCGGCCTCCGCCTCGATGCCGCCGACGCCCCAGCCGAGCACCCCCAGCCCGTTGACCATCGGGGTGTGCGAGTCGGTGCCGACGAGGGTGTCCGGGTAGGCCGTCGGGCCGTTCTCGCCGTCCCGGGTGAAGACCGTCCGCGCGAGGTGCTCCAGGTTCACCTGGTGGCAGATGCCGGTGTCGGGAGGGACGACGAGGAAGTTGTCGAACGCCTGCTGGGCCCAGCGCAGCAGCTGGTAGCGCTCGCGGTTGCGCCGGAACTCCAGGTCGGCGTTGCGCCGGAACGCCTCCGGGCGGCCGAACACGTCGGCGATCACCGAGTGGTCGATGACCAGCTCGGCCGGCACCAGCGGGTTGATCTTCTGCGGGTCGCCGCCGAGCGCCGACATCGCGTCCCGCATCGCCACCAGGTCCACGACGCACGGCACCCCGGTGAAGTCCTGCATGAGCACCCGCGCGGGGGTGAACTGGATCTCCGAGCCGTGGGCCGCCGCCGGATCCCAGCTGCCGAGCGCCTCGACCTGGTCACCGGTGACGGTGCGGCCGTCCTCGCAGCGCAGCAGGTTCTCCAGCAGCACCTTGAGGCTGTAGGGCAGTCGCTCGGAGCCGGCCACCTTGTCGAGCCGGAACACCTCGTAGGACTGGTCCCCGACGGCCAGGGACCCCCGGGCCCCGAAGCTGTTGCGCGCGCTGCGTTGCGTGCCTGTCATGGTTTCTCCTTTTCAGAAGCGCACTCCGATGCGCCGCCAGCGACGGCCGCTGGTGCCCGGCTCGTTGGTGTTGCGCGCCACCCGGGAGCGGTAGAGCACGTAGGGCCGCCAGAGGTACCACAGCGGGTAGCTCCACGCGTGGACGAGCCGGGTGAACGGCCAGAGCAGGAACAGCACCCATGCAGCGATCGCGTGGACCTGGAAGATGACCGGGGCGCTCTCGGGGACTCCCACGTCGACGACACCGGTGAACAGGCTGCGGAACCACACCGAGATGGTGTCGCGGTAGTCGTAGCCCATCGGCGCGTTGATCGCGGTGGTGGCGATGCCGAGGCCCACCATGATCCCGAGCAGGACCAGGGCGATCCAGTCGACCGGGGTGGTGGTGGCGCGGACGCGGGGGATGAGCAGGCGGCGGAGGGCCAGCGCGAGGACACCGCCGATCACCAGTGCCGCGGCGAGGAGTCCGGCGCTCGCCGAGAACAGGTGGTAGGCGTGCTCGTTCACTCCGATGGCCTCCACCCACGACTTCGGGACCAGGATCCCGATGACGTGGCCCATGATCGCCGCGAACGTCCCGTAGTGGAACAGCGGCGCACCCCACTTGAGGACCTTCCGCTCCTGCAGTTGGGTCGAGCGACTGGTCCAGCCGTACTGGTCGTAGCGCCAGCGCCAGATGTGGCCCACGACGAAGACGGCCATGGCGATGTAGGGCAGGATCACCCACCAGAAGTAGGCCCAGGCGTGACTCACGGCCTGACCCCCTGGCCGAGGTACTCCGGTGGGGCGAACGGCTCGAGGCCGACGTCCTCCCGGGGCGGACCCGCCTCCCAGTGCCGGCCGACGACCGCGAGGTCCTCGCGGTGCAGCCGCGGCAGCTGCGCGGACAGCGCGTCGACGAGGTGGGCATACGGGGTCTGCGCGTCGTGCAGGGCGCGACGCAGCAGCTCCACGTCGCGTCGCTCGGCGCGCAGCAGCGACAGCCCGCGGGGGTGCATCGAGGCGAACTCCAGGACGAGCGGCAGGTAGTCGGGCAGCTCGTCGTCGGTCGGCCGGAAGTCGGCGGCCCGGTAGGCCGTCTTGAACCCGAGCATCGCCATGCCGCGCTTGCGGGTGTCGCCGTAGCGGTAGTAGGTGAGGTAGAGGGCGCAGCGACGGCGCAGGTCGAACGTCTCGACGTAGTGCTGGGCGACCGCGGTGTGCGGCGTGGCGCGCAGCCAGGCGAGGAACGCCTCGAACCCCTGGCGGCTGCTGCGGGGGGAGATCGCCGCGGCCTCGGCGTCGAGCCGGTCCAGCCCCTCGAACAGCGGGGCGGTCGGGTACTGCAGCAGCACCGAGGCGAGCTTGAAGGGGCCGACGCCCGTGCGGGTGCCCATCAGGAAGTCCCGCCCTCGCCGGGGAACAGGTGCGGCGCCGGCTGGGCCGCGTCCCACCCGAACAGGTTGAACCGCTGCTCGCCCTGGTCGTCGCGGAAGGTCGAGCCCGCTCCCGGGGTCCCGGCTCCGTGGAACTCGGCCACCGAGCCGGCCGGCGCGCCTCCCATGCCGGGACCGCCGGGGGTGTCCAGGCTGCAGAACATCTGCTCGTGCTGGGCCATGAGCCGTCCGGCGTCCTCGGCATGGGCAGGCGGGATGACGTAGCGCTCGTCGTACTTGGCGATCGCGAGCAGCCGGTACAGGTCCTCGAGCTCCTGGCTGCCGGACCCCACCGCCGCGGCGAGGTCGTCCGTGGGCTCCAGTCCGAGCTGGCGGCCGCGCATGATCGCCCGCACCGCCCCGAGGGTGCGCAGGACGCGCCGGACCGGCTCGACGTCCCCGGCGGTGAACAGGTTCGCGAGGTACTCCAGTGGGATGCGCAACGAGTCGATGGTCGCGAAGACCTTGTCCGGGTCGGCGTCGTCGTAGCCCTGGGCGTGGACGATGTCGGCGACCGGGGACAACGGCGGGACGTACCAGACCATGGGCAGGGTGCGGTACTCCGGGTGCAGCGGCAGGGCCACTCGGTGCCTGACCGCCAGCGCATAGGTCGGGGACCGCTGCGCGCCCTCGATCCAGTCATCCGGTATGCCGTCGCGCCTCGCCTGGGCCTGCACCTCCGGGTCGTCGGGGTCCAGCAGGACGTCGAGCTGGGCCTCGTAGAGGTCCTGCTCGTCCGGCGTCGTGGCCGCAGACAGGACCTTGTCCGCGTCATAGAGGATCAGCCCGAGGTAGCGCAGCCGGCCGACGCAGGTCTCCGAGCAGACGGTCGGCTGGCCGACCTCGATCCGCGGGGCGCACAGGGTGCACTTCTCGGCCTTGCCGGTGCGGTGGTTGAAGTAGACCTTCTTGTAGGGGCAGCCGGAGACACAGAACCGCCAGCCGCGGCACCGGTCCTGGTCGACCAGGACGATCCCGTCCTCCTCGCGCTTGTACATCGCGCCGGACGGGCAGGAGGCGACGCACGAGGGGTTGAGGCAGTGCTCGCAGATGCGCGGCAGGTAGAACATGAACGCCTGCTCGAACTCCATCTGGACCTGGTGCTCCATGTGCTCCAGGTTGGGGTCCTGCACCGCGTGCTCCGGTGAGCCGGCGAGGTCGTCGTCCCAGTTCCCGCCCCACTGCATCGTCAGGTCCTTGCCGCTCATGGCGGAGATGGAGTGGGCACTGGGGTTGTTCGTGCCGAGCGGTGCCTCGATGAGCCGCTGGTAGTCGTAGGTCCACGGCTCGCCGTAGTCGTCGATCGAGGGCAGGTCCGGGTTGTAGAAGATGGACAGCAGCCTCTTCAGGCGGCCGCCGGCGCGCAGCTGCAGCCTGCCCTTCCTGTCCAGCGTCCAGCCGCCGTGCCACTGGTTCTGGTCCTCGTAGCGCTTGGGGTAGCCGATCCCGGGCTTGGTCTCGACATTGTTGAAGTAGACGTACTCGGTGCCGGGCCGGTTGGTCCAGACCTGCTTGCAGGTGACCGTGCAGGTGTGGCAGCCGATGCACTTGTCGAGGTTCATCACCATCGCCATCTGCGCCTTGACGTGCATCAGAACTGCACCTCCTGGGACCGTCGCCGGATGACGGTCCACTCGTCGCGCTGGCTGCCGGTCGGTCCGTAGTAGTTGAAGCCCCAGGAGAACTGGCCGTACCCGCCGATGACGTGCGTGGGCTTGACGACCAGCCGGGTGAGCGAGTTGTCACCGCCGCCGTGCCAGCCGGAGACCTCGGAGCGGGGTGTCATCAGGTGCCGGTCCTTGGCGTGGTACATGTACACCGTGCCCGGGGGCATCCGGTGGCTCACCACGGCGCGGCACGCGACGACGCCGTTGCGGTTGAACGCCTCTATCCACTCGTTGTCGCTGACCCCGATGGTCTCGGCGTCGTCCGGGTTCATCCAGATCACCGGCCCACCGCGGAAGAGGCGCAGCATGTGCAGGTTGTCCTGGTACTCGCTGTGGATGGACCACTTCGAGTGCGGAGTCAGGTAGCGCACCGTGATCTCCGGGCGCCCCTCCTCCCCGAGGCCCTGGTCGCCGTAGAAGCCGCGGTAGTTGAGCGGCGGACGGTATGCCGGGAGCTGCTCGCCGTACTCCGCCATCCAGTCATGGTCGAGGAAGAACTGCATCCGGCCGGTGAGGGTGTGCCAAGGCTTGAGCCGCTCGACGTTGACGACGAACGGGGAGTAGCGGCGGCCCCCGGACTCGCTGCCCGACCACTCGGGGGAGGTGATGACCCCGCGCGGCTGGATCTGCGTGTCCCGGAAGCTGATGTGCTCCTCCGCGCGCTCCTCGGCGAGGTCGGCGAGCTTGCGGCCGGTCTGCCGCTCGAGGTCGTGCCAGCCCTGCATGGCGACGAAGCCGTTCGTCGTGCCCGACAGGGCCAGGATCCCCTCGGCGAAATGGATGTCCCGGCTCAGCGCCGGGCGCCCGTCGGCGATGCCGCCGCGCACGGTGCCGTTGGTGCGGGCCAGGTAGTCGAGCGCTCCGGTGGGCTTCCAGGTGATCCCCTTGACGGTGGTGCCCAGGCTCTCGAGCAGGGGACCGATGGCCGCCATCTTCTGCTGCACGGCCGGGTAGTCGCGCTCCACGGTGACGAGCTTCGGCATCGTCACGCCCGGCACCGGCTCGCACTCTCCCCGCGTCCAGTCGAGCGCCCGCCCACCGGGTTGCGCCACCTCGTCGTGGGTGTCGTGCATCAGCGGCGCGGCGATGACGTCCGTGCGGGTCCCGAGGTGGTCGACGGCCAGGCGGGAGAACTCCCCCGCGAGCAGGTGGAAGATCTCGAAGTCGGTCTTCGCCTCCCACGGCGGGGCGATGGCCGGGTTGAACGAGTGCACGAACGGGTGCATGTCCGTGGTCGAGATGTCGTGCTTCTCGTACCACGTGGCGGCGGGCAGCACGATGTCCGCGTGCGTGCAGGAGCTGGTCATCCGGAAGTCCAGCGTCGTGATCAGGTCGAGCTTGCCGCGGGGCGCGGGGTCACGCCACGTCACCTCGGTCGGTCGCAGCTCCGGTGGCGTCTCCTCCGCCCGGACCGCGTCATCGGTGCCCAGGAAGTGGCGCATGAAGTACTCCATGCCCTTGCCCGAGGAGCCGAGCAGGTTGGCCCGCCACACCGTCATGACGCGGGGGAAGTTTGCCGGGTCGTCCGGGTCGGTGTCGGCGAACCGCAGCCGGCCGGCCTTCAGCTCCTCGACGACGTGGTCGGGCACGGACCTTCCCGCGGCGGCGGCCTCGTCACACACGTCCAGCGGGTTGCGGTTGAACGCCGGGTGCGAGGGGGTCCAGCCCATCCGGCCTGCCTGGACCAGGGAGTCGGCGAAGGCGCGCCCTCCGAAGGTGCCGCGCCCCAGCGGGCTGGCCAGCTCGTCGGCCCGGATCCTCTCGTAGCGCCACTGGTCGGTGTGCAGGTAGAAGAAGGACGTGCCGGTCATGTGCCGGGTCGGGCGCTGCCAGTCCAGCGCGAACGCGAGGTTCTGGAAGCCGGTGAGCGGGCGGACCTTCTCCTGCCCGACGTAGTGGGCCCACCCGCCGCCGTTGACCCCCTCGCAGCCGCACAGCATCAGCAGGGTGAAGAAGGTGCGGTAGATCTGGTCGGAGTGGTACCAGTGGTTGGTCCCCGCGCCCATCGCGATCATCGAGCGACCGTGGGATAGCTCGGCGTTGCGGGCGAACTCGCGGGCGACGCGGGCGGCTGCGGCCGCCGGCACGGTGGTGATCCGCTCCTGCCAGGCCGGTGTGCCCAGGACCTCGTCGTCGTAGCCGGACGGCCACTCGCCGGGCAGCCCGTCGCGCGGGACGGCATACTGCGCCATCAGCAGGTCGAAGACGGTGGTGACGGTGCGCCCGGCCACCCGGACGACCGGGACGCCCCGACGGATCGCCGAGCCGCCCTGTGTCTCACCGACGTCGAAGCGTGGCAGGTCCACCGGCACCGCGTCCTCACGGCGGTCGTGGACGGTCAGCAGCGGGTCGACGTCCTCGAGGTCGAGGTTCCAACGACCCTCGCCCGAGGGCGAGTGGCGGAACCCGATCGAGCCGTTCGGCACGCGCGGTATCCCTTGGGCGTCGAGGACCACCGTCTTGAACGCGGCCGCCTCCCGCGACGGCGCCTCCCGGTCCGACGCGTGCTCGTCGAGGTCCGCCGCCGTGAGGAGGTGGTCCGGCACCCAGGCGTCGCCGCGCTCGCGCAGCGTCACGAGGAACGGCAGGTCGGTGAACCGCTTCACGTAGTCGGTGAAGTAGGGCACCTGCCGGTCCCGGAAGAACTCGGTCAGGACGACGTGCCCCATGGCCATCGCGAGCGCGCCGTCGGTGCCGGGGACAGCGGCGAGCCAGTCGTCGGCGAACTTGGTGTGGTCGGAGAAGTCCGGGCTGACCACGACGACCTTCTGGCCCTTGTAGCGCGCCTCGGTCATGAAGTGGGCGTCCGGGGTCCGGGTGATCGGCAGGTTGGTGCCCCAGATCATCAGGTAGGACGAGTTCCACCAGTCCCCGGACTCGGGCACGTCGGTCTGGTCGCCGAACACCTGGGGGGAGGCGATCGGCATGTCGGCGTACCAGTCGTAGAACGACAGGATGGTGCCGCCGATCATCGACAGGAACCGGGTCCCCGCCGAGTAGGACACCTGCGACATGGCGGGGATCGGCGAGAAGCCGACGACCCGGTCGGGGCCGTAGCGCTTGACCGTGTGCACGTGCGCGGCGGCGACGAGCTCGGTCACCTCCGCCCACGAGGCCCGCACGAAGCCCCCCTTCCCACGGGACTGCTTGTAGCGCGCGGTGCGCTGGGGGTCGCCGGTGATCTCCTCCCACGCCTCGACCGGGTCCAGCCGGGTCCGGGCCTCCCGCCACATCTCCAGCAGCGGGCCGCGGACGTAGGGGTAGCGCACCCGCGACGGGGAGTAGGTGTACCAGGAGAAGGAGGCGCCCCGCGGGCAGCCGCGGGGCTCGTACTCCGGGGAGTCGGGACCGACCGACGGGTAGTCGGTCTGCTGGGTCTCCCAGGTGATGATCCCGTCCTTGACGTAGACCTTCCACGAGCAGGAGCCGGTGCAGTTCACCCCGTGGGTGGAGCGGACCACCTTGTCGTGCCGCCAGCGCTCGTGCCAGAACTCCTCGGCCTGGCGGCCCCCCTCCCGGTGCAGCGAGCGGAAGTCGTCGCTGGGGGTGCCCGGCAGGAAGAACTGGGCCCTGCGCAACAGCTGCTCGACCGGCTCACCGCCGGGGAGCAGCGGGGCCAGGTGGTCGGAGGAGGCAGAGGGTGCTCGGGCCGCCGGGCCCTTCGGAGGTGCTTCCGGATCGGACACGCCACCACCTCATCCCGTGCAGAGCCCGAGACCTCGGGTTCTACTCGCGTCCGGCGCCCGGCACAAGGGGAAAGGGTGCGCGCAGCACGCTGTTGGCCTGCTTGCGAAGCCGGTCTATCGTCGGGCCGTGGACTACCGGGAGCAGACGGCGGAAGCCCTGATGGACGCCGAGGAGGGGCTGCTCGCCGCCCACGGTGACCTGCTCCGCAGCCCGTCCAGCGAGGTCGAGGGGCTGGACCGGGCTGCCTGCGCGGGTCACATCACCGACCTCGCGCGGCTGGCGATGGGCGCGTCCTCGGAGGGGGTGAGCGCCGAGCAGTGGCGCCGCTGGGTCCGGGAGGCCCTCGGTCACGAGCGGGGAGAGCTCGTGCTGACGGCCGCCGAGGGGTGCATGCGCTCCAACGGCCTGTGGCCCTGG
>DASSKF010000186.1:0-8137 GCA_035690725.1 Segeticoccus sp.
GTGCGGCGGAGGGGTGCCTCCGCGGACGGGCCGTGCACGACGTCGGGGGTCAGCCCTGGTTGCTGGCGATGTAGCCGACGGCGTCCTGGACCGTCTTGAGGTTCTTCACCTCGTCGTCCGGGATGCGCACGCCGAACTTCTCCTCGGCGTTCACCACGATCGTCATCATCGACAGCGAGTCGATGTCGAGGTCGTCCGTGAACGACTTCTCCGGCTGCACGTCGCCGGTGTCGATGCCGGTCTCCTCGTTGACGATCTCGGCGAGGCCGGACAGGATCTCCTGCTCAGTCTGGGCCATGGTGTGTGACTCCTTGTGTCGGTCGGGTGTGTGCGTTGGGCTGACCCGAGTTACCCGTCGGGCCACGGGAGGATGTCAGGGCAGGACGACGACCTGTGCGGCATAGACGAGGCCGGCGCCGAAGCCGATCTGCAGGGCGAGGCCGCCGTGCGGTGCCTCCCCCGAGTCGAGCATCCGCTGCGTGGCGAGCGGGATGGAGGCAGCGGAGGTGTTGGCGGTCTCGGCGATGTCGCGGGCCACCGGGATGCCCTCCGGCAGCCCGAGCTGCTTGACCATCGCGTCGATGATGCGCATGTTCGCCTGGTGCGGGATGAAGACGTCGAGGTCCTCGGCCCCGACCCCCGCCTTGTCGAGGGCCTGCTGGGCCACCTTCGCCATGCTCCAGACCGCCCACCGGAACACCGGCTGGCCCTCCATGAGGATGGCCGGGAACTCCGGGTCGTCCTCGCCGCGCTGGTGCCAGGCGCCCTTGACGTCGATCCACGAGGTGCGCTGGGCGATCTTGTCCCACTTGTCGCCCTCGGATCCCCACACGGTGGGGCCGATGCCGGGGGCGTCCGACGGCCCCACCACGGCGGCCCCGGCGCCGTCGCCGAAGATGAACGCGGTGCCCCGGTCGTTGGGGTCGGTGAAGTCGGACAGCTTCTCCACGCCGACGACGAGGACGTGCTCGGCGCTCCCGCCGCGCACCATGTCGTTGGCGAGGCTGATGCCGTAGCAGTAGCCGGCGCAGGCGGCGGAGACGTCGAACGCGGCCGCGCCCTTGGCGCCGAGCCGGTCGGCGAGGATCGGGGCGGCGGCCGGCGTCTGGTAGGGGTGGGTCACCGTCGCCACCAGCACGGCACCGATCCGGGACGGGTCGATGTCGGCCCGCTCGCACGCCTGCCGGGCGGAGGCCTCGGCCATGTCGACCACGGTCTCCTCGGGGGCGGCGAAGCGCCGGCTCACGATGCCCGAGCGCTGCTGGATCCACTCGTCCGAGGAGTTGATCGCGTCGATGATCTCGGAGTTGGGCACGACCCGCTCGGGCCGGTAGGCCCCGACGCCCCAGATGCGGGCGTGCGGGGCGCCGCTCGGGGTGGCGAGGGTGCCGCGGTGGGAGGGGGTCGGCATACCGGTGTCTCCTGACATCAGGACTGGGACGGTGAGGCGGCGGGCTGCGGACGCTCGGCCGGTGGGGCGTCGCGTGGGGCGTCGGCACCCGGCTGGCCGTGCTCGCGGACCATGCGGTGGGCCTCGGGCAGGTCCTCGGGGGTCTTGAGGGCGAGGGTCTCGACGCCGCGCAGGCCGCGCTTGGCCAGGCCGGTCAGCGTGCCGGCCGGCGGGATCTCGATGAAACCGGTCACGCCCAGCTCGGCGAAGGTCTGCATCGTCAGGTCCCAGCGGACCGGGCGACGGACCTGCTCGACCAGGCGGCCGAGCACCTCCGGACCGCTGTGCACCACCGTGCCGTCACGGTTGGAGACCAGGCGGGTCCGTGGGTCGTGGGTGGAGATCGCGCGGGCGTGGCCGGCGAGCACCTCGACGGCTGGTTCCATGTGCTCGGTGTGGAACGCACCGGCGACCTGCAGCGGGATGACGCGGGCCTTGGTCGGCGGGTCGTCCTTCAGCGCGGCGAGCTGCTCCATCGTGCCGGCCGCGACGACCTGGCCGGCGCCGTTCATGTTGGCCGGGGTCAGGCCGTGCCGCTCGATCGTGGCGACCACCTCCTCGGGGTCGCCGCCCAGCACCGCGCTCATCCCGGTCGGGCGGGCCGCGGACGCCGCGGCCATCGCCCGGCCGCGCTCGCGCACGAAGACCATGGCCTGCTCGGCGGTCAGCACGCCCGCAGCGGCCGCGGCAGTGACCTCGCCGACCGAGTGCCCGGCACCGGCGGCGACTCGACGGAACCCGTCGGACGGGTGCTCGAACAGCGCGAGGAGCGAGACGAGGCCGGCGCTGACGATGAGCGGCTGGGCCACCGCCGTGTCCTTGATCGTCTCGGCGTCCGACTCGGTGCCGTGCGCCACCAGGTCCAGGCCGGCGACGGCGGACAGCCACTCCAGGCGGTCACGGAAGGCGGGCAGCTCCAGCCACGGCGCGAGGAATCCCGGCGCCTGGGAGCCCTGTCCGGGGCAGACGATGACCAGCACCCTTCCAGCGTGACCGGTCGGCCGTGACCTCGTCGTGACCGATTCCCACGAACAATGCGGCCGACGTTTGGAGGGTTCCTACAACGGATGCCCGGGCGTGTTGCCCAGCCCGCGCCGCCACTCCCGGGTCGTCGGCTCGGCGAGCCGGCCCAGCGACAGCGCCACCTGCACGGTGAACGCGTCGCGGGCGCAGGTGAGGTCGAAGCCGGTGACGGTCGCGATCCGGCCCAGCCGGTAGCGCACGGTGTTGGGGTGCACGAAGAGCACGCGCGCGGTGGCCTCGAGGCCGCCCCCGCCGTCGAGGTAGGCCGCGGCGGTCTCGAACAGCGCGCCACCGGCCTCCTTGAGCGGCCGGTAGGTGCGGTCGACGAGGATCCGCCGGGCGGCGGTGTCGCCGCCGAGGACCCGCTCGGGCAGCAGCTCGCCCGCGTCGACCGGGCGCGGCGCACCCGGCCAGCCACGCGCCGCGGTCAGCCCGGACAGGGCGGCGCGGGCGGAGCGACCGGCGGCGAAGAGGTGGGGGACGACCGGACCGACGACGATCGGTCCCGGCCCGAATACCCCGGTCAGGGAGCCGGTCGTTGTCAGCGGGTCGCTGACGCGGCCGAGGATCGCGACGAGGCGGCGGCCCTGGACGGCGGCGAGCGCCTCGACGTCGAGGCGCTTGGCGGCCCGGCGGACCGCGTCGACCACGCCGGCCTCGCTGCCCTCGGGTGCCTCACCCGCGACGACCGCCACCTCGTGGACCGACCCCCAGCCGAGTGCCGCCACCCGCGAGTGCAGCGAGTCGTCGGCCTCCCCGCGCAGGACGGCGTCGACCACGAGCGACTCCAGCCGGGCGTCCCAGGCGCCGCGGGACTCGGCGGCCTCGGCGTAGACCTGGGCGGCGGCGAAGGCGATCTCCCGGGAGTAGCGCAGCACCGCCTCGCGCAGCTCCTGCTCCTCGCCGGGCGCCGCGAGCTCGCCGACCCGGCTCTCGACGACGTCGACGACCGAGCGCACCAGGTCGAGGGTGCGGGCCAGGCTGATCGAGCGGGTCAGCTCCCGGGGTGCCGTCCCGAAGACGTCCGCGGTGACCGGTGGGGTCTCCGAGGGGTGGCGGTACCACGCGATGAAGGCCGCGATCCCGGCCTGTGCCACCAGGCCCACCCACGACCGGTCCTCGGCCGACAGGTCGCGGTACCAGCCGTGGCTGGCCTCCATCTGCTTGAGCGCGCCCGTGGACAGGCTGCCCGCGCTGCGCTCCACGTTGCGCTGGGTGGCGAGGCTGCCGCGGACGCGAGTGCTCGGCATACCGCGCAGTCTATTTGTATGCCGTCCACAAGGTGACTTGGCCGGTCACCCACTTGCCAGCTGGCAAAGTTGCGGCCGGAGCGTGACGCATACGTCACGCTCCGCCCGCAACTTCCCGGAAGGGAGGGCCCCGTGGGGGGCGAGCGTCAGGCGTCGCCGCCCGCGGTGCCGCTGGTGCCCGCGGTGACGTCGAGCAGCTTGTACTTGTCCGCCGCCTGCCGCGCCAGTGCCGGGTCGAGCTCGCCGCGCTGGGCCAGCAGCTGCAGCGCCCGCACCGCGACCGAGGGGCCGTCGATGTGGAAGTAGCGCCGCGCCGCCGGGCGGGTGTCGGAGAAGCCGAACCCGTCGGCACCGAGCGAGGCGAAGTCGGTCGGCACCCACTGGCGGATCTGGTCCTGCACCGCGCGCATGTAGTCGGACACCGCGACGACCGGGCCGGGCATGTCCTTCAGCCGCTGGGTCACGTAGGGCTCGTGCTGCGGCTCCTCCGGCAGCAGGAACGCCTGCTCGTCACAGGCGAGGCCGTCCTTGCGCAGCTCGTTCCAGGAGGTGACCGACCAGACGTCGGCCACGACGCCGAAGTCGTTCTTCAGCAGCTCCTGGGCCTCGAGGACCCACGGCACGCCGACACCGGAGGCGAGCAGCTGGACGCGCCGGGCGTCCTCGCCCAGTCCCTCGGTGCTGCCCCGGGAGACGAGGTGCATGCCCTTGAGGATGCCCTCGACGTCGACGTCCTCCGGCTCGGCCGGCTGCACCATCGGCTCGTTGTAGGCCGTCATGTAGTACATGACGTTCTCCGGCTCATCGCCGTACATCCGGCGCAGGCCGTCCTGCACGATGTGGCCGATCTCGTAGCCGTAGGCCGGGTCGTAGGCCACCACAGCAGGGTTGGTCGAGGCCAGCAGCGGGCTGTGGCCGTCGGCGTGCTGGAGCCCCTCGCCGGTCAGGGTGGTGCGACCGGCGGTGGCGCCGATCAGGAAGCCGCGGGCCATCTGGTCGCCGGCGGCGTAGAGGAAGTCGCCCGTGCGCTGGAAGCCGAACATCGAGTAGAAGATGTAGATCGGCACCATCGGCACGTCCTGCGTGGAGTAGGACGTCCCTGCGGCCGTGAACGCTGCGCTGGCACCGATCTCGTTGATCCCGACGTGCTGGATCTGGCCGTTTTTGGCCTCCTTGTAGGCCAGCATCAGGTCGGCGTCCACGGAGGTGTAGCGCATGCCGTGCGGGTTGTAGATCTTGTTGGTCGGGAAGAACGAGTCCATCCCGAAGGTGCGGGCCTCGTCCGGGACGATCGGCACGACGTGGGAGCCGAACTCCTTGTCCCGCATCATCTCCTTGAGGATGCGGACGAACGCCATGGTCGTGGCGACCTCCTGCTTGCCCGACCCGCGCTTGGCCACGTCGTAGGCCTTGTCGTCGGGCAGGTGCAGCCGGGTCCGGCCGACGCGCCGCTCGGGGATGAACCCGCCCAGCTTGGTCCGGCGCTCGCGCAGGTACTGGGTCGTCGAGTCGTCCTCGCCGGGGTGGTAGTACGGCGGCATCTTCGGGTCGGCCTCGAGCTGCTCGTCGCTGATCGGGATCCGCAGCGAGTCACGGAACTGCTTGAGGTCCTCCAGCGTCAGCTTCTTCATCTGGTGCGTGGCGTTGCGGCCCGCGAAGTGCGTGCCGAGGCCGTAGCCCTTGATGGTCAGCGCGAGGATGACCGTCGGCTGCCCGGTGTGGTGCACCGCGCGGTCGTAGGCGGCGTAGACCTTGCGGTAGTCGTGGCCGCCACGCTTGAGGTTCCAGATGTCCTGGTCGCTCATGTGCTCGACCATCTTGCGGGTGCGCGCGTCCTTGCCGAAGAAGTGCTCGCGGATGAACGCGCCGTCGTTGGCCCGGTAGGTCTGGTAGTCCCCGTCCGGGGTCGAGTTCATCACGTGCACCAGCGCACCGTCGCGGTCGGCGGCCAGCAGCGGGTCCCACTCGCGGCCCCAGACCACCTTGATGACGTTCCAGCCGGCCCCCCGGAAGTAGGACTCCAGCTCCTGCACGATGCTGCCGTTGCCGCGCACCGGCCCGTCGAGGCGCTGCAGGTTGCAGTTGACGACGAAGTTGAGGTTGTCCAGCTCCTCCATCGCCGCCACGTGCAGCAGACCGCGCGACTCCGCCTCGTCGAACTCGCCGTCGCCGAGGAAGGCCCACACCTGCTGCTGCGAGGTGTCCTTGAGCCCGCGGTTGGTGAGGTACTTGTTGAACTGGGCCTGGTAGATGGCGTTGACCGGCCCGATGCCCATGGACACCGTCGGGAACTGCCAGAAGTCCGGCATGTTCCGCGGGTGCGGGTAGGACGGCAGCGCCTGCACCCGCCCGTCCACGACGTGGGAGTGCTCCTGCCGGAACCCGTCCAGCTGGGTCTCGGTGAGCCGGCCCTCGAGGTAGGCGCGGGCGTAGATGCCCGGGGAGGCGTGCCCCTGGATGAAGACCTGGTCGCCGCCGCCCTCGTGGTCCTGGCCGCGGAAGAAGTGGTTGAAGCCCACCTCGTAGAGGGTGGCCGAGGACGCGTAGGTCGAGATGTGGCCGCCGACGCTGATCTCGGGCCGCTGGGCGCGGTGCACCATGATCGCGGCGTTCCAGCGCAGGAAGTGCCGGTAGCGCCGCTCGACCTCCTCGTCACCGGGGAACCACGGCTCGTCCTCCCTGGGGATCGTGTTGACGAAGTCGGTCGTGGTCAGGGAGGGCACCCCGACCTGGTGCTGCCGCGCGCGCTCGAGCAGCTTGAGCATGACGTAACGGGCGCGGGTCCGGCCGCCCTCGCTGAGGACGCCGTCCAGCGACTCCAGCCACTCCTGGGTCTCCTCGGGGTCGGTGTCCGGGAGGTTGGTGGGGATGCCGTTGAGGATCGGTCCGGCTTCGTCGCGTGCCACCGCGATGGTCCTTTCGTGTCCGACGCGCTGGCCACCTGTGGGCGGCCACCGCCTCCATCTTCTACCCGCGTGCCGCAGCGGTCCTAATGGGGGCGGCGGGTCACCGTCTCACGAGGTGGCGGCCGCGTCGCCTCCGGGCGCGCCACCGGTGTCCCCGGTCGCCGCCCCGTGCTGCGGTATGCCGACCCGCCGGCTTCCCGCGTAGACGGTCAGCCGCTGCCCGCGGGCGAAGCCGACGAGCGTCAGGCCCGCCTCCTCGGCCAGCTCCACGGCCAGGCTGGACGGCGCCGAGACCGCCACGAGCGCCGGGATGCCGGCCATGAGCGCCTTCTGGGTCAGCTCGAAGCTGGCCCGGCCGCTGACGCACAGCACATGGCCGGTCAGCGGCAGCTGCTCCTGGCGGACCGCCCACCCGACCACCTTGTCGACGGCGTTGTGCCGGCCGACGTCCTCGCGCACCGCCAGCAGCTCGCCGTCGGCGGTGAACAGGCCCGCGGCGTGCAGGCCGCCGGTGCGGTCGAACACCTTCTGCCGGGAGCGCAGGACGTCCGGCATCCGGGCCAGCAGCTCAGGCGACAGCGACTGCGGGTCCTCGTGCACGGCATACCTGCTGCGCAGCCGGATGGCGTCGATGCTGGCCTTCCCGCACACGCCGCAGGCGCTCGTGGTGAGCAGCGGATGCTCGGAGCTCGCGGGCAGCGGTGGGACCTCGGGCGCGAGCGTGACGTCGACGACGTTGAAGGTGGGCTGGCCGTCCTCGGCGGCGTCGAGGCAGTGCATGAGCCGGCGGACGTCGGAGGCCCGCGTGACGACCCCCTCGGTGAGCAGCAGGCCCAGGGCGAGGTCGAAGTCGTCGCCCGGCGTGCGCATCGTCACGGTCAGCGGGCGGCCGTCGACCCGGATCTCCAGCGGCTCCTCGACCGCGAGCGTCTCGGGGCGCGCGGACACGGCCGGCTCGTGCTCCTCGGACAGCCGGATCTGCCGCGCGGGGCTGCGCCGGGTCACTCGTCCCACGGTCCCCACAGTAGGACGAGCGTCGGCGTTCTGCTTGCGCGATCGGGCTCGACCTAGTGGACTATGGGCGGCAACAGCAGTCGAGGAGGTCCACGTTCGCCCGTCGGGGACGGCCGGGACCGCCGCGGACCAGAAGGGGCAACAGGTGGTTGCGACCGCGCAAGCGGCGTCGTCGAACGGTGCGGCCGGCAAGCTCGGCTTCGCCGAGGGACAGATCGTGCAGGAGCTCGGTTACGACGAGGACGTGGACGACGACCTGCGGCTCGCGGTCGAGGACCTCGTCGGGTCCGAGCTGGAGGAGGACGACTACGACGGCGTCGCCGACGCAGTGGTGCTGTGGTGGCGGGAGGGCGACGGCGACCTGATCGACGACCTCATGGACGCCCTCACCAACCTTGCCGAGCGCGGTTTCGTCGTGCTGCTCACCCCCAAGACGGGCCGGGACAACCACGTGGACGCCAGCGACATCGAGGAGGCGGCGGTCACCGCGGGAC
>DASSKF010000187.1:0-4361 GCA_035690725.1 Segeticoccus sp.
CGTCGTGGCGCGCACCCTCGTGCCGTGGCTCGGGCATGCGGGCATTCTCGCAACCCGTGCGCGTCGTCTCACGAGGTGGCGGTGGGCGGACGGGCCGCGCCCCCTAGCATCAGGTCGGTGACCTCCGGACTCGCCCTGCACCCCTTCCGCGCGACCCGCTATGCCTCGGCCGACGGCCTGGGGGACCGTCTCTGCCCGCCGTATGACGTGGTCCCACCCGCCGAGCGCGCCGCGCTGGTCGCGCGGTCGGAGACGAACGCGGTCCGGCTGGTCCTGCCCGGCGAGGGCGAAGCGGCCCTCGCCGGCGGTGACCCGCACACCGGGGCGCGCCGGCTGCTCGACACGTGGCAGGCGGACGGCGTGCTGGCGGTCGACGGGAAGCCGGCGCTGTACGTGTACGAGATGGCGGCAGACGGCCACGTCACCCGGGGACTGATCGGGGCGGTGGAGCTGCGCCACCCGGCCGACGGTGTGGTCCTGCCGCACGAGAACACCATGGCCGGGCCCGTCGCCGACCGGCTCGCGCTCATGACCGCGACCGACGCCGACCTCGAGCCGATCTACCTCGTCTACGACGGGGGCGGTGCCGCCTCCGCCGTGGTCGCGTCGGCCGGCGACCGGACGCCGATGGCCGAGGCGCGCACCCCGGACGGCACGACGCACCGCCTGTGGGCGATCACCGATCCGGAGGAGCTTGCGGAGGTGGCCGCCGACCTCGCCGACCGGCGTGCGCTCATCGCCGACGGGCACCACCGCTACGCGACCTACCTGCAGCGGCAGGCCGAGCACGACGGCGAACCCGGCCCGTGGGACCGGGGGCTGACGCTGCTGGTGGACAGCACGGCACACGGGCCGCAGGTGCACCCGATCCACCGGGTGGTGGGCATCGACCACGCCCGGGCGCAGGAGGCCCTGCTCGGCAGGGCGACCGTCAGCGACCCGCTGTCGGTCGCGGCGGCCGACCGGCTGGTCCAGGAGTCGCCGGACTTTGCCGTCGCGCTGGCGCAGGGCGACCGGGCCGTGGTGGTCCGCGACGTCGACCCGGACCTGGTGGCGACCGCGCTCGGCGCGCACGCGGACTCGGTGATGGCGCGGCTCGACGTCACCCTGCTGCACCGGGTCCTCGTCGAGCGGCTGTGGGGGCTGACCGACGACGAGGAGACCGTCGGCTACGCGCACTCGGTGGAGGACGCGATCGCCGCCGCGGGCACGGACGGGACCGCCGTGCTGCTGCGCCCGACGCCGGTCGCGGACGTGGCCGCCGTGGCGCGGGCGGGGGAGCGGATGCCGCGCAAGTCCACCCTCTTCGCGCCCAAGCCTGCCTCCGGGATGGTGATCCGGCGGCTGGCCGACGACGCCTGAGCTCGCGACGCCCGAGCCGCGGGTGCTTCGCCCGGGGGCTACTCCTCGCCGGCGAGGAAGTCGGTGCCGCTCTCGAGCCGCCTGCGCAGTCTCGTGGTCATGGCCCTGGTCCAGGCTACATCGGGGTCCGGTTCCAGGTAGCCGACCGTCACCGCCACCGCCCCGAGCGCCGGCAGGCTCCACGATCCGTGGGCGCCGAAGACCTCCCCGTCGACCCGGTCCTCGGACAACGAGGGGGTGACCATCGCCTGGGTGATGAGCCCGCGCATCACTGCGTTGCCGAGGTGCGCCAGCCGCTCGAACGTCAGGCCCGTCTCCGGGCGAATCCGCAGTCCCAGCAACGTGGTCACCATCCGGTGGCTCTGGGCGATCCCCTCGATGAACGCCTGCTCGGACGCGGCGAGCGTCTCCTGCACCTGGGTGCGCAGGGGGCCTTCCGGCATACCCACCGCACTCACGGTCAGCGCGAGGTAGGTGCGCCACTGCGGTGACGCGAGGATGCGGTGGAAGTCCTGCGCGGCCACGTCGCGCAGCACCGTGGCCGCCAGCTGGATGCGCCCGGACTCGGTCTTGAGCAGGCCCAGGTGCTCCAGCACCACGGCGCGTATGCCGTGACTCGCCTCCGCGCTGCCCGTCGCCGCCATCGGCACACTTGCGCGGGCGAGCTCGAGGAGCAGGTCGCCGAGGAACTGCTCCTTGCTGGGCCAGCGTCGGTAGGCGGTGCTGCGGGACACGCCCGCCTCACGGATGACGTCCTCGAGGCGGATGTGGTCGAGGCTCACCGTCAGGCCCTCACGGGAGAGCGCCTCCGCGGCCGTGCTCAGCATCCGGCGCTCGGTCTCCGCGTCGGAGAGGCGGGGTCGCCCGCGGCCGATCGACGACGCGGGGCGTCGGGCGTCGCGGTCGGAAAAAGCCATGGCACTCCTCGAGCTGTTTGGAATATGGTGTCTCAAGTTCCACATCTCAACTGGAACGACTCTATCGCTGGTGCGGCGGGAAGGTCCCGCAGGCACTGCCCACTCGGGAGGAGCGATTGACATGACGACGGTGACGACACAGCGCACGCGCCCGGCGGCCGCACGGCACCCGGCGGTCCGGACGATGTGGATCGGCGTGGCCCTGGCGGTCCTGGCCACGGTGGCGCCGCTCGTCGACCTGGTGACCACCGGGACGATCGAGGGGCACGTGCGGGAGGCCTACCCGAACTGGGGTGATGACCTGGTCGGGGCCGACACGACAGCGATCACGGTGGGGCTGCTGGTGCTCGGCGCGCTCGGCCTCGCCGGCTGGGCGGTGTCGATCTGGGCCACGGCCCGTTCCAGGCGGTGGGCTCGGGGGCTGGCGAGCACGCTGTTCGTGCTGGGAGCCGTCGTGGTGCTGTTCCTGCTCACCGCGCCGGCCGGCCCCTACGACCGGATGGTGCCCGTGGGCATCGGGCTCATCACCGCGCTGCCGTGCGTGGCCGGGCTGGTGACGGTCGCCCAGCTGTGGCAGCGGTCGGTCCCGGGGTGAGGTCGGGCGACCACGGTCGGGCCGGGCGCTCGGGCTCAGGCGTGCGCGCCCGTCAGAGCTGGACCCCGCGGGTGAGCGCACCATCGGCCACCAGGTTGGTGCCGCTGATGCGTGAGGCACGCGGACTGGCGAGGAACACCACGGCCACCGCGGACTCCTCCGGCCGGCCCATCCGGCCGGTGGGGTTCAGCCCCATGGCGGTGCCGAACAGTGCGGGGTCGTCCTGCTCGACGGTCGCCCAGATGCCGCCCTCGAAATAGGTGTTGCCCGGCGAGACGGTGTTGGCGCGGATGCCCTGGTCGGCCAGCTGCAGCGCGAGGCCGTGGATGTAGCCGACGATCGCGGTCTTGGCGGTGCCGTAGGGGCCGGAGGCGAAGTCCGACTCGCGGCCGGACACACTCGAGATCGCCACGACCGAGGCGGCGTCGCTCTCCGTCAGGTACGGCAGGGCCGTGTTGACCAGCCGCACCGTGTGCATGAGGTCGACGTTGAGGCTGGTCTCCCAGTTCTCCTCGGTGTCGGGGATCGCGAGAGCGCTGACGCTGGCCACGACCACGTCCAGGCCACCGAGCGCGCGGGCGGACTCGTCCACCCAGGTGGTCAGCGCGTCCTTGTCGCCGACGTCGACGGTCGACCCGCGCACCCTGCCGCGGGCGGCCATCTCGGCCTCGGTCGCGGTGACCTCCTCGGCCGTGCGGGCGCAGAAGCCGACGTGCGCCCCCTCATCGAGGAACGCGGCAACGGTCGCCCGACCGATGCCGCGGGTTCCGCCGGTGACCAGCACCCGCTTGCCGGACAACCCCAGATCCATCCCGTCCTCCTTGTTCGTGGTGTGTGCGACGTCCGTGACACGTGCGATCTGCTGACGTGCGACCGTCAGCTCGACCCGAGCGCCGCGGCCCGGTGGCGCAGGTCGGCATGCAGGCCGCGGTATGCCGACGCGCTGGGTAGCAGTGACTTGGCCGCCTTGACGACCACGCTGTAGTTGGTGTCGACGACGTTGGCCACCGGCACGTTCGCCATCTGGGTGAGCAGCTGGTAGGCGTCGATCGGGTCGAGCCCGAACAGGTCGCCGAACCAGGCGATCATGTCGCCGGTGGCGATCCGCCAGGCGTCCTCCATCGGCCGGCTGGAGCCCACCGACATCCAGGCGTCGTCGTCCTCGACGCGCGGCCACGGCGTCGACACCCCCTTGATGACGTCGACCAGCACCGTCGTGATCATCGCGCCCTCGACCGCGGTGCCGCAGGCCTCGCCCTCGCCCTGCCGGTAGTGCCCGTCGCCGAGGGAGAACAGCGCGCCCTCGACGTTGACCCCGAGGTAGACGGTCGCGCCGGCGCGGACCTGGGGGACGTCCATGTTCCCGCCGAACCGCTCCGGGACCAGGGAGCTGTGCGCCTCACCAGCCGCCGGCGCGACGCCGACCGTGCCCAGCATCGGCTCCACCGGCAGCTCGATGCGGTGGTCGCTGCGGCTGGCGACGAAGG
>DASSKF010000188.1:0-5571 GCA_035690725.1 Segeticoccus sp.
GGCGCGGCGCAGATCGTCGACGGCGTGCTCGCCGAGGACGACCGTCACTCGTTCGGCCACAGCTCACGGCGGACGTCGTCCCACTCACGCTGCACCTCCGGGGACTGGTCGAACTCGTCGAGGGCCTCGACAAGGGCACGCGGCTCAGCGGCTACACGGCGCACTGTTCCGCAAACCGATCGCCGACCGGCGACGCAACCTGTCCGAGCGACCAGACGTGGCAGCTGGGTGCCGACGCGGAATGAAGTCGGCCGCGTGCCGAGTCTGTCCGCCGCTGGGCAATGGCCGTGGGAACGAAGTCGGCCGCGTGCCGAGTTTGTCCGCTGACAGCCCGACCAGCGGCAGAAGGCCGTGACCGCAAGAGGAAACCACCAACGACACGGCCGCAGGTACTGGTGCGGAGCCGAGGGACTGCGTCCCGTATAGCGGGTCCGGCTCCGCAGCCGGTGGGGGCGGCCCACCACCCGGGAGCCTGACGGCCTCGGCGGTGGCGCCTCTGCGGCACTGTCGGTGCGCCCACGTACCCTCGGGCACGTGAATCACGAGGAGATCACGTACCTGCGCGCCCACTCGGGCGCTTGGCGCCTGTTGCGCGCGGACACGGCACCCCTCGTGCTCGCCGTGCTGGGGCGCATCTTCGTGGTCGACAACGTGCGCACCATCTCCGAGAGCGACCTGCTCACCCGCGTGGACGAGGAGCTCTACGGGATCAACGCGTCGCTGCGCGACGGCGGACGCGCCCGCGGTGGTTCCGGTGCGGGCAGCTTGGGCGAGGAGCAGGACGGAGCCGAGCAGGCTGCATATCCGCGGTCCGCACGGGACTACGTGGAGACCTGGGCCGCACCCGAGCAGGGCTGGCTGCGCAAGTTCTACCCGTCCGGCGAGGCGGAGGCCCACTTCGACGCGACCTCCGACCTGGAGAAGGCGTACGCCTGGGTGACGGCCCTGCCCGCCCGCAGTTTCGTGGGCACCGAGTCGCGGCTGCACACAGTCTTCGACCTGCTGCGGCAGATGGTCCACGGCGTCGACACCGATCCGGACACCCGGCTGACCGAGCTGCACCGCCGGCGGGCCGAGCTGGACGCGCAGATCGCCGGCGTCGAGGCCGGCGAGGTGCCGACGCTGGACGACGCCGCGCTGCACGACCGCTACCAGCACTTCGCCACCACGGCCCGGGAGCTGCTCGCCGACTTCCGCGAGGTGGAGGAGAACTTCCGCGGGCTCGACCGGGGCGCCCGAGA
Source organism: Segeticoccus sp. (assembly GCA_035690725.1). Classification (GTDB taxonomy): domain Bacteria; phylum Actinomycetota; class Actinomycetes; order Actinomycetales; family Dermatophilaceae; genus DASSKF01. The sequence goes on from DASSKF010000188.1 coordinate 1,242, forward strand.
GCAGATCGCCACGTGGGGCGGATCCAAGGGCGAGCTGCTCGAGCAGCTCATCGGCGACCGCCACGCGATCGCGTCCTCGGAGCAGGGCCGCAGCTTCCAGGCCTTCCACGACTTCTTGCTCTCCCGGCGGCGGCAGGAGGAGCTGGCCGACCTACTCGACCGGCTCGTCGGACTCGACCGGGTCGACGTCGACCGGCGGATGCGCCACGTCCACCACGACTGGCTCGACGCCGCCGAGCGCACCCAGCAGACCGTCCGCCAGCTGTCCGAGCAGCTGCGCCGGTTCCTCGACGACAAGGTGTGGCTGGAGAACCGCCGGGTGATGGACCTGCTGCGCTCCATCGAGCACTCGGCGATCGCGGTGCGGCGGCACGGGCCGCCGCCGCTGCGGATGGAGCTGGACGCGTTCCGCCCGGAGGTGCACCTGCCGATGGAGCGCCCCCTCTACTCCCCCGCCCCGGACGCGGAGCTGGACACCGGGGTCGTGGCCGAGGGCGACGCCGACGTCGACACGAGCAGCCTGTTCGAGCAGGTGCAGGTCGACCCGGTGCGCCTGGCCGGCAACGTGCGGACCCTGCTGCGGCAACGCGACCAGGTCCGGCTCGAGGAGGTGCTGGAGCGGCACCCGCCCGAGCAGGGGCTGGCGGAGGTGGTGGCCTACCTCGCCCTCGCCGAGGAGGACCTCGACGTGGTCTTCGACGAGGACACGACGACCGAGATCCCCTACACGGACACCGTCGGGACCGAGCGGCTGCTGCGCCTGCCGCTGGTCACGCTCGCCCGGCGCCACGCGGGCGCGCGCGCCTTGGAAGGGGTGCGGTGAGCACCGAACGACCGACGCTGTCCGTCGCCGCCGTCGCCCTGATGAAGGGTGTCGTCCACCGCGACACCCACGAGCGGGCCTGGCACGACGTGGTCCGCCTGCAGCCACAGCTGCGCGACCACTTCGGCGTCCTCGGCCTCGACGTCCTCGTCGACGAGGCCGAGGGCTACGCCTACCTGCGGTCCCGACCGGAGGACCCCGAGGACCCGGACCCGATCCCCCGCCTGGTGCCGCGGCACCGGCTGTCCTTCCCGGTCAGCCTGCTGCTGGCACTGCTGCGCAAGGCGCTCGCCGAGTTCGACGCGACCAGCGGTGAGGGACGCCTGGTGGTGACCCGCGACGGCCTCGTCGAGGACCTGCGCGTCTTCCTCGCCGACTCCACCAACGAGGCGCGCATCGTCGACCAGGTCGACCGCACCATCGGCAAGGTCGTCGAGCTCGGTTTCCTGCGTCCCGTCGGCACGGCGGGGCGGACCGGCACCGACACCTGGGAGGTGCGCCGCATCCTCAAGGCCTTCGTCGACGCCCAGTGGCTCGGTGAGTTCGACGCCCGGCTGGCCGAGTATGCCGCCCAGCTGGGGACCGATGTCGCCGCACCGGTTCCGGCACAGGAGGAGGCCGGCTGATGGAGGGGCTGTTCTCCGCGCTCGAGGTGGGCCCCGGCCCGGGCGCCGCCAAGCCGGGCTACCGCCTCGACCGCCTCGAGGTGCTCAACTGGGGCACCTTCGACGGGCGGGTGTGGCGACTGGACCTGTCCGGCGACAACACGTTGCTCACCGGTGACATCGGGTCGGGCAAGTCCACGCTCGTCGACGCGGTCACGACGCTGCTGCTGCCCGCGCAGAAGATCAACTACAACAAGGCGGCCGGCGCCGACACCCGCGAGCGGTCGCTGCGCTCCTACGTGCTGGGGCACTACAAGTCCGAGCGCTCGGAGACGACCGGCACGTCCCGGCCCGTGGGGCTGCGCGACCACCGCAGCTACTCGGTGGTCCTCGGGGTGTTCACCAATGAGGGGCACGACGCCGAGGTCACGCTCGCCCAGGTCTTCTGGATGCGCGACACCAGCCAGGGCCAGCCGCAGCGGTTCTTCGTCACCAGCGACCGCGCCCTGTCGATCGCCGAGGACTTCACCGACTTCGGCCCGCAGCTGCCGGCGCTGAAGCGGCGCCTGCGCGCCGACGGCGCCCAGGTCTCGGACCACTTCCCCGACTACGGCACCCGGGCCCGCCGGCTGCTCGGCATCAGCTCCGAGCAGGCGCTGGAGCTGCTGCACCAGACCATCTCGATGAAGTCGGTCGGCAACCTCACCGACTTCGTGCGCCAGCACATGCTCGAGGGCGCCGACGCCGCGGACCGGATCGAGACCCTGATCGCCCACTTCGAGGACCTGACCCGAGCCCATGAGGCCGTGCGGCGTGCGCGCGACCAGCTGGACCAGCTCGAGCCGCTACTCGGCCACTGCGACACCCACGACGCGCTGGCCGGCGAGATCGAGGAAGCCCGCCTGCTCCGCGACGCGCTGCGCCCGTGGCTCGCCGGGCACCAGGCGTCGTTGCTCGAGGCCGACCTCACGGCCGCCGGTGCGCGGCTGCAGGCCCTCGACGACGAGCGTAGCGGGGCCGAGGAGGAGGTCCTCCGGCTCGACGACGAGCACCGGCGGCTCACCGCCGCACGCGAGGACGCCGGCGGTGCGCGCATCGCCGAGCTGGAGCGGCTCGTCCGCGACGAGGGCACGCGTCGCGACGGCCGACGCGAACGAGCCGACCAGCACGCCGTCCTGCTGGCCGAGGCCGGACTGCCGGCCGCCACCGACGCCGAGGGCTTCGCCCACGGCCGGGCGCTTGCCCGCGAGCGCGGTGAGGAGCTGGACGGCGAGCTCGACCGTGCCGAGAACCGGCGCAACGAGCTCGTGGTCGAGCGCAGCCGCGCCCGGGAGGACAGTGACCGGATCAACACCGAGCTGCGCTCCCTGCAGGGGCGGCAGAGCAACATCGACGCCCGCAGCCTGCGCATCCGCGAGGCGCTGTGCGCCGCGATCGGGGTGGAGGAGACCGACCTGCCCTTCGCCGGCGAGCTGGTGCAGGTCCGGCCGGAGCACGCCCGCTGGCAGGGAGCCGCCGAGCGGGTGCTGCGGGGCTTCGCCCTGTCCGTGCTCGTCCCGGCCGAGCACTACGACGCCGCCTCGGCGTGGATCGACGCGCACCACCTCGGCGGGCGCCTCGTCTACTTCCGGATCAGCCCGCGGATCACCCGCGACGACACACCGCTGCCCGAGGAGCAGGTGCTCGCGGACCTGCTCGACGTCAAGCCGGGCCGCTTCGAGGAGTGGGTCGGCCGCGAACTCGCCAGACGGGCGGGGCACGTCTGCGCCGAGAGCATCGAGGAGTTCCGCCAGCACCGGCGCGCCGTCACCCTCGCCGGCCAGGTCCGCTCCGGCGACGGCCGGCACGAGAAGGACGACCGCTTCCGCATCGACGACCGCACCCGCTGGGTGCTGGGCTGGAGCAACGAGGACAAGATCGACGCCCTCCTCGCCGAGGCGTCCTCGGCGCAGGAGCGCCTGACCCGGCTGGAGCAGGAGGTCGGGCGGCTGGCCGACGAGACGGGCCGGTTGCGCGGGCTGCGCAGCGTGCTCGACAAGCTGTCCGTCTATGCTGACTTCTCCGAGCTCGACTGGCGCGCCAGCGCCGCGGCGATCACCCGGTGGGAGCAGGAGAAGGCCGGGCTCGAGCGGGGCAACACCCGGCTCGCCGAGATCGCGTCCCGCCTGGACACGCTGGGCACCGAGCTGCACACCGCGCGGGAGCGGGTCCAGCAGCTGGCCGAGCAGCGTGGCCGCGCACGGGCCCGCCAGGAGACCCTCGAGGGGCAGCTGGTGTCGGCGCTCGAGGTGACCGGGTCGCTCGGTGAGGACGAGATGGCCCGGCTGCGGCCGGCATACGAGCTCTTGGCCGAGCAGGTGACGGCGCCGCCGGCGGCCGCGGACTGTGACCGCGTGGAGCGGGAGCAGCAGACGAGGCTGACCGACCGGATCGAGCAGGCCGGCGAGAAGCAGCGGCTGGCGGGCCAGCGTGCCGTGTCCGCGATGCAGGAGTTCCGGCGCGACTGGCCCACCGAGAGCAGCGACATGGACGCCGACGTGGCCGCCGCCGGGGAGTACCGCTCCCTGCGGGATCGGCTGGCGACCGACGACCTGCCGCGGTTCGAGGCCGAGTTCACCCGGCTGCTGCACACCAACGCCATCAACGACATCGCCGGGTTCCACGCCTGGCTGGACAAGTCCGCCACCCTCATCCGCGAGCGCATCGACACGATCAACGAGTCGCTGCGCGCGATCGAGTACGACCCCGGCCGGCACATCATCCTCATCGCCCAGCCCACCACCCACCAGGAGATCCGCGACTTCCGCGACGAGCTGCGGGCCTGCACCGACGACGCCCTCGTCGACGAGCAGTACTCCGAGGAGCGCTTCCTGCGGGTCAAGCGGATCATCGAGCGCTTCCG
>DASSKF010000189.1:0-6382 GCA_035690725.1 Segeticoccus sp.
TTCTCCTGCTTCGCCGCGACGGTGCGCTCCCAGTCGGCCGGGAGCTTCGCTGCCGCCGCGTGGATCCGCGCCTTCAGCGCCGGGTCGAGGTTGCTCTGCGCCAGCAGCGCATCGACCCGCTGTTGCAGGGAGCCGTCCGACCTCGCCGTGGCCGCGCTGCTGGCGGTCGTGCCGGCGGCTGCCGTCGTCGTGGCGTAGGCGGCGGTCGGGGCGAGGGTGAGGGTCGCGGCCAGTCCGGCCGCAAGGCCGTAGGCGACAGGCTTCTTCGTCATCACTGTCCTCTTCCTGGGGTCTCGGCCGGGGCCGAACGGGATGGAGTGACAGTGACTCTGGCGGCGCCGCACCGCACCGGGGAAGGGGCTGGCCGTGGCGACATCCGGCAATGGCGCAAACCGGACAGCGCTGCCGGGCTGCAGTGTCAGGAAGAGGTCAAGCCCCGGTCAATGCGCGGTCAGGAGCCACTCGTCGGCGACCGTTCGCCTCGCGGCCCCGGCTCGGTCGTGCGCCGGGTGTCGACCGACGGCGTCCCGGTGCCGGTCGGGACCGGCAGGGACGTGGGCATGGTCGGCGGCGACGCCGTGGCCCTGGTCTGCGACGGAGTCGGGGCGGGGGTCGTGCCGCCGGCCGGCACGGTCGCCGGCGCGGTGGCGCTCGGGGCTCCGCTGCCGCCCGACCTACCGCCGGAGGAGTCCTGGCCGCAGGCAGCCGTCCCGAGCATGGCGAGGCCGAGTGCCACCGTCGCCGCGAGGGTCCTGCCCGGGCGCCGGGTCGCCTCGGTGCCCCTGGAGCTGCTCATGCCGGTATGACGTGCGCGCGCGTCCCCGGGTTCCGACCGGTTCCCGGTCGCGCGGAGTGGCTCTGCGCCGTGCCGAGGTGACGACGTGCGAGAACGACACCCGCTACTCGCGGGTCAGGGGTGAGCGCCGTTGTGGTGGTCTTGCATGGACCCCCAGGCGTCGTGCACGGCTGCGAGTGTCGGCTGCGGTCCCAGGTCGACCGTCGGCCCCTCCTGCCAGTGGTCAAGGCTGAACGTCCCAACCCCCGTCCGGAGCCGGTCACCACCGCAACCTGTCCGTCGAACCGCAGGGCCTCGCCGCCCATCACGCCTCCCACCGGATGTCCGGCCGCATGTCGTGGGCAGGGGCCGTGCCCGCGGCGAAGGTGAGCATCGCACACTCACAGCACTGACCGGTCGGCGTCTGGCCGCCCTTCGGGCGCGACCACGGACCACGGCACCTGGTGTCCCTCCAGCTCCCCTGACAGGGCCGCTTGCGCGCACGCTCGGCCCTGCTCGCGCAGCGAGGCCGCCACCGACCAGATGCCTGAGGTGGTGGCCGCTCGCGTGCCGTCCCATCCGGTGAGCGTCACGTCCTGCAGCGTGCGGTCCACTGTCGAGTGGGCCCCCAGCGCCAGCTCATCGCTCATCGCCAGCACCACCACGGGGCCACGGCCGTCCAGCGTCTCGAGCAGTTCTGCGGCGGCGTCCTCGCCCAGTTCGCGCTGGTTGCGCTCCACCACCGCGATCCCCACGTCGTCCCAGTCATGCCCGGCCTCGGTCAGCGCGTCGCGGTAGCCGGCCAGACGAGCGCCGGTGACGGGGAAGGGGACCGCCTGCGGGTCCATCAGGTCAGGGGGCAGGTCGCGGCCGCGTACGACGCCGCTGGTGCGGCGCCGGTCCAGGGGGAAGCTGATGATGACGGGGGTTGCCTCAGCCAGCGGCGTGGCCGCCGCGACCGCTGCTGCGGCTGCGCGGTCATCGGCCCCGATGCACACCAGCCCCGGGTGGGCCGGACCGCCTTGGATGGCAGCGGGTCGCCCGCTGCCCGCGACGGCGGCGAGCACCGGGTCATCGGCCACGGTGGTCCACAGCACATAGCCGTCGACCGCTGCTGACAGCACCCGGTCGGCGTCGGAGGCATCCCCGCGGGTGGGAATCAGCACCACTCCCAGGTCCTCGTCGACGCAGACCTCGGTGATCCCGGCCAGGAACTGCGCCGCCTGCGGGTCGTCGAAGAGGTAGGACAGGCGCTCCCCGACCACCACGCCCAGCTGGTTGACGCGCCCTGAGCGCAGGGCGCGGGCGGTGCTGTTGGGGCGGTAGCCCAGCCGGGCCGCGACCTCCAGCACCCGGGCCCGGGTGGCCTCGGCGACCCGCGCCGGGTGGTTGAAGGAGTAGGACACCGTCATCGGCGCGACCCCCGCCTGCTCGGCGACGTCTTTGACGGTGGGGCGTCGTCGCGCGGGTGTGGACACAGCGGCAGCATAGATTGTGTAACGTTACGACTCGTGACCCGAGCCTCGACCGCCTCCTCGTCTGCTCCACCTGTCCTCGGTGCCCGTGCCGCGTACGCCCCCTACGCGGCCTTCGCCGCCTTCGGGGTCTTCTGGGGCGCCTGGGGTGCTGCCCTGCCCACCCTGCGCATCCGGGCCGACGTCAGCGAGGGCCAGCTGGGCACCGCCCTGCTCTTCGTCGGTCTGGGGGCGCTGCCGGCGATGGCCCTCACCGGACGCGCGGTGGACCGCTTCGGACTGCGCGTGGCGGCCTGGCTGCTGGCGCCGCTGGCCGGTGCCGGCCTGCTCATCGCCGGCACCTCCGACGGAATGGTGCTGCTCGTCGTCGGGATGCTCGTGGTCGGCGCCGCCTCCGGTGCCGCCGACGTCGCCATCAACACCCTGGCCGGGCGCGCAGAGCACGCCACCGCCAAGCCTCTGCTCACCCGATCCCACGGGCTGTTTTCCGTGGGTGTCGTGATCGCCAGCCTGTCCACCGGAGCGCTGCTGGGTGCGGAGCTGTCACTGCTGGCGACCTTCGCCGTGGTCACGGCAGTGATGCTCGCCCTGACGGCGGCTGCTCACCGCACCAGCGCATCGCTGCAGCTCCCGGTTCACCAGACGGATCCCGGTGCCCGGGTCGGGGCGGGCCTGCTGCGACGGATCAGCCCGACCTCACCGCTGCTGGTGGTCGTCGGGCTGGTCGCTGCTTTGGCCTACGCCATCGAGAACGCCCACCAGAGCTGGGGAGCAGTGATGCTCACCGACGTCCTCAGCGCCTCACCCCAGCTGGCGGCCACAGCCCCAGCGACCTTCGCCGCCACCGCCGCGCTGGCGCGCCTTGGCCTGGCGCCGCTCTCACGCAGCCACCCCACCGCGATGCTGCTCGGTGGCGGCACCTTGGCCAGCGCAGGCAGCGCGGTGCTGGCCACCGCCCCCTCGGTCGCTGTGGCCCTGGCCGGGCTGGCGCTGGCCGCACTGGGCACCGCGACGCTGTTCCCCACCCTGCTCAGCCGCAGCCTGCACAGCACCGACCCCGCTCGGCACGGCCGGGCCACCTCCACGGTCGCCACCACCGCCTACCTGGGCTTCCTGCTCGGCCCGGCCTACGTGGGCCTGCTGGCCGAGAGCAGCAGCCTTCGGGGCGCGCTGGTCGGCGTGGCCGCACTCGCCCTGGTCTTCACCCTGGCAGCAGCGCCGGTCAGCGCGTGGGCTGCGACAAGAGCGCACACCGGGAGATGACCTCGACGACCTCGTGGCACTTCCGCACCCGAGGAGGGACGCGCCGAGCCGAGGGCATCGACGAGGACGCCTACTTCCAGTAGTTGCGGACCCACAGTCCGATCCGCCTACGGTGAGGTGGCATGAACACGTCGATACGACCGGCCGTCGCGGACGATGTGGATGCCGTCGTCGCCTTCGGCGCGTTCGTCGTCCCGCCGCACTATGCGCCGATGTTGGGGACCGAGGCGGCGCGGTCCCAGTTGCGATGGTGGTCGCGCGAGCGAATGGAGCCGGCCGTCCTGGCGCGGCGCGTCCACCTCGCGGTCGACGACGACACCGTCGTGGGCGTGTGCGAGACCGGCGAGCTTGCCGGTGAGCAGGTCGTGTGGAAGCTCTACCTGGCCCCCGACGTCCGCGGCCGTTCGGTGGGCGCCGCGCTGCTGCGCGACGCCGTCGACGCGCTGCCTGCCGACGCCGGGCATGTCCTCGTGGAGCATTTCGCCGGCAACACCCGCGCGGGTCGCTTCTATCAGCGGGAAGGGTTCGACGTCGTCCGCACCGAGGATGCCTCCTCGGGGGACCCGAACGCGGCCGTCGTCTGGCGGAGGCGCGACCTTGACCGTTGACCCGCGTCCGCAGTGACGGCTGCCTGCCTCGCCCCCGCTTGCTGCTCGATGAGCCGGAATCGGCCGGGGCGGCTACCTGCTCCTCAACCACGTTCGGTGACGAGGCGCGACACCACGGTCAGCACGGGTTCGGGCCACGATGAAGGGGAAGACCGCAGTTGTCCTGCGGTGTCATTCGGTGGAGCGGACACGCTTCCCCCACAGAGGACATAGCTTCCCCCACGGGGACTCCCACTGCTAGCGCAGCACGGGGTTGGAAGGAGGCGTTCGGGATGGCCCGGAGACGAGGCTTCGGTGAGGTCGAGCGACGGGTCAGCGCGTCCGGCTCGGTGACCTAGCGCGCCCGCTACGCGATGCCCGACGGCACCCGCTACCCGCGCACGCTCGGCACCAAGCTGGCCGCCGAGGCGTGGCGTGGCTGGCGACCGAGCGCGCGTTGATCGACCGGGAGCAGTGGACGCCCCCGAAGGCCCGGCAGGCTGCCGCGGCCAAACGCCGGGCCGAGGCCGCATTCAACACCGTCGGCGGGTTCGCCGCACGCTACCTCACCGAGCGCGGACTGCGCCCCAGCACGGCCCGGGGCTACCGGCAGCTGCTGGCGACCCGAATCCTGCCGTACTTCGGGGACGTGCCCCTGATGACCGTGACCCTGTCGGACATCAAGACCTGGCGCGTGCGGCAAGCACCTGCTCGAGCACACCGCGCCCGGTCCCGGTGGACTGCTCTTCCCCGGGGACCGCACCGACCACATGAGCGTTCGCTACCTGATGGACCGCTACCGGCCGGCGCGCGAGGCGGCCGGTCGCCCCGACCTGACGGTCCACCACCTCAGGCACACCGCCCTGACCCTGGCCGGCCAGCACGGTGCCACCGCCGCCGAGCTCCAGGCTCGTGCCGGACACGCCTCCCAAGCGGCGATGGGGATCTACCAGCATGCTTGCCGAGGCGATCGGGAAGACCTACGACGACTGGGCGCGCAACCACCAGTGACTGCGACCCGCGGAAGTGTGAACTACGGTTGACACCGATCGACGTGCTCAAGTCAGACGCCTTCATCCACTGGGTTCGACCGATTGCGCGATCGTCGCGCTGCTCAGCGGATCGCGATGCGGGTCGACCGGATGGCCAACGGCAATCCAGGAGACACGAAATCTGTAGGACAAGGCGTTTGGGAGATGCGCATCGACCACGGCCCGGGCTACCGGGTCTACTTCCTCCGGCGACGGGAGACACTCGTGATTCTGCTCTGCGGTGGTGAGAAGTCGACCCAACGTCGAGACATCGAGCAAGCACACGGGATGGCAAAGGACTGGGAGTGATGGCGACGATCAAACAGGGGTACTCGCGCTGGGACTCCGCCGACCAACTGAAGTCCCTCGAAGACATCGGCTACTACCTGGAGGCCGTTCTTGACGAGGCCAGTGACGACCCAGAGTTCATAGCGGTCGCGCTCGGCAACGTTGCCCGCTCCCAGAACTTCAGCGAGCTGGCACGCAAGCTGGGCATGAGCCGCGAGGGTCTCTACAAGGCACTCTCCGAGAATGGCAATCCGAGCTTCGCGACCATCCTGAAGGTCGCCAAGGCGCTCGGCCTACGCCTGGAGTTCCACGCGGTCGCCTGACGGAAGGGCCATCTCCGTGGCCGCTGCGCGGCCGGAACCTCACAGTTCGGGCCGGGCCGGGGAGAACTCGGGCCTGAGGGGTTGCCCGAAGGCCGGGCGTGTGCCTTGTGGGTTCTCCTGGCTGATCTGCGTGGCGGCGGTGGCTGCGGTCTGGGGGAGCTGGCGTTGTGCCTCCTGCTCGGCGGAGCTGGCGGGGCTGCCGAGGCTGCTGTCGGGGTGGGTGATGTGCCAGTGGTCGCGGTAGGCGGCCACGGGTGGCGACTTGCCGGAACCAGGCCTTGCGGCGGTTTGGGTCGACCGGTGGGTGTCCGAGCCGGGCGGCCCAGGGCTGGTGCTGTTCGATGGCTGCCGTCGCGAGGTGGCGGGCGCGGTCGCGGATCAGGGCGGGGTCGTCGGCGCCGTTCAGGAACCGGCCCTGCACGAGTCGGGGGAAGGCCTTGTGCACGTTCAGGCCGGCGCCCTCAGCTTGGCGCAGGGCGGTCAGCAGCGGTCGGTGGGCCGGTGAGTCGCGGACGGCCTGGAGTTGGTCGGGTGCCAGGCCGCTCCCGGCCAGCAGGTCGTCATACCGGCCGTGCTCGGCACGGGGCGCGAGGGTTCGGTACTCGGCCCACAGCCGGGCGATGCCGTGCCGCTCGTCCCA
>DASSKF010000190.1:0-9463 GCA_035690725.1 Segeticoccus sp.
CGCGGCTCGTGTGCCGGGAACCCTCAGCAACTGCCGCCGTCGTCGTCAGGCCGGCAGGAGGCACACCTTGCCGGTGGCACCCGCGGCGGCCACGGCATACGCCTCGTCGGCCTGCTCGAGCGGGTAGCGGTGGGTGACCACGCGCTCGGGCCGCAGCTCCCACCGCACCAGGTCCTCCAGCAGCCGCGCCATGTGGCCGGTGGAGGTGACCCAGGAACCGTGCACCGTGACCTGCGGGTGGATCAGCAGCGGCGAGACGTCGATCTCCAGCCGCCCGCCCTCGCCCACGAGCGCGCACCGTCCCCACGTGCGGGTGGCGGCCAGGGCGGTGGCGCGCGCCGCGGCGCTGCCCGAGGCGTCGAGGGTGGTCGAGCACCCCCGGCCCCCGGTCAGCTCCCGCACCACGTCGACGGCCTGCTCGTCCGCGGGCAGCGCGTGGTCGACCAGGCCCAGCTCGACGGCCAGCCGGCGCCGCTCGGGCGAGACGTCGGTGCCGATGACCGGCCCGGCGCCCATCGCGCGGCCCATCATCGCGGCGGCCAGGCCGACGGGTCCCAGCCCGGTCACCAGCAGCTGGTCGCGCCCCGAGACGTCCAGGCGCAACAACGCCTCGTATGCCGTCCCGAAGCCGCACGAGACCAGCGCACCGTCGACGAGCGAGAGCTCCTCGGGCAACGGCAGGCAGCTGCGTTCCTCGGCGAGCAGGTACTCCGCGTGACCGCCGTCGCGCTGCCAGCCGTACGCGGCCCGGGCCGGGTCGGTGCAGCCGATCTCGTAGCCGTGCCGGCACTCGTCGCACAGCCCGCAGCCGACGATGTGGTAGACGGTGGCCCGGTCGCCGACGGACAGCCGGCGGCAGCCGGGGCCGACCTCGACGACCTCCCCGGCGGGCTCGTGCCCGGCGACGACGTCCTGGTAGGCCTCCGGGCCGGAGCCGAGGTGCTCCCGGTAGATCGCCCGGATGTCGCTGCCGCAGATCGAGGAGGCGCCCACCCGCAGCAGCACCTGCCCGTGCCCGGGCGAGGGGACGTCGACGGTGACGTGCTCGACGGTGCTGTCGCCGGGAAGCCGGACCGCCCTCACGGGGTCCAGGACTCCAAGGTCGCGCGGACCCCGACGGAGTGCAGCGAGTCCAGCGCCTTGGTGTAGAGCGCCACGAACCGCGGCTGGTCGGCCAGGTCGGCGAACAGTGACGGGTCCTGCAGGAAGGCCAGCGGCTCCTCACCCTGCCGGCGGGCGCGCTCGACGAGCTTGTCCCGCAGCCGGTCCACGACCTCGATCGGCTGCCCCTGCTCGTCGACGCCCTCGGCGTAGCGTGCCCACGACGCGACCACCAGTGCCGAGCGGTCGATCGGCCCGTCGCCGGCCAGCTGCTCGCGGATCACCGGCACCAGCCACTTGGGGATCCGGTCCGAGCTCTCGGCGCACAGCCGTGCCAAGGTGTCCCGGATCTCCGGGTTGGCGAACCGCTCGATGAGCTGGTGCTCGTAGCGGTCGAGGTCCACGCCCGGGACCGGGCGCAGGGTCGGCTGCCCCTCCTCGCGCATGTAGCCGAGCAGGAAGTCGACGAACAGCCGGTCCTGGCAGACCTCGTGCGCGTAGCGGTAGCCGGACAGGTAGCCGAGGTAGCACAGCGCCTGGTGGCTGGCGTTGAGCAGCCGCAGCTTCATCAGCTCGTACGGCATCACGTCGTCGACCACCTGCACGCCGACGTCCTCGTAGGCCGGGCGTCCTTGCGGGAAGCGGTCTTCCAGCGCCCACTGGGTGAACGGCTCGGTCACGACCGGCCACCCGTCCTCGATGCCGAACTCCTCGGCCACGCGCCGGCGGTCCTCGTCGGTCGTCACCGGGGTGATCCGGTCGACCATCGAGTTGGGGAAGGCGACCTCGGCCTCGATCCAGTCGGCCAGGTCAGGGTCCTTGAGCCGGGCGAAGGCGGTGACCATCCGGTGCGCCACCTCGCCGTTGCCCTGGATGTTGTCGCAGGACATGACGGTGAACGCCGGTGTGCCGCTTGCCCGCCGGCGGGCCAGGGCCTCGGTGATGAAGCCGAACACCGACTGCGGTGTCGCCCCGGGCCGCAGGTCGGCCTGCAGGACCGGGTCGTCCGGGTCGAACTCACCGGTCGAGGGGTGGAAGTGGTAGCCGCCCTCGGTGATCGTCAGCGACACGATCCGGGTGGTCGGGGCGCTCATCACCTCGAGCACGGCCTCGGGGTCGTCCGGCGCGAACAGGTAGCCGGTGATCGACCCGATGACCCGCGCGTCCATCGACCCGTCCGGGTGCTTGACCACGAGCGTGTAGAGCCCGTCCTGCGCCTGCAGCACGTCGGCCATCCGCTTGTCGCCCGCCATCGTGCCGACTCCGCAGATGCCCCAGTCGGTCGCCGTGCCCTCCCGCAGCAGCCGGTCGAGGTACATCGCCTGGTGGGCCCGGTGGAAGCCGCCGACGCCGAAGTGGACGATGCCCGTGGTCACCCGTGACCGGTCGTATGCCGGCACGGCCACGTCTCCCTCGAGCGTCGCCAGGGCGGCCTGGTTCAGTCGGGTCATTGCTCCCTCCGGTCCTGGGTGGCTCTCACTTGATGGCGCCGAGCGACAGGCCCTGCACCAGCTTGTCCTGCGCGGCGAACCCGGCTGCCAGCACCGGCAGCGAGATCACCAGCGAGGCCGCGCACACCTTGGCGAGGAACAGCCCCTGGCTGGTGACGAACCCGGTCAGGTAGACCGGTGCGGTCTGCGCGACGGTGCCGGTGAGGACGCGCGCGAACAGGAGCTCGTTCCAGCTGAAGATGAAGCAGATCAGCGCCGCCGACGCCAGCCCGGGGGTGACGACCGGGGCGATCACCGACGTCAGCGTGCGGGTCAGGCCGGCGCCGTCGATCTGGGCGGCCTCCAGCATCTCCATCGGCACCTCGGCGAGGAAGGAGCGCAGCATCCACACCGCGATCGGCAGGTTCATCGAGGTGTAGAAGATGATGAGCAGCCAGACGTTGTCGAGGAAGCCGATCGACTGGGCGAACAGGTAGATCGGCAGCAGGCCCGCGACGACCGGCAGCATCTTGGTCGACAGGAAGAAGAACATCACGTCGCTCCACCGCTTCACCGGGCGGATCGACAGGGCGTAGGCGGCGGGGAACGCGATCAGCAGCACCAGGACCGTCGAGATGATGCTGGCGGTGAGCGAGTTCAGGATCGGCGGCCACGGGCCGGAGCTGAAGAACTGCTCGTACCCCTGGACCGTCAGGGGCGCACCGACCGACGGCGGGTTCGTCGCCGCGTCCTCCTCGGTGTGGAACGAGGTCAGCAGCATCCACAGGATCGGGATGAAGAAGATGACCCCGACCACCCACGCGACCACGCCGAGCGCGACCGTACTGCGCGTCCCCGCGGTCCCGGGGGGACCGTTGTGCCGGACGCCCTTGCGGGCCGAGGTCCCCTGCGGGGCGATCGCCGTCATCTCAGCTCTCCTCCTTGAGCAGGGTGGACACGGTGCGCAACGCGAACATGGCGATGAGGATCGTCCCGATCACCACGACGACGCCCTCCGCGGACGCCCGGCCGTAGTCGTGCGCCACGTAGAAGTTCTGGTAGATGTCGTACGGCAGGTTGGCGGTGCCCAGGCCACCGGACGTGATCGTGAAGACGTGGTCGAAGTTCTGCACGATGTAGATCGCGCCGAGCAGGACGCTCAGCTCCAGGTAGCGGCGCAGGTGCGGCAGCGTCATGTTGGTGAAGATCTGCCACGGGCTCGCGCCGTCGATGCGCGCGGCCTCCACGACGTCCAGCGGCTTGCTCTGCAGGCCGGCCAGGATGATCAGCATCATGAACGGCGTCCACTGCCACACCAGTGCGGCGATGATCGCCCCGAGCGGGAAGCTGCTGATCCAGTCCGGTTGCGGCGCGTTGTCACCGAAGATCCACGTCAGCACCCCGTTGAACAGGCCGTAGTCGGGGTTGTAGAGCGCGTGCTTCCACACCAGTGCGGCCGCGACCGGCACGATGAGGAACGGCGCGATCATGAGCGTCCGGACGACGCCCCGGCCCCGGAACTTGCGGTCCAGCAGCAGCGCGATGACGAGCCCGAGCACGAGGCTGACCAGCACGACCGCGACCGTGAGGATGATCGTGGTGAGGATCGCCTGCACGGTGTTCACGTTGGTGAGCACGCGCCGGTAGTTGTCGAACCCGGTGAAGCCGCGGTCGTCGGGGTAGTAGGCGTTCCAGTCCATGAACGAGATCACCAGCGTGGCCACCATCGGCAGCTGGGTGACGATGATCATGAAGACCAGCGCGGGCATCAGCGGGGCGCGCCGGGCCCACCCGCCGAGGCGCTGCTTGGCCTGCTGCCCGCCACGGTTGCCCGAGTGCTCGCGCTGGCGTTCGGTGGCGCTGGGGGCGGCGACGCTCATGGTCTACTTCCCTTCCCGTGACCGGTACTGCTCGGCGACGTCGGCAGCCACGGCCTGGCCGCGACTCAGCGCCTCGTCGACCGACATCTGCCCGGCGATCGCGGAGCTGACGTACTGCGACACCTGGGTCCCGAGCGCCGGGAACTCCGGGATGTCGACGAACTGGATCCCGGGTGCCGGGCGCGGCTGGACACCGGGGTCGTTGGGGTTGGCGCTCTTCATCGCCTTGAGGGTCGGCTCGGCGAAGGCGCCGGCCACCTTGAGGTAGTCCTTGTTGTGGTAGGTCGACTCCCGCTTGCCGGCCGGCACCGAGGACCAGCCGACCTGCTCGCCGACCAGCTGCTCGTACTCCTTGCTCGAGGCCCACGAGATGAACTGCCACGCCGGGTCCTTGTGGCTGCTCGCCGCCTGGATCGCCCACGCCCAGGTGTAGAGCCAGCCCGAGCTGTCCGTCTTGACCACCGGTGCCGGGGCGTAGCCGATCTTCCCGCGCACCGGGGAGGTCTTGGCCTCGAGCGACCCGGCGGCCGACGTGGCGTCGTACCACATCGCCACGTGCCCCTGGACGAGGTTGTTCAGGCACTCGACGAATCCGGCCTGCGCGGCGCCCCGCTCACCGTGCGCCCGGACGAGGTCGACGTAGAACTTCGTCGCCTTGCTGAAGCCGGGCCCGTCGACCTTCGCCTGCCAGTCCTTGGTGAACCACGTGCCGCCGAAGGTGTTCACGACCGTCGTCAGGGGGGCGAAGATCTGGCCCCACCCGGGCTGGCCGCGCAGGCAGATGCCGGCCATGCCCGGCTTGGCGCCGTCCACCTTGGCGGCGATGTCGGCGACCTCCTGCCAAGTCGGGTTCTTCGGCATCGTGATGCCCTTCTCCTTCATCACGTCCTTGCGGTACATGAGGAACGAGGACTCGCCGTAGAACGGCTCGGAGTAGACGTGCCCGTTGGCGCTGAGGGCCTGCTGCAGCGCCGGGAAGATGTCCTCCTGGTCGAAGGCCTTGTCCTTGGCCAGGTAGGAGTCCAGCGGCGCGATCCAGCCGGCCTTGGCGTAGATCGGGACCTCGAAGTTGCTCAGGCTGGCGACGTCGTAGATCCCGGCCTGGCTGGAGAACTCCTGGCTGATCTTGTCGCGCACGTCGTTCTCCGGCAGCACGGTGAAGTTCACCTTGATGCCGGTCTTCGCGGTGAAGTACTTGGGGGTGAGCTTCTGCAGGTCCACCATCTGCGGGTTGTTCACCATCAGCACGTTGATGCTGCCCTTGCCGCCGGCGCTCGCACCTCCTCCCCACCCGGCACAGGCGCTCAGGCCGGCCATGCACCCGGCAGCGGTGGCGATCGCCAGGGCGGTCCGCAGACGTCCTCGCACGGTCTCTCCTCGATCGGCCGACGCGGCTCGCGGTGACGCTCAAATGAGCGTCGGTCCGCTCAGGGATCAGTGAACCGACGGGGGTCACAGGTGTCAAGAGGTGTGCAACAATCGAGGGCACCCGCGCTCAAATGAGCGCTGCCTGTCCGGACGGCGCCGACACGGAGCGGCGTCGGGAGGGAGGAGCATGGTTGCCGCCGCCCGCGGGCCGGCCGAGCTCGTCCTCATGGCCTCGGTCGCCCGGCGCCACTTCCTCGACGGCCGCTCCAAGGTCGAGATCGCCGACGAGTTCGGGATCAGCCGGTTCAAGGTCGCCCGGCTGCTCGACGGAGCGCTCTCGGCCGGTGTGGTGCGGATCGAGATCGCCTCACCAGGCGACATCGCGGTCGAGCTGTCCGACCGGTTGCGGGAGCGGTTCGGCCTCGCCCACGCCCTCGTGGTCGACACCGCCGAGCAGGACCCGCGGGCGCTGCGCCGGTGCCTGGGGCAGACCGCGGCCGAGCTCGCGAGCGAGATCGTCACCGACGACGACGTGCTCGGCCTCGCGTGGGCCCGGTCCGTCCACGCGATGACCTCCCAGCTCACCCGGCTCCCCCGCGTCCCGGTCGTCCAGCTCACCGGCGCCCTCTCCCGCCCGGACATGGACGAGAGCTCGGTGGACCTGGTCCGCGACGTCGCGCGCGTCACCCGCGGGCCGGCATACGTCTTCTATGCGCCGATGATCATGCCGGACGCGACGAGCGCGCGGACCCTGCGACGGCAGCGTGAAGTGGTGAAGGCGTTCGACCAGTTCGCCCACGTGACAAAGGCGTTCGTCGGGATCGGCCACTGGGCGACGGGCGAGTCCACGCTCTTCGACGCGATGACGAGGGACGAGCGGCGGCAGCTCGCCGACAAGGGTGTGGTCGGCGACATCTCCGGGGTGTTCATCACCGCCGCGGGCAAGCCGGTCCACGGGCCGCTCAGCAAGCGCATCGTCGCCATCGGCGCCGACGCCATGCGGGCGGTGCCGGAGGTCGTCGCGATCCCCTACGGTGCCGGCAAGGCACCGGCGGTGCGCGCCGCCCTGACCAGTGGGCTGGTCAAAGGGGTCGTCACCCACACGGCCCTCGCCGAGCGGCTGCTGGACGACGCGGGGTAGCGGCGGGCTGGCGGGGCCTCAGCGGCCGCAGCGGTCGACCCGCTGCCACGGCCACTCGGCGGCCACCCACGCGGCGACCGCGTCGGCCAGCGGCACGTCGAGCTCGGCCCGGTCCGCCCGCACCCACGAGCGGATGGTGACGTCGTGGTTCGCCGAGGACGCGGGATACAGGTAGACGCAGCCGATCACGTCGTCGTCCGCGGGGTCGAGGACGGTGAAGGTGAACCCGGTGCCGGCCTCGAAGTCGGCGGCGTGCCGGCGCAGGTCGTCATGGTTGGCGTGGAGGGACATCCCGCCCGGTGGCGGCCAGCTGCCCCCGGCATAGCCCGGCGTCGCGCGGATGTGCTCGATGCTGGACGTCCACGCCGCGTGGTCGGCCTGGTTGTGCCGGGGACCCAGCGGTTCGAGGCGGAACCGGTCCGTCACCAAGCTGGTCGGTGGCGGGAAACCGTGGGGTACGAACGTCTCCGGTGACACGGGCGGGAGACTACCGAGCGCCGGGGCTCCGGTGCAGCCGAATTACCTGCGGTGCTGACGGGCCGAGACCCGCTGCACGAGCTCCACGACGCGGGTGAGCACGTCGGGGTCGGTCTCCGGCAGCACGCCGTGGCCGAGGTTGAAGACGTGGCCGGGTGCGGTGCGGCCCTCCTCGAGGATCTCCCGCACCCGCCGCTCGATCGGCTCCCACGGCGCGAACAGCAGCGCGGGGTCGAGGTTGCCCTGCAGGGCGTACCGGCCGCCCGTGCGCGCGGCCGCGTCCGCGAGGGACACGCGGTAGTCGACGCCGACCACCTCGGCGCCCGCCCCGCCCATCAGGTCGAGCAGCTCGCCGGTGCCGACGCCGAAGTGGATCCGCGGGACCCCGAGCGGCTCGACGGCCGCGAGCGCCGCCCGCGAGTGGGGCAGCACGAACCGCTCGTAGTCGGCCCGCGACAGCGCACCGGCCCACGAGTCGAAGAGCTGTATGGCGGACGCGCCGGCCTGCGCCTGCACCCGCAGGAAGGTGCCCGCGACCTGGGCGAGCCGGGCGCACAGGTCGTGCCACAGCTCGGGGTCGCCGTGCATGAGGGCCTTGGTGCGCGCGTGGTTCTTCGACGGGCCGCCCTCGACGAGGTAGGACGCCAGGGTGAACGGCGCGCCGGCGAAGCCGACCAGCGGCGTCCCGCCGAGCTCGGCCACCAGCTCGCGCACCGACTCGGTGATGTCCGGAACCTGGCCGGGGGTCAGCTCCGGCAGCCGGTCGAGGTCGGCCCGCGTGCGGAACGGCTCGGCCACCACGGGCCCGACGCCCGCGACGAGGTCGACGTCCACGCCGACGGCGGCGACCGGCACGACGATGTCGCTGAAGAAGATGGCCGCGTCCACCCCGTGGCGCCGCACCGGCTGCAGCGTGATCTCGGTGACCAGCTCGGGCCGGCGGCACGCCTCGAGCATCGGCACGCCCTCGCGCAGTGCGCGGTACTCCGGCAGCGAGCGCCCGGCCTGCCGCATGAACCACACCGGCGTCCGCTCCACCCGCTCCCCGCGGGCGGCGCGGATCAGCAGGCTGGCAGCGGGGTCGTCCGCGGGGGGCACCGGTTCGGGGTCGCTCACGGGATCGATCCTCGCACGATCCGGAGGAGGCAGTCCGGCGTGGCCTGCCGCGCGAGGCGACCCTCCGGACATACCCTCGTGCTGTGGGCAGCCGAACCCTCCCCGGGGAGGACTCTGCAGACTTCACCCGCGCACTGCACGACCTGCGTGCGGCCCGGGTGCGCCCCGAGGTGCGCCTCACCGAGATGCCGGCCCCGACCCGCATCGCGCCGCACGCGGTGGCCCTGTCGGCCGACGTGCGGGCACGGCCGGGGGCGGACGACGACGAGGACGACCTCGGCACCGGTCGCTTCGTCCTGCTGCACGACCCCTCCGAGCCCGAGCCCTGGGGCGGGGCTTGGCGTGCGGTCACGTTTGCGCGCGCCGAGCTCGAACCGGAGATGGGCGCCGACCCGATGCTCGGTGCCGTCGGCTGGTCCTGGCTCGTCGACGCGCTCGACAGCCACCACGTCGGCTACACCGCCGAGGCCGGCACGGTCACCCGCGTCGTGTCCGAGAGCTTCGCCGGGCTGTCCGACCGGCCCGCAAGCGTCGAGATGGAGGTGCGCGCCTCGTGGACCCCCGTCACCGGCAACGTGGGGGCCCACCTGCTCGCGTGGTCGGACCTGCTGTGCACCATCGCCGGCCTGCCTCCGCTGCCCGAGGGTGTCATCGCCCTCCCGGGCCCACGCCGCTGAGGGACCCAGCCGGTAGGTTGGGCCGGTGACCGACACCGACGCCGCGCGTGACGCCGGGCTCCACCCGGCGCCCGACGCCACCCCGGCCGTCGACCTCGTCCCCCTGGACATGCCCGCCGACGGCGTGCCGCCGGTGGTCGAGACCGAGCGCGCCCTCATGGAGGCCGCCCGCGCCATCCGCGCCGGGGAGGGCCCCGTGGCCCTCGACGCGGAGCGCGCCAGCGGCTACCGGTACGGCCAGCGCGCCTACCTGGTGCAGCTGCGCCGCGAGGG
>DASSKF010000191.1:0-37642 GCA_035690725.1 Segeticoccus sp.
GGCTGGGCGTTCCTCGCCGGCATCGCGGCCGTGGCCATCGCGCTCGGCTCCACCTTCACCTGGGCCAGCCGCACCGAGACCGCCTCCCGCGGCATGAACGGCATCCTCGCCTGGACCGAGGGGATGGGTATGCCGATGCGTCCCGCCATGAGCGTCATGGAGACCACCGAGGCGCCCCCGATCGACCCGCACCACGCGGGCCTGGAGGTGGCGCTGACCCCCTCGGAGCCGATCCGTCCGGGTGTCCCGACCACCCTGACGCTCACCGTGCGGGACGCGGAGACGGGAGAGCCGGTCGAGGACCTGGTGCGCACCCACCAGGTGTGGGCGCACCTGATCCTGACCCGCACCGACCTGTCCACCTTCGCCCACATCCACCTGCGCCCGACCGGCGAGCCCGGGCGGCTGCAGGTCCGGGCGACCTTCCCGACCGCGGGGGAGTACGTCGCGCACACCGAGTTCCGCCGCCAGGGACAGATGGGCGACGTGCTCGACAGCCGCGAGCTGCGTGTCGCCGGGCCGGGGTTCGCCCGACAGGCGCCGACGTCCGCCGCGCAGGTCCGGACGGTGGTCCGCGACGGTGTGGCCGTCCACCTCGACGGTCACGCCGTGGTCGGCGAGCAGAGCGACTTCACCTTCCGGTTCACCGACGCCGCCACCGGCGATCCGGTGACCGGGCTGCGCCCCTACCTGGGCGCGGCCGGCCACGCGGCCATCGTCCGCAGCGACGGTAGCGGCTTCGCCCACCGGCACGCCGAGACCGAGGACTCCCGCGGCCGCCCGGTGTTCGCCGTTCCCGGCGCCACCTTCGGCCCGGAGCTGGGCCTGCACACGCGCTTCGCCAGCGCCGGGACCTACCGGATGTGGGCACAGTTTCGCCTGCCCGACGGCGCCGTGATCACGGCACCGTTCACCGTCCGGACCGCGGAAACCGGCGCGCACGACCACTCCTGACCGCCCGACCCAACCGGAACAACCACCCAAGGAGAAACCCCCATGTCCCACGACACCGTGGCGGCCCACCCGGTCGCCGCCCACCACCGGCCGGAGCAGGCCGAGGAGCGCCGGCCATGGACCGTCCTCGGCCTCATGCTGGCCGCCCAGTTCATGGTCATCCTCGACGTCAGCGTCGTGAACGTCGCCCTGCCCAGCATCGGCGACGCGCTCGCCTTCACCAGCACCGACTACCAGTGGACGGTCAGCGCCTACGTCCTGCTCAGCGGTGGGCTGCTCCTGTTCGGCGGCCGGCTCGCGGACCTGTTCGACCGGCGGGCCGTGTTCCTCACCGGACTGACCCTGTTCACGACCGCCTCGCTGGTCAGCGGCCTCGCCTCCTCGGCCACGATGCTCGTCATCGCGCGGGGAGCCCAGGGCGCCGGCGCGGCGATGCTCACCCCGGCTGCCCTGTCGGTCGTCATGACCTCGTATGCCGGCCGGCAGCGGGCCGCGGCCCTCGCCACCTGGGGGACCGTCGGCAGCATGGGCATCGCCGCCGGTGTCCTCTTCGGCGGCATCCTCACCAGCGCGCTCGGCTGGCAGGCCGTCTTCTTCATCAACGTGCCGATCGGCGCGGTCGTCGCCCTGCTCACGCTGCGCACCGTCGCCCGTGGGCAACGCTGTGGTGGCCTGCGCGGCCTCGACGCGCCCGGGGCGGTGACCGCCGTCGCCGGCCTGCTGGCGCTGGTCTTCGCCATCCAGGCCACGGACACCGCCGGCTGGGCATCCCTGCGGACGCTGGGCGGGTTCGCCCTCGCCGTGGTCCTGCTCGGCGCCTTCGCGGTGATCGAGACCCGGGTGCCGGCCCCGCTCGTCCCGCCGTCGACGTGGCGGATCCGCTCGCTGGTCTCGACGTCGGCCGTGATGGCGGTCATCACCGGCGCCGTCGTGGGGGCCATCTTCCTCAGCTCGCTGTTCCTGCAGGGGGTGCTCGGCACGTCCGCCGTCGTCACCGGGGTGATGTTCCTGCCGCTCGCGGCGGCCATCACCCTCGCGGCGACGGTCGCATCGAAGCTGCTGGGGAGGGTCACCCCGAAGGCGATGATGGTGGTCGGCCTGCTCGTGGTCGCCGCCGGCGCTGCGTACCTCGCCGGCATGGACGCCGACCCGGGCTACCTGACCGACGTCCTGCCCGGCTTCCTCGTCATCGGGCTCGGAGTCGGCCCGATGTTCGTGGCGATCTCGGTCGCGGCGATGGCCGGCATCCCGCACGAGAAGTCCGGCCTGGCGTCCGGCGTGATGATGACCGGTCACGAGGTCGGTGCCGCCCTCGGCGTCGCGACGCTCACCGCCGTCGCCGGGCAGCTCACCACCCGGGCGGGACTGCTCGACGGGGTCCCGCAGGCGTTCGTCGTCATCGCGGTGGCGATGGTCGTGCTCGCCGGCTTCACCGCCCTCGCCGTGCCGCGGCAGGCCGCCCACCCGGGCGGCCACGGCCACGGCCATGGGATGCACTGACCGCCCGCGGCCAGGACGGAATCCCTGTTCAGTCCGGGATTCCGTCCCCGGCGCCCTCCAGCTGCCCTCGCGCGAACCCCAGGAGGATCTCGCGCATGCGCTCCGCGGCATAGCCGGGGGTGGCGGTCAGCAGCCGGATCGCGAGGCCGTCCCCCATCGACATGAACTCGACGGCGAACTGCTCCGGGTCCGCGCAGCGGTAGACCTGCTGGTCCAGTCCGCGGCGGACGACGTCGGCCACGAGCTCCAGCCAGCGCCGGTGGAAGTCGTTGTGCACGGACCGAAGCTCGGGGCGCAGCGCCGACTGGGTGGCCACCTGCAGCCAGACGAGCCACTCGTCGCGGGCCTGCCCCGCGGTGGGCAGCAGCTGGTCGATCAGCACGAGCAACGCGTCCCTGGCGTTGGGGATCGACTCGAGCTCCTCCTGCTGGCGGGCGAAGGCTCGTTCGGCGCAGTGCAGCAGCGCGGACTGCAGCAGCTGTCCCTTGTTGGGGAAGTAGTGCCGTAGCGCGGGCGCGGTCGTGCCGCAGGCGGAGGCGAGGTCGTCCAGCCGAATCCGGTAGCCGTTGCGGGCGATCAGTCGCCAGACCGTGTCCAGGATCTCCAGCCGGCGTCGTGCCTCCCCGCTGCGCACGGGCAGCGGCGGCGCGGAGCGCGCGCCGCGGACCGTCGGTGTGGCACCGCTGCCGTGCAGGAGCCAGTCCGTCGGGACGCCGGTGCACTCGGCCACGGCGAGCAGCTCCTCGGTGCGGAAGCGGCGCGTCCCGTGCAGCGACTTGGACAGCTTGGTGGGTTCCAGTCCGATGAGGCCGGCGAAGTCGCGGTGGGTCCGGGCGGTGTGCTCGGCCAGGTAGCGGACCCGCACGCGGATGGGCTCCATCGGAGGAGGCTAGGCCGCGAGTTGCGGAAACCGCAACACGCGCTGGTCGCCGCTGTGGGCCGGGGCTACGGTCGTCGCTCTGCCCACGGTCGATGGAAGGGTGGCAGCCCCGATGAACACCGAAGTTGTCCTCACCTGTGCGTTGACGGGAGCCGGTGACACGGCCGGCAAGAGTGAGCACGTGCCAGTGACGCCCGAGCAGATCGCCGAGTCCGGCATCGCGGCGGCGAAGGCCGGAGCGACCGTGGTGCACGTGCACGTGCGCGACCCGGAGACCGGCCGTGGCTCGCGTGACCCCAAGTTCTACGCGGAGGTCGTCGAGCGCATCGAGGCGAGCGGCGTGGACGTCATCATCAACCTGACGGCCGGGATGGGGGGCGACCTGCACGTCCGGGACGCCGACCCGACCACTCCCGGCCCGGAGACCGACCTGGTCGGCGGCGTCGAGCGGCTCGCGCACGTGGAGATGATCCGCCCGGAGATCTGCACGCTGGACTGCGGCAGCCTCAACTTCGGCGACCACGACATGGCCTACATCAGCACACCAGAGATGCTGCGCGCCGGCGCCCGGCGGATCCAGGAACTCGGCGTCAAGCCGGAGCTCGAGGTGTTCGACACCGGGCAGGTGTGGATGGCCAACCAGCTCCACGCGGAGGGCCTGCTGGACGACCCGCCGCTCTACCAGCTGTGCATGGGGATCCCCTACGGTGCCCCCGCCGACCCACGGGTGGCGGCCGCGATGGTCGACCTGCTGCCCCGCGGCGCCAACTGGGCCGGCTTCGCCATCGGCCGCATGCAGATGCCGATGGTGGCGCAGATGGTCCTCCTCGGTGGGAACGTGCGGGTCGGGCTCGAGGACAACCTCTACCTCTCCAAGGGGGTCAGGGCCACCAACGCCCAGCTCGTGGAGCGCGCCCGGACGATCATCGAACACATGGGTGGGCGCGTCGTGAGCCCGCCCGAGGGACGGGACAAGCTGGAGCTGAAGCCGCGTGGGTGAGCAGCAGGCCCGCGTCCGGCCCGAGGCCGCGCGACGGGTCGCCTGCATCGGAGCCGGGGTCATCGGCGGGGGGTGGGTCGCCCACTTCCTCGCGCGGGGTTATGACGTCACCGCTTGGGACCCGGCACCCGATGCTGCCGACCGGGTCCGAGCCCTCGTCGACGCCGCGTGGCCCGCCCTGACCGAGCTCGGCATCGCCGACGGTGCGAGCCGGGAGCGGCTCAGGGTGGTCGACGGCCTCGGGGAGGCTGTCGCGGACGCGGACTTCGTCCAGGAGAGCGCACCCGAGCGGCTGGACCTGAAGGTGGGGCTGCTCGCCGACATCGACGCGGCCACACCGGCCGAGGTGGTCATCGCCTCGTCCACGTCGGGCTACGGGATGAGCGAGATGCAGGTGAAGTGCGGTCGGCCCGGGCGGTTCGTGGTCGGTCACCCCTTCAACCCGCCGTACCTGATCCCACTGGTGGAGGTCGTCGGCGGCGAGCAGACGGCTCCCGAGGCGGTTCAGTGGGCCTCGCGGTTCTACCGGGCAGCGGGCAAGCGCGTCATCACCATGGACCGGGAGGTCCCGGGCTTCATCGCCAACCGCCTGCAGGAGGCGATCTGGCGCGAGGCCCTGCACATGGTGGCCGAGGGCGAGGCCACGGTGGAGCAGATCGACGCGTCCATCGTGGACGGGCCCGGACTGCGCTGGGCCTTCATGGGGCCGTGCCTCACGTTCCACCTCGCCGGCGGCGAGGGCGGGATGGGGCACATGCTGGACCACTTCGGTCCCTCGCTGCAGGCTCCGTGGACCCGGCTCGCCGCCCCCGAGCTCACCTCCGGCCTGCGCGAAGCCATGGTCGACGGGTGTGCCGCCGAGGCGGACGGGCGCACCATCGCCGACCTGGTCACCGAGCGGGACCGCGCCCTCGTCGCCGTGCTGCGCGTGGCCGAGGAGCTGCGGGGGCAGTCGTGAGCGTCCCGGTGCACCGCGAGCCGGTCCGCGAGCAGTGGATCGACTACAACGGCCACCTCAGCGAGCCCTACTACGTGCTCGTCTTCGGCCACGCGACCGATGGGCTCATGGACCACGTCGGCCTCGGGCCGGCATACCGGGCGCGGACCGGCTCCTCGCTCTACACAGCCGAGGCGCACGTGCGCTACCTGAGGGAGGTGGACCTCGGCGCCGAGCTGGACGTGCGCGCGCGGGTACTGGGCACGAGCGCCAAGACGGTCCACTATTGCCTCGAGATGTCGGTGGGTGGCGGCCTCGTCTCCACCGAGGAGCTGCTCGGCGTCCACGTCGACAGCGAGAGCGGAAGGAGTGTGCCCCTGCCGGAACCCGTGCGGGCAGCGCTGGAGCAGCTGGTCGAGAGTCCACCGGGGTATGCCGGCCGTGCCGTCGGCCTGCAGCCGGCGCCCGCGGGAGAGGCCTGACGCCACGGGCGCACCACACCTGTCCGCCCGCACCGTGGCGCCCACCCACCCTGATCAAGGAGGTCCAGGATGCCCGGCCACCGAGGAACCGACGAGGCGCGCCAGCTGAGCAGACGCCAGCTGCTGCGCACGGCTGGCGGTGGCGCGGCACTGCTCGCCGCGGGCGCGCTCACCGGGTGCGGCACCGCCGCCATCCCGGGCGCCCAGGCCGCCCCCGGTGCTGGCGGCTCCAAAGGCGGGCGCCTGCGGGTCGGCATCGTGGGTGGTTCGGCCAAGGACACGCTCGACGCGCACGCGCCGGTCACGCACCCGGACGAGGCACGGGCGATCAACCTCTACGACACGCTGCTGGAGTTCGACCACGACTACCGGATCCAGCCCGCCCTCGCCGAGTCCGTGGAGTCCAACCAGGAGGCGACGCAGTGGACGATCCGCCTGCGGCAGGGATTGGAGTTCAGCAACGGCAAGACGGTCACCGCCGCCGACGTCGCCGCGACGCTGCGCAGGATCGCCGACCCGAAGGACCCCAAGGCGGGTGCCGCCGGCCTGGCGCCCCTGGACCTGCACCGGATGCCGCGACTCGACGAGCGCACCCTCCGCCTGCACCTGAAGTACCCGGACGCCACGATCGCCGACCAGCTGGCGCAGTACAGCAACGGCATCGTGCCCGAGGACTACGACCCCAGGCGCCCCGCCGGCGCAGGAGCCTTCCGGGTGCGCTCGTTCCAGCCCGGCCTGCAGAGTGTTTTCCGGGCCAACCCGAACTACTGGCGCACCGGGCAGCCGCAGCTCGGTGAGCTGGTGCTCATCGACTTCCCCGACGACACGGCCCGCGTGAACGCGTTGCTCGGCGGGCAGGTGGACGCCATCGACCAGCTGCCGGTCGCGCTGATCAAGGTGATCCACGCGGACCCGTCGCTGAGCGTGCTGGAGAGCGAGACCGGTGCCTGGCTGCCCTTCACGATGCGGGTCGACACCCCGCCCTTCGACGACGAGCGGGTGCGTCAGGCGCTGCGGCTGGTCGTGGACCGCGAGCAGATGATCAACCAGGTGCTGAGCGGCCACGGGCGGATCGCCAACGATCTGTACTCCCCGTTCGATCCCTGCTACGCCAAGGACGTGCCGCAGCGCCGCCAGGACATCGACCGGGCCCGGTCCCTGCTCCGTCAGGCCGGGAAGGAGGACCTCTCCGTGGACCTGGTGACCTCGCCGGTCGCCGCGGGGCTGGTCGAGGCCGCCCAGGTCTTCGCCCGCCAGGCCTCGAGCGCGGGGGTGCAGGTGAACGTGCACAAGGTCGACCCGGGGGAGTTCTACGGGGACAAGTACCTCAAATGGCCGTTCGCGCAGGACTTCTGGTTCACCCGAAACTTCCTTCCCCAGGCCAGCAGCGGCAGCATGCCGGACGCGCCGTACAACGAGACCCACTGGGCGAACAAGGACTTCATCTCACTGGTGAAGCAGGCAAAGGGCACGGTCGACGAGAAGAAGCGGTGCGAGCTCATCCAGTCGGCGCAGAAGATCGAGTACGACTCCGGCGGCTACATCATCTGGGGCTTCACCAACCAGGTGGACGCCTACAACGTGCGGGTGCACGGCCTGCGCCGCGACCGCAGCGGGATCCCGCTGTCGGGATACAAGTTCCGAGAAGTCAGCTTCGGGTCGTGAGGTGAGGCAACCATGGTGAAACTGGTGGTGCGTCGACTGGCCAGCGGCCTTGTCATCCTCTTCGCCGTCTCGATCCTCGTCTTCCTCACCACGAAGGCGCTGCCCGGGGACGCCGCCCAGGCCATCCTGGGCCGAGAGGCCACGCCGGCACGGCTGGCCGCGGTCCGCGAGCAGCTGCACCTGGACCAGTCGCCACTGATGCAGTACCTGGCGTGGCTCGGCGGGATCTTCACGGGCGACCTGGGCTCGTCGTTCGCGACGGGGGAGCCGATCTCGGAGCTGGTCACCCCACGGATGATGAACTCCCTCGTGCTCATGGTCGTCTCGGCCGTCATCGCCACGCCGATCGCGATCGTGCTCGGCACGTGGAGCGCGCTGCGCCGGGACAAGGCCGCCGACCACGCCACCTCCATGGTGACGCTGGTGCTCGCGTCGATGCCCGAGTTCGTCGTCGGTATCCTGCTGGTCCTGCTGCTGTCCACCGGCGTGTTCCACCTGCTCCCGGCCGTGTTCGTCGCCAAGCACCCCGGCCCGATCTGGGTGGATCCCACCCAGCTCGTCCTGCCGGTCCTGACCCTCGTCCTGGCGGTCGGTCCCTACATCGTCCGCATGATGCGGGCCACCATGATCGAGGTGCTGGAGAGCCCCTACGTGCTCCAGGCGCGGCTCAAGGGACTGCCGGAGCGCATCGTGCTGTGGCGGCACGCGATCCCGAACTCCATCGGACCGGTCGCCCAGGTCGTGGCCCTGCAGCTGGCCTGGCTCGCAGGCGGCGTCGTCATCGTGGAGTTCCTGTTCCGGTTCCCGGGAGTCGGGTTCGCCCTCGTGGACGCGGTCAACAACCGCGACATCCTCGTGGTGCAGGACATCTCCCTGCTGATCGCCGCCGTCTACATCGTGGTCAACCTGGCCGCCGACATCGTGGGCCTGGCCACCAACCCGAGAGTGAGGACGGCAGCACGATGAGCGCAACGGCAGCAGCCACCCGCGGTCGCGCGCGGCCCCGGCACAACTCGCTGGTCGTGCAGGCGCTGCGTGTGCGGCGCACCCAGGTCGGCCTCGTCCTCGTCGTCGTCGTGCTCGCCGCGGCGTTCATCGGACCCCTGTTCGCGCCCTACGGCCCAACGGAATTCGTGGGGCAGCCCTACCTCACGGACGTCAAGGACACGGCCTTCGGCACCGACAACCTCGGACGTGACGTGTTGTCCCGGTTCCTCTACGGAGGACGGTGGCTGCTCGGGCTGTCCGCTGCGGCAACGGTGCTGGGGGTCGGGGTCGGTGCCCTCGTCGGGCTGGCCGCCGGGTATGTCCGCGGCTGGCTGGACGAGTTGATCATGCGCGGCGGTGACGTCCTGCTCGCGTTCCCGCAGGTGGTCATCGCCCTGCTGCTGCTCACGGTCATCGGCCCGCAGAAGTGGCTGCTGGTGCTCGTCGTGGCGCTCGGCCACGCGCCCCGGACGGCGCGCGTCATCCGTGGCGCCGCGCTGTCCGTGGTGGGGCGTGACTTCGTGCAGGCGGCCGAGTCGGCCGGTGTCCCCGCGTGGCGCATCATCGGGCGGGAGCTCCTGCCCAACGTCACGGGGTCCCTCATGGTGGAGGTCGGGTTGCGGCTCACCTACTCGATCGGGCTGATCGCCGCACTGAGCTTCCTGGGGTTGGGACTGCAGCCGCCCGCGGCCGACTGGGGCCTGATGATCAACGAGAACCGCGTGGCGCTCACCGTGCAGCCGTGGGCGGTGCTGCTCCCGGTGCTCGCGATCGCCGTGCTCACCGTGGGCACGAACCTGGTCACCGACGGAATCGCCCGCGCCTCGGCGGGCATCGGACGCGGAGTGGAGTCATGAACAGCTCGACCAGCCTGCAGATCACTGACCTCCGGATCGACGGCATGCCGTCACGCCGGGCCATCATCGACGACATCGACCTGGAGCTGCGACCGGGGGAGGTCCTCGGCGTGGTCGGCGAGTCCGGGTCGGGCAAGTCCACCCTCGCCCTCGCCGTGCTGGACTACGTCAAGGGCGGCACCGCACTCGTGAGCGGCACCGTGACGATCGGCGACACCGAGCTGACCAGCCTGCCCGTGCGCAAGGTGCGGAGGATGCGGGGCACGCACGTGGCCTACATCCCCCAGTCCCCGGCGTCGGCCCTGAACCCGGCCCTGCGCATCGGCACCCAGCTGCGCGAGTGCCTGACGGGACACGATGACCGTGCCACCGGGGAGGAGGCGGGCGGCCTGGCCCGGGTGCGGGAGGTACTCCGGGAGGTGGCCCTCCCCGACACCGACGACTTCCTGCGCCGCTACGCGCACCAGCTGTCCGGCGGGCAGCAGCAGCGCGTCGTCATCGCCATGGCCTTCATCGCGCGCCCGTCCGTCATCGTCCTCGACGAGCCGACGACCGGCCTCGACGTCACGACGCAGAAGCACGTGCTCGCAACGGTCCGCGAGCTGTGCGCCACCTACGACGTCGCCGCCGTCTACATCAGCCACGACATGGCCGTCGTGGGCGAGCTCGCGGACCGGATCGCCGTCATGTACTCCGGCCGGATGGTCGAGGTCACCTCGGCCACGGAGCTGCTGGACGCTCCACAGCATCCCTACTCGGTCGGGCTGCTGTCGTCGGTGCCGGACGTGACCGGCCGGCGCCAGATCGAGGCGATACCCGGCTTCGCACCGTCGCCGATGAACCGCCCGAGCGGCTGCGCCTTCGCCCCCCGGTGCCCGATCGTCACGGACGCGTGCCTCGTCGAGCCACCCGCTCCGACCGAGGTGGCTCCGGACCACACGGTCCGCTGCCTCCACCCCGGTGAGCTCCGCCTGCGGACCAGGCCGCGCGACCCCGCGGTGTTCTCCGACGAGGCGGACGCGGTGCCGCCGCTGGACGTGCAGGACCTGAAGGCGTGGTACACGGATGTCCCGGTGCTGGAGGGGATCAACCTGGCGGCCCGCCGCGGGGAGTGCCTGGCCCTGCTCGGCGAGTCGGGCAGTGGCAAGACGACGCTGTCCCGGTGCATCGCGGGCCTGCACCACCAGTACTCCGGGACGATCCGGCTCGAGGGTGCCGAGCTGCCACAGTCGAGCCGGGAACGCAGCCCCGAGCAGCGACGCCGGGTGCAGTACATCTTCCAGAACCCCTACGAGTCGCTGAACCCCCGGCGCACCGTCCGGGAGCTGGTGACCGGACCGCTGCGCTACCTCGTCGGCAAGGTCCCCGACACCGAGGAGCGCCTCCAGCAGGTGCTCACCCGGGTGGCCCTGCGCGCCGACCTCGCCGACCGCTACCCCGAACAGCTCAGCGGCGGGGAGCGGCAGCGCGTCGCCATCGCGCGGGCCCTGATCGCCGAGCCGGAAGTCCTCGTCTGCGACGAGATCACCTCTGCCCTCGACGTCTCCGTCCAGGCCTCGATCGCCGAGCTGCTGTGGCAGCTGCAGCAGGAGCTCGGCCTCACCCTGCTGTTCGTCACCCACAACATCGCCCTGGTGCGCCACGTGGCCCAGACGGTGGCCGTCCTGTCCGGCGGGGTGCTCGTGGAGCAGGGCCGCACCGAGGAGGTTCTCGACCACCCCCAGCACGAGTACACCCGCGGCCTGGTGGCGGACACCCCCACCTTCGAGCTGACCGGGCCGGTCCCGTGAGCCCGGTGCGGGACCGCCTCTACCCCGAGAACGCCCGGCTGCTCGCGCAGCTCGACGACGCGCCGCTCCCCGGGGACCCGCGCTTCGACCTCGCGCGGTCCCGACGCGAGGTGAGCCGCAGTGCCCCCGCCTGGCTGGGCACCGGCCGGTGCGTGGTCCGGGACGCCGAGCTCGCGGGGGTGCCCTGCCGGGTGTACTGCCCGCCCCGCCCACAGGGCATGGTGGTGCACGCCCACGGTGGCGGTTTCGTCGAGGGTGACCTCGAGACCCACGACGCGGTGTGTCGCGAGCTGTCGGTCTGCTCCGGCTGGGCCGTGGCCGCCGTGGACTACCGGCTCGCCCCCGAGCACCCGTTCCCCGCTGCCTACGAGGACGTCGAGGCGGTCGTCGACGAGGTGCGGTCGGGTGGTCCTCGCCCCCCGGCGCTGGAAGGCGTGCCGCGCGAGCCGGTGGCACTGGTGGGGGACAGCGCCGGGGCCGTGATCGTCGCAGGGATCACCCTCCGGGAACGGCGGGCACGAGCCGGGGCCCCGACGCGATTCGCCCTGCAGGTGCTCGTCTACCCCGACTGCGGACAGGTCGACGGGCTGGTCGCCGTGCCGGACATCGAGCGTGGGTTCGGGCTGACGCCCGAGGCGAGGGACTGGTACCACACGGCCTTCGTGCCGGACGGCGGTGACGTGGAGGAGCTGGCGCCCCTGCGTTCCGGTTCGTATGCCGACCTGCCGCCCGCCGTGGTCATCACCGCCGAGCTGGACCCCCTTCGGGAGAGCGCGGAGGAGTATGCCGCGCGCCTGGCAGGTGCCGGCGTTCCGGTCGTCTGCACCCGCTACCTCGGTGCCGTGCACGGCTTCTGGCGACGTCCCGGGCACCTGCAGTCGGCCACGGCCGCGGTGGACCAGGTCGCGGCGGCGCTCCGGCGTCTCGCCGACGGGCGCGGCGAGGACGAGGACACGCCGGCAGGCTGAGGTTGCCTACCGGCCGGTCCACTCGGGCGGCCGCTTCTCGGCGAAGGCCCGCGCTCCCTCGGTGGCGTCCTCGGAGTCCAGCACCTGGTGGTACGCCCGCATCTGCTCACCGCGCATGACGGCGAACGCCTCCGCGACACCGACGGCCTCGGTGGCACGGGTCACCTCCTTGACTGCTGCGACGGACAACGGCGCCGCCGAGCAGACCTCACGCGCGAGCGCCAACGCGGCCTCCCGCAGCTCCGATCCCGGCACGACCCGGTTCACCAGTCCCCACCGGCTCGCCTCCTCGGCGGGCATCCTCCGCCCGGTGAGCAGCATCTCCGCCGCGATCGCCCGTGGCAGCCGGCGCGGGAGCCGCACCATGCCACCGGAGTCCGGCACCAGCCCGAGCCGCACCTCCGGCAGCGCGAACTCGGCGTCGTCCGCGGCGACGAGAAGGTCCGCGGCCAGCGCGAGCTCGAAGCCGCCCCCGATGGCCAGGCCGTTGACCGCTGCGATGACCGGCTTGTCCAGGTCGAACAACTCGGTCAGGCCGGCGAAGCCGCCCGGGCCGTGGTCGGCGTCCGCTGCCTCGCCCTGTGCCGCTGCCTTGAGGTCCCAGCCGGCACAGAAGAACCGGTCACCGGCGCCGGTGAGGACGGCCACCCGCAGGGCCGGGTCGTCGCGCAGGGTGGTGAAGGCGTCGTGGAGCAGGTGGCTCGTCCCGACGTCCACCGCGTTGGCCGGTGACCGGTCGAGCGTGACGAGCAGGACGCCCTGCTCGGCCTGTTCCCATCGGACGGCGCGGTTCACTGTGGGGCTCCTTGCGTCAGGACTGCTGTGGGTGCTGCGTCGGCTCGCCTCACGGCGCGTTGCAGGACGACGTCAACGGCGACCGCGCCGTGGCCGTCCGGACGGACGAGCAGGGGGTTCACCTCGAGGTCGACGAGGTCGTCACGGGCCGCGGTGGCGTAGTCGGCGATCGCCAGCACCGCTCGCACCGTCGCGCCGACGTCCCCCCGGGGGCGACCCCTCGTGCCGTCGAGGAGCGGCCAGCTCCGCAGGCGGTGCAGCGCCCGCACCACCTCGTCAGCGGACACGGGGAGCAGCAGGGTCACCGTGTCGCGGAACAGCTCGACGAGGGTCCCACCGGCGCCGATGGTCAGGGCTGCTCCCATCGCCGGGTCCTGGCGCACCGAGACGACCAGCTCGGCGACGGCGTCCGGCACGAGGCGTTCGACCAGGAACCGATCGGCGAGCGGGGTCATCCCGGCGACAGCGGCCGCCACCTGCTCCCCGTCGTGCAGGTCGAGGCGCACGCCGCCGACGTCCGTCTTGTGGGCCAGCCCGGGGGACAGCGCCTTGACCACGACCGGGAAGCCGACCGATGCAGCGGCCTCGCCGGCCTCCGCAGCGCGGGTGCGTGCGCCGACCGGGACCGGCACCCCGTGCCGGGCGAGCGCCTGCTTGCCGGTCCACTCGTCCACCATCGTGGTGGCACCACCCGACGGTGCCGACGGCGACGCAGGCGGCGCCAGCGGCCCGACGTCCAGCGACCGTCGCCGTGCCTCACCGATGGACGTCGCGGCGGCGATGGCGCGGATGCCGTCGGCGGTGCCCTGCAGCGGGGCGATGCCCTCGCGGAGCAGGTGCGCGCGAGCGCGTTCGGGCAGTCCTTCCGGCAGCGTGCTGAGCACGGCGGCGGGCGCCTGCGTGGTGCGCTGCGCCCGGGTGAACGCCTGCAGGGTGCTCCACCAGTCACCGGTGTCGGCCGGCGGGTGCGGGAGGTCGAGCACGAGGACGTGCAGGTCGAGGCGGGCACCGAGCAGCGCGGTGAAGCACGCCTCCTGCTGCGTCGGGTCGCCCCACACATAGGTGTGGTAGTCGAGCGGGTTGCCCACCGCGACAGCCTGGCCCAGCACCGCACGCAGCCGCGCGGCGGAGTCGGGCGGAAGGGACGGCATACCGAGGCCGTGGTGGTGGGCCAGGTCCGCCACGAGCGCTGCCTCGCCGCCCGAGCAGCTGGCCGTGGCGATGCCCCGTCCGGGGAGCGGCCCGTGGACGTGCAGCAGCTTGAGCGTCTCGACGAAGGTCGAGACGTCGTGCACGCGCGCGATGCCGTGGCGGGTGAACATCGCGTCCCACAGCTCGTCGGAGCCGGTCAGGGACGCGGTGTGCGAGACGCCGGTCTGCGCACCGAGTCGTGAGCTGCCGGTCTTGAGCACGACGATCGGCACACCGCGTCGCGACGCGGCCAGCGCCGCCCGGGACAGGGCGGCGACGTCGCGAACGCCCTCCAGGTGCAACCCGATCGCGGAGACCCGAGGGTCGGCCAGCATCGCCTCGACCAGCTGTGCCGCGTCCGTCACGGCGGCGTTGCCGACGGTCACCAGGTGGGCCACGGGCAGCGAGCGCTGCTGCATGCTGAGGTTCTGGGCCAGGTTGCCGCTCTGGGTGACCACCCCCACACCGCGCTCGACCGGCGTGCCGCCGTGCTGGTCCGGCCAGAGCGCCACCCGGTCCAGGTAGTTCAGTAGTCCCATGCAGTTCGGCCCGAGGAGGGCCATCGCGCCGGCCGCCGCGCAGAGCCGCTCCTGCAGCTCCGGCTCGCCCGCCTCCGCGAACCCGGAGGCGTGGCAGACGGCCCCACCCGCGCCGCGCGCGGCCAGCTGGGCCACCACCCGGACGCTGTCCGCAGCCGGCACCGCGACCAGTGCCGCGTCCGGCGGGCGGGGGAGGGCGGCGACGTCGGGGTAGCAGGGGAGGCCCTCGAGCGTCCGCCGTGAGGGGTGGACCGGCCACATCTCGCCGGCGAACCCCAGGTCGCGGCACTGGCGCACGGCCACTGCTGCTCGCTCCCCACCGATGAAGGCGATGTGCCGCGGGGACAGCAGCCGCTGCAGTGCCGTGCGGGTCATGAGCCCAGGGGCCGCAGCATGGACCGCGCGATGATGTGTCGCTGGATCTCGCTGGTGCCGTCCCAGATCCGTTCGACCCTCGCGTCGCGCCAGAACCGCTCGATCGGCAGCTCGGCCATCAGCCCCATGCCGCCGAAGACCTGCACGGCGCGGTCGGTGATCCGGCCGAGGGCCTCGGAGGCGAACAGCTTGGCCATGGCCGCGTCCCGGTCGGTCATCCGACCGTGGTCGAGCAGGGAGGCCGCGCGCAGCGTCAGCAGGTCGGCCGCCTCGAGCTCGGTGGCCATGTCCGCGAGCTGGAACCCGACGCCCTGGAAGCGGCCGATGGTCTGGCCGAACTGGCTGCGCTGGGCCGCCCACTCGGTCGCCAGCTCGAGGACCCGGCGGGAACGTCCGACGCTCGTGGCGGCCACGCTGAGCCGGCTGGCGCCGAGCCACTCACCCATGAGCTCGAAGCCGCGCCCCTCCTCGCCGAGCCGCTGGCCCACCGGCACCCGGCAGTCCTGGAAGGCCAGCTCGCACTGGTGGTAGCCGCGGTGGGAGACGCAGGCCGACCCCCGGCGCACCGTCACACCGGGAGCGTCGAGGTCGACCAGCAGGGCGGTGATCCGCTTCTTCGGGCCGGCGCTGGTCTGCTCGGTGCCCGTTGCGGCGAACAGGATGACGAAGTCGGCCATGTCGGCGTGGCTGATGAAGTGCTTGGTCCCGTTGACGACGTAGGCGTCGTCCCGGCGCACGGCGGTCGTCGTCATGGACCGGATGTCCGACCCGGCACCCGGCTCGGACATCGCCAGGCAGTCGTGTCGCTCGCCGCGCACCGCCGGCAGCAGGTAGCGCTCGCGCTGTTCGCCCTCGCAGGCCTGGAGGATGTTGCTGGGCCGGGCGACCAGGCTCTGCAGGGCGTAGCTGGCTCGTCCGAGCTCACGCTCGACCAACGTCATCCCCACGGCGTCGAGGCCGGGACCACCGACGTCCGCCGGCATGTTCGCGGCATACATCCCCGCAGCGATGGCGCGCTCGCGCACCTGGGCGGCGAGCTCGGGCGACACCTCGTCCGCGCGCTCGACGGCGTCCTCGTGCGGGTACAGCTCGCGTTCGACGAAACTGCGCGTCGTCTCCACGATCGCGCGCTGCTCCTCGGTGAGCTCCAGGTCCACGGGCGGTCCCTCCTCGGTCAGTACCGGATGCCAGTACCGGATGCCAGTACCGGATGTCAGTGCCGGATGCCCATCGGCTTCCCGACGACGTCGGGAACCGGCAGCACGGTGTGGCTGCGGGCAACGGCCGCCACGTGTCCGCGGATGTCGTCCGGCATGGGAGCCGACCGGCCGCGGACGGTGTCGACGTGGACGAGCAGCTGTTCGGCGGTGGCGAGCAGCGTGTGGGTCTCGCCGTGGCGCATCTCGTGGAAGATGTGGAGGCGCTTGTCGTCGTGGTCGAGCAGCTGGAGGGTCAGCTCCAGGGGCTCGCCCTCGGACACCTCGCGCAGGTTGTGCAGGTGGGTCTGCGCCGTGTAGAGCGAGCTCCCCCGGTTGCGGTAGTCCTCGTCGATCCCGAGGTAGCGGAAGAACGCGTCGGCGTTGTCGCCGAAGGCGAGCAGGTAGCAGGACTCGCTCATGTGACCGTTGTAGTCCACCCAGCCCGCCGGGACGGTCGCCCGGTGCAGCCGCAGCGGCGCCTCGATGACCGCGTCCTCGTCCCAGTCCCGGTGGCCGCTGCCCTCGTAGGGGGTGACCACGCCGTGTGACGTATCCATGACCTCTCCGCATAATGTGCAATAGTGTTACGGAATGTGCAACGACACTAGGGTTCCTCCCGGACCCGGTCAAGGGGCGATGCTGGTGGCACCAGGACACAACCCGACCGAGGCGAGCGGTCGGGTGCAGGCCGTGGACCGCGCGGTGGCACTGCTGCACGCCGTCGTGGCGAGCGGGTCGGAGGGGAGGGCCGGTCCGGAGCTGGCGGCCGACTGCGGCCTCAACCGGGCCACGGCGTGGCGGCTGCTCGCGACCCTGGAGCACCACGGCCTGATCGAGCGCAACCGGGGGACGAACCGGTACGCCGTCGGGTTCGCCCTCACCCGGCTCAGCAGTGCCGGCGCCCCGGACGCCCTGGTGCGTCAGGCACACCCCGTCCTGGCTGCTTTGAGCCAGCAGACGGGGGAGACCGCGAGCCTGGCGGTGGCGCAGCACGCCGGGCTCACCTACATCGACGAGGTGGCGCCGAGCACCGTCCTGACCGCACGCTGGCTGGGGCGCCAGGTCCCGGTGCACGCCACCTCGGCGGGCAAGGCGCTCCTGGCCTGGTTGCCCGACGAGGAGGTGAGTGCCATCTGCTCGGCGCCCCTCGTCGGGTACACCCCGACGACGCGCACCGACGAGCAGCGTCTTCGCCGTGAGCTGGCCACCATCCGGGAGCGTGGCTACGGCATCAGCGCCGGTGAGCTGGAGACCGAGGTCTACGGCGTCGCGGCAGCGGCACTCGACCGCTACGGACGGCCGTTCGCCGTCGTCTGCCTGTGGGGGCCGGCCGAGCGCTTCGCGGACCGGTTCGCCGAGCTCGGCTCGCTCGTGTGTGACGGTGCCGATCGCCTGGCCGAGGCCATCCCCGGCTGACCTCAGCTCCCGTCGCGCTCCTGCAGGTAACGCTGCTCGAACGCGTGCACGTACGCGTCCCGGGCCGGGAAGACGCCGTGGTCGAAGGCACGCGACCGCACTCCCTGCTGGACCCGCTCGCACACGTCGTTGTCCTGGGCGGTGACCCGGTCGTTGAACTCCACCACCTCGGCGGGGTCGAACTCGGCGTCGTCCAGCGCGGCCGGGTGGAACAGGTACTCGGTCACGAGCCGGCAGCTCGTGGGCCCGGTCGGGAAGATGCCGGTGGCGAGCGCCTCCCGGCCGCTGACGTCGAGGAACATGTTCGGGAACACCATCGCCCCGAAGTACGACGACGCCTCGGATCCGGCCATCCCCGGCAGCATCGGGATCCGGCTGCGCG
The DNA here is from genome assembly GCA_035690725.1 of Segeticoccus sp. Classification (GTDB taxonomy): domain Bacteria; phylum Actinomycetota; class Actinomycetes; order Actinomycetales; family Dermatophilaceae; genus DASSKF01. The sequence continues at coordinate 17,918 of DASSKF010000191.1, forward strand.
GATCGCCCCCCACGCTGGTGTGGCCCTCGGACAGGGACACGCCGCCGTCCCCCCGGCCGTCCTCCTCGACCCAGCCTCGACGGTATGCCGGAATCAGGCGCACCAGCTCGGGGTGGACCGTCGGGCAGTGCAGGCACTCGTTGTAGTTCTCCGCGACGATCTTCCAGTTCGCCTGCACGTCGGTCACGCTCACGTGCCCCGTGCGCAGCTCGGCGAGCCCGAACCGCTCGAGGGACACCGGGTCGTCGTGCTGGGAGGCCAGCCACGCCCGCAGGTCCGGCGGCTGCTCGCGGTCCAGGCTGACGAAGACGAATCCCTGCCAGGTGTCCACGTGCACCGGCCACAGGGACAGGTTGCTGCGGTCCAGCTCGTGGTCCTCGATGTGGGGCGTGACCGCCAGCTGCCCGTCCAGCCGGTAGCTCCACGCGTGGTAGGGACAGCGGATGAACGTCCGCACCTGCCCCTCCGGCTCCTGGCAGAGGCGGCTGCCGCGGTGCCGGCACACGTTGTAGAAGCCGCGGATGGCGTCGTCCCGGCCCCGCACCAGCAGGATGCTCTCGCCGGCCAGGTCGACCGTCATCCAGCTGCCCGGGTCGGGCACTCGCTCTGCCCGCCCGACGTACATCCACGAGCGGAAGAAGATCCGTTGCCGGTCCAGCTCGTAGACGTCGGGGGAGTGGTAGTCGGTCCCCGGCAGGGTCTGCCGCTCGGGGTGGCTCGTCCGCGTCATCGTCGGCTCCAGTCCTCGGGTCTGCGGTTCCATGGTTCTCGTGTCGGTGGTCCGTCGCGTGTGCCGTCGCGTGTGGGGTGGTGGCTCAGCCGTGCTCCAGGGCGGCGCGCGCAGCGGCACGGCCGGTGCGCACGGCTCCCTCCATGTATCCGGCCACCCACTGGTCCGAGCCGCACACGTAGAACGGGGGCTCGTGGGTGCCGTGCAGGGGCCCGATCCCCAGCACGTCGCCGGGACGCCACTGGGTGATGTAGCCCTGTGTCCAGCGGTCGGTGCCCCAGAGCCGCTCGTAGGTGGCCACCGGTTCCAGTGCCTCCGGCCCGAACCACCGCGCGAGCTCCGCGAGTGCCTCCCCGCGGCGGAAGCGGCGTCCGGTGGCGACGTAGGCAGCGAGTCGTTCTGGTGGCACAAGGGCGGACAGCACGCCCTCACCCTGCGGCCACGAGGAGCCGAGGATCCCCTCGGACTCGCTGAGGCCGTTCTGACCCCGGTCGCGCCAGAACGGGCGAGCGTAGGCGGCCACGAACTTGGCCGCCAGGGCGTGCCGCTGACGGTGCAGGGACTCCAGGCGGGCGTCGGACACCCCGCTGGTCTCGATGTCCCGGAAGGGACCGGCCGGCACGGCGCTGACCACCGCGGCGCAGCGGAGCAGCTCGCCGTCGTCCAGCTGGACCGAGCAGTCACCGGCCGCTGTCTTGATCGCCCTCACCGGCGCGGCGCAGCGCACGCGGTCCCCGAGCTGTTCGGCCATCCGCAGCGCCACGGTGGCCGACCCCTCGGCGACCCGCAGGTTCTCCCACTCCGAGTACGAGTAGAGCCCGTGGCTCTCGGTCGTGGCGCACTTGCGCAGCAGCGCCAGCAAGGACGTCCGTTCCAGGGAGCCGGCGCTCAGCCCCAGCTGTGCCACCTCCAGGGCGCGCCGGACGCGGGGCGTCGCCTGCTCGGCGACGAGCCACTGCTGCACCGAGGTCCGGTCCAGGGCCGCCGCGTCGGGGTGCGACCACGGGTCGTCCGGGTCCACCCGGGCGGCCAGCTCCGCGAAGCGCTCCTCGACCCGAGCCATGCTGTCGTGGTCGGCTGCGGAGAACCAGGTGCGTGAGGCCCCGACGTAGACGGCCTCGTGCAGGGCATAGGTCAGCTCGCCCGGCTCGGCGACGTAGGAGGGGACCAGGCTCAGGCCCAGCTCGGCGACCAGCTCCTGGTAGGCGGTGTGCGAGCTGCCGACCACCTCGCCACCGAGCTGCACCGTGCGCCCGTCGGGCTGCTGCACCTGCTCGACCCGGCCTCCCACGCGTTCGCGCGCCTCCACGACGAGCACGTCCGCCCCGCCGGCGGCCAGGTCGCGTGCCGCGGCCAGCCCGGCGAGCCCGGCACCGACCACCACCACGTCGTGGCCCGTCACCGTGCTCACCTGACCACCAGGCAGTACTCGGGACGCCATCCCATCCGGACGCGGTCGCCGTCGGACCACCGCTCGTCGTTGCGGGAGCGGTCGAGGTTCTGCTCGAGCACGGACAGCTCGACCCCCGGCGCGATCTCGAGGAGGTAGGTCGTGGTCGCGCCACCGTAGACGGTGTCCCGCACGAGTGCGTCGGTCTGGACCATGTCGTCGGTGAGCTCGGAGAGCCAGATCTTCTCCGGTCGCACCGTGATGCTGACCTCCTCACCGTCCACCGCCCCGGACAGCGAGCCGGTGCGCAGCGTCACGCCGCCGGGCAGGTGCAGCTCTCCACCCGCGTAGCGGCCCGACACGAGGTTGGGGGTGCCGATGAACCCGGCGACGAAGCGGTCCGCCGGATGCTCGTAGATGTCCTCGGGTGTCCCGGCCTGGCGGACCACGCCGTCGCACATCACCGCCAACCGGTCCGACATCGTCAGCGCCTCGTCCTGGTCGTGCGTGACGAAGACGAAGGTGATGTCGAGCTCGCGCTGGATCCGCTTCAGCTCGACCTGCATGGCCCGGCGCAGCTTCAGGTCCAGTGCCCCGAGGGGCTCGTCCAGCAGCAGCACCGAGGGTCGGTTGACCAGCGCCCGGGCCAGCGCCACGCGCTGTTGCTGGCCGCCCGAGAGCGACCGCGGCTTGTCCTTGCCGCGGCCGTCGAGCTGCACCTTCTCCAGCATCTCGCCGACCCGGCTGCGGATCTCCCGGCGGTGGACCCGGCGGCGCTTGAGCCCGTAGGCGACGTTGTCCCACACCGAGAGGTGCTCGAAGAGCGCGTAGCTCTGGAAGACCGTGTTCACGTCCCGTCGGTCGGGTGGGAGGTGCGTCACGTCCGTGCCGTGCAGCACGACCGATCCGGACGACGGTGGCGTGAACCCGCCGATCATGCGCAGCGTGGTGGTCTTCCCACAGCCCGAGGGGCCCAGCATCGAGAAGAACTCGCCGCGTCGGATGTCCAGGTCGAGCTCGTTGACCACGGTCGTCTCGTCGTAGGCCTTGGTCAGGGCCTCGAGCCGGACCGCGCTCTCGGTGGTCGCAGGGGCGGTGGGCACGGGGGTGCCGATGGCAGTCATGTCAGCCTCCGAACAGGTCACGGCCGGTTCCGCGTCGGCCGAGGAGACGGGTGAGTACCAGGGCGAGCACGATCAGCAGGATCGAGCCGCCCAGCATCAGGGTGCCCACGGCGTTGATGGTGGGCTGGATGCCGAAACGGATCGCGGAGTAGATCCGGACCGAGATGGGCTGTGGCGTCACGCCGGTGGTGAAGAAGGCCAGCACGAAGTCGTCGAACACCATGGTGAACACCAGGAGCGCTGTCGCGACGATGGTCGGCCACAGCAGCGGGAGGGTGGTCGTCCGGAAGGCCTGCCACCGGCTGGCTCCCAGGTCCATGGCCGCGTCCTCGACCTCGGGGTTCACCTCGGCGATCCGTGACCGCAGGATGACGGTCACGTAGGAGATGGAGAACGTGGTCTCGGCCAGCATCACGGTGACCAACGACGGGCGCAGGTCGACGGCCTTGAACAGCAGCAGCGAGGCGACGCCCGTGATGATCTCGGGCGTGATCAGCGGCACCAGCATGATCACGTTGGACAGCTTGCCGATTCGGGCCCTGGACCGCACCAGGCCGACGCCCAGCAGGACGCCCAGGACGACGGAGCCGACCATGGCGACGGCGGCGATCTCGATGCTGGTGACGACCGACCCGGTGAGCTCGGCGTCCCGGAAGAAGGCGTGGTACCACCGTGTCGAGAAGCCGTGGAAGACCGCCAGGGACTTCGCGCTGTTGAAGGAGAACAGCACCACCACGACGATCGGCAGGTAGAGCACCGTGAAGAACAGCGCCGTGAACGCCACCGCGGCCCGGGGAGGGCGGTCGATGCGCGCGGCCCTCCGCCGCGGCCGGTTGCCTGCCGTGGCCGGCGCGGAGGGGCGCCGCTGGGAGCGGGATCGCAGCTGGGTGGTCACAGCTGCACCTCCTTCGCCTGGCGTGCGTTGTGGCGCACGTACGCCGACAGGAAGAGCAGCAGCAGGACCATCAGCACGAGGGACAGAGCCGATCCCAGGGGCCAGTCCTGGCCGTCGAAGAACTTGTCCTGGATCAGGTTCCCCACCATCACCGTGCCGGGTCCGCCGAGCAGGTCGTTGCTGACGAAGTCGCCGACCGAGGGAAGGAACACCAGCGCCAGCCCCGCGTAGGCGCCGCCGCTCGAGGCGGGGACGGTCACGGTCAGGAAGGTCCTCAGCGCCGAGCCGTAGAGGTCGCGTCCGGCCTCGATGATGGCCGGGTCCATCCGCTCCATCGCCGCGTACAGCGGGAGCACCATGAAGATGATGTAGCCGTAGGCGAGCCCGGCGATCACGGCACCCTGGGTGTTGATGAGGTGGAAGGTGCTCGGGACGCCCATGTGGTGGAGCGCGTTCAGCAGCGGCCCCTCGTCGGAGAGCAGGGTCTGCCAGCCGTACATGCGGATCAGGTAGTTGGCGAAGAAGGGTGCCACCAGCAGCCCGAGCAGCGCGTGTTTGTAGCGCCCGCCGTGCCGGGCGATCACGTAGGCCACGGGGTAGGAGACGACCAGGCAGATGACGGAGCTGCACACGGCATACACCAGGGAGTGCAGGATCGCCGTGAAGTAGACACCGTCCAGGATCCGGGAGATGTTCGCCAGCGTGGTGCCGAAGTGCGGGTTGCCCAGCTCGTCCGTGGTGCCGAAGCTGAGCAGGACCATGACGACCAGGGCGGAGATGAAGAAGATCGACATCCACGCGGTGCCCGGGAGCAGCATCGCGGTGTACAGCCACAACCCCCGTCCGCGCCGGTGTCGCCGCCCGTCGGACGGGCCGGCCCGGTCGGCCATCAGCCCACCTTGATGCTGGTCCATGCGTCGCTGCGGCGACGCGTCTGGGCCACGCTGCCGTCGTCGAAGTAGAGCTCGTCGGACAGGTCGCTCAGCGTGACCTTGCACTCGGGGAAGTCCGCCACGATCTTCTCGTAGGCCTTCTCGGTGCCGTGCACCGGCATCGGGTAGCCGATGTACTGCATGTTCTTGATGACGTTCTCCGGCTCCAGCAGGTAGTTGATGAACAACAGCGCGGTGCCGGGGTGCGCGGCGTTGGCCGGGATGGCGTAGCAGTCGGAGTTGACCGGCGTGCCCTCCTTGGGTGACTCGAAGCCGTAGATGGACGGGTCGTCGGCGTTGTTGAGGACCGCGGCCATGTCGCCGCTCCACGTCTGCTGGATCCAGGCGTTGCCGCTCAGCAGGTTGCGGTAGTCGGTGCTGCTGAACCCGCGCAGGTACGGGCGCAGGGTCGACGCCTTCTGGACCATCGCCTCCAGGTGCGCGGGCTTGGCCGTGTTGAGCGGGAAGTCGAGCAGCAGGGCCAGCATGCCCAGCACCTCGTCGCGGTCGTCGAGCAGGTACGTCTGCTTCTTCGCCTTGCGGTTCCACAGGTCGTTCCAGCTGCCGGTGAGCTGGTCGCCGAGCTTGTCCTTGCGCCAGGCCAGCCCGGTCTTGTACATCGAGAACGGGATCGAGTGGGCCGAGTTCGCGTCGTACCAGGGGTCGGCGAAGGTCCGGTAGTGGTCGAAGATCAGCGTGGAGTTCGGGACCAGGCTGTGGTCGATCCGGAGCAGCTGGCCCGCGGCCGCCAGCTTCTCGACCCACTGGGCGGAGGGGAAGATCACGTCGTAGCGGTTGCCTGCGCTCATCTTGGCCTGCATCGACTCCATCGAGTCGTAGTTGGACGTGATGATCTTGACGCCGTACTTCTTCTTGAAGCCCTTCAGGACGCTGGGGTCGAGGTAGTCCGCCCAGTTGAAGTAGACCAGGTCGCCGTCGACCTCGGCCTTCACCGCGCGGTCGGCCTTGACCGCGCCGCCGGTGTCGGAGCCGAGGCCGCACCCGGCGAGGGCCATCGCCGCGCCGAGGCCGGCCCCCGCCGTGAGGACCTGGCGGCGGGTGGGGGTGTAGGGCGTGCTGTTCATGAACTGCCTCCGAACGGGAAGTCGGGATCGACGCCGAGTGGTCCCGAGGCCACTCGCCAGATGGCCTGACGGGCGCTCTCGACCGACAGGGCGGGTACGGCGGTCATCAGCTGGAGCCCGTAGCCGTCGCAGAGGGAGCTGATGAGTTGGGCGTGGGAGCCCGGGTCGCAGGCGGTGAACTCGCCGCTGGAGACGCCGTCGCGGATGGTGGCCTCGATCCAGCCGTTGTGCTGGCGGTAGAGGTCGATGCACAGATCGGACGAGTTCGGGTCCCGGATGGCGCGGCACCACAGCTCCATCCACATCGCCCACTCCCGCCGGAGGGGGTCGGTCGCGGGGAGCGAGGCGGAGATGATCCGGGCCAGGCGGGCGGTGGCGGTGTCGCCGGCGCCCTGGGCGCCGTACACGTCGGCCCCCGTGTCGACGAAGGAGAACCGGAGGGCCTCGGCGAAGAGCTTCTCCCGGGTCGCGAAGTGGTAGTGCAGCGTGGCCGTCGACACGCCGGCGGCCTCGCTGACCATCCGCATCCGGATCCGCTCGAAGCCGGTCTCGGCGATGACCCGGCAGGCGGCCTGCAGGATCGCCTCCCGGGTGGCGCTGCCGGTGTCGGTCCTGCCCCGCCGCGACGAGGGAGGTGCCGTTGGTTCGTCGAGCGTCATGAACAACCTCGCAGACGGGCCGCCGGGCATTTGATCAACTAGTTAGTCAGTCAGTGCCCTTGAACCGTGGCAGGGGGTCAGGGGGTTGTCAAGGTCCTCGCCGACGGGGCGGCGGTTACCGTGGAACCATGACGCGCGGGCAGGTCACCGAGATCCTCATCCACCCGGTGAAGGGGGAGCCCGGCCGGTCACTGCCGGAGGTGCAGGTCGAGCGGGACGGGCTGGCGGGCGACCGGCGCAAGAAGGCGCCGGTGCACCTGGTCGGTGCGGGGGAGCGCACCCCGGAGATCCGCGCGAACTTCGTGCTCGACCTCGCCGCCGACGAGCTCGCCGGCTGGGTGGGGGAGCGGGTTCACCTCGGGGGCACGACACTGGCCGTGACCGGCATACCGTCGGGGTGCCCGGGGGTGTATGCCGCCGTGGACGAGCCGGGAGCGGTGCACCTGGGGGACGTGGCCGCCAGCGTCGGCCCGGACGAAACCGTGGTGAGCGGTCGCTGACCCGGCGGATACCATCGGCCTGCACGAAGCGCACCAGCCACACACCGAGGAGAAGCACGTGTCTGCCGACATCACCGTGTCCGTCGCCGGGAGCGAGCGATCGGTGGCGGCGGGCACGACCGCGGGCGAGCTCTTCGACGGTGACAAGGAGGTCGTCGTCGCCCGGGTGGACGGCGAGCTGCGCGACCTGGCCCACGAGCTGCAGGACGGCGACGTCGTCGAGCCCGTCCCGGTGCACTCCGACGAGGGCCTCGCGGTGCTGCGGCACTCGGCCGCGCACGTGCTCGCCCAGGCGGTGCAGCAGGTCAACCCCGAGGCCCGGCTCGGGATCGGCCCGCCGGTGCGCGACGGGTTCTACTACGACTTCGACGTCGACGAGCCGTTCGACCCCGACCAGCTCAAGGCGCTCGAGAAGGCGATGCAGAGGATCGTCAACGAGGGGCAGGCCTTCTCCCGCCGCGTCGTCAGCGACGAGGAGGCTCGCGCCGAGCTGGCCGACGAGCCCTACAAGCTGGAGCTGATCGGGCTCAAGGGACGGAAGGACGACGCGACAGGGTCACCCGAGGGTGCCGACGTCGAGGTGGGGGGCGGCGAGCTCACCATCTACGACAACCGGCGCCGGGACGGATCCCTGGCCTGGCGCGACCTGTGCCGGGGGCCGCACGTGCCGTCGACCAAGCTGCTCGGTAACGCGTTCAAGCTCGTCCGGTCCGGTGGCGCCTACTGGCGTGGCTCGGAGAAGAACCCGCAGCTGCAGCGGATCTACGGGACCGCCTGGCCGAGCAAGGCCGAGCTGAAGGACTACCTCGACCGGCTGGCCGAGGCCGAGAAGCGCGACCACCGCAAGCTCGGCGCCGAGTTGGACCTCTACTCCTTCCCCGAGCTCATCGGCCCGGGGCTGCCGGTGTTCCACCCCAAGGGCGGGATCATCAAGCGGGTGATGGAGGACTACGTCCGCCAGCGCCACATCGACGAGGGCTTCAGCTACGTCGGCACCCCGCACATCGCCAAGGAGGAGCTGTTCTACACCTCCGGGCACCTGCCGTACTTCGCGGAGGGCATGTTCCCGCCGATGGACGTCGACGGGCAGAACTACCGCCTCAAGGCGATGAACTGTCCCATGCACAACCTCATCTACCGGTCGCGGCAGCGCTCCTACCGCGACCTGCCGCTGCGCCTGTTCGAGTTCGGCACCGTCTACCGCGACGAGAAGTCCGGCGTGCTGCAGGGCCTGACCCGCGTACGGATGATCACCCAGGACGACTCGCACTCCTACGTGACCGCCGGGGGCGCCGCCGACGAGGTGCGCCACCTGCTGACCTTCGTCCTCAGCCTGCTGAAGGACTTCGGGCTCGACGACTACTACCTCGAGCTGTCGACCCGCGACGAGCAGAACGTCGACAAGTTCATCGGGTCCGAGGAGCAGTGGGCCGAGGCCACCCGCCTGCTGGAGGGCGTCGCGGTCGAGACCGGCCTCGAGCTGGTGCCCGACCCGGGCGGCGCGGCCTACTACGGGCCGAAGATCTCCGTGCAGGCGCGGGACGCGATCGGGCGGACCTGGCAGATGTCGACCATCCAGTACGACTTCAACCAGCCGGAGCGGTTCGAGCTGGAGTACCAGGCGGCCGACGGCTCCCGGCAGCGACCGGTGATGATCCACTCGGCGAAGTTCGGCTCGATCGAGCGGTTCATCGGGGTGCTCGTGGAGCACTACGCGGGTGCCTTCCCTCCGTGGCTGTCGCCCGTGCAGGTGCTCGGCGTCCCCGTGGCGGAGGAGTATGCCGGCTACCTCGCCGAGGTCGCGGAGCGGCTGCGTTCCCACGGGATCCGGGTCGAGCTCGACACCTCCGCCGACCGGTTCCCCAAGAAGATCCGCAATGCCAGCAAGCAGAAGGTGCCCTACGTCCTCATCGCCGGCGAGGACGACCGCTCGGCGGGCGGGGTGTCCTTCCGTTACCGTGACGGCTCGCAGAAGAACGGCGTGCCCGTCGAGGAGGCGATCGCGGAGATCGTGGACGCGGTGGAGTCGCGCCGCCAGGTCTGAGCACGCCCGCCGCCTCAGGAGGGGATCCATGAGCGCACGAGACGGAGACCACGACAGCACGACCAGGACCACCACCCCCGGGTCGGTGCGCCAGGACTCGGCGGTCACCCCCGGTGTGCTCATCGCCAGCACGTGGGCGTGGCGGCTGCTCGCCATCGCCGTCGCCGTGTTCGCGCTCGGCTGGGGGCTGCGCTACCTGTCCGAGGTCGTCGTGCCCGTCGTCGTGGCGGTGCTGCTCACTGCCCTGCTCGCGCCGGTGGTGACCCGGCTGGTCACCTGGCGGGTGCCGCGAGGGCCGGCGGCCGGGCTGACCCTCATCGGGCTGATCGTCGTCGTCGGCGGCCTGCTCACCCTGGTCGGCACGCAGATCGGCACCGGCTTCGCCGACCTGTCCGACCAGGTCGGGCAGGGCGTCAACCAGCTGCGCGACCTGGCCCGGGTGAACTTCGGTGTCTCGGACGCCGACATCCACCAGGCGATCGAGAAGGCCAAGGGGGCGGCCACCTCCAGCGGGCTCGGCACGAAGGCCGCCGCGGTGGGCACGACGGCCACGCACTTCGTCGCCGGCCTGTTCGTCGCCCTGTTCGCGACGTTCTTCTTCCTGTTCGAGGGCGAGCAGATCTGGGCCTGGCTGGTCCGGCTGATGCCGCGGCGGGCGCGGGAGCGGACCGACTCCTCGGGCCACCGGGCCTGGAGCTCACTGACCGCCTACGTCCGGGCGACGGTCATCGTCGCGTTCGTCGACGCCGTCGGCATCGCGGTCGGCGCCTGGATCCTCCAGCTGCCGCTGGTCCCGGCCATTGGGATCCTCGTCTTCGTCGCCTCGTTCGTGCCGATCGTCGGTGCGTTCGTCAGCGGCCTCGTGGCCGTCCTCGTGGCCCTGGTCGCCCAGGGCCCGGTCGTCGCGATCATCATGCTGCTCGTCGTGCTCGCCGTGCAGCAGCTCGAGTCGCACGTGCTGCAGCCGTTCCTGCTCGGACGTCTCGTCCGGGTGCACCCGCTCGCGGTGATCCTGTCCATCGCCGCCGGTGTCGTCATCGCCGGCATCGTCGGCGCCCTCGTCGCGGTCCCGATCGCCGCGATGGTCAACGCCGTCGTGCACCACCTCGCCGGGCACGACGACGGAGATCCCGACGAGGGTGACGACGAGCCGCCGGCCCGGGCCGGCGACGGCGCCCCGGAAACTCCCTAGTTCCAGGGGAAACTCCCTAGGACGAGCGGAAACTCCCTAGTTCCAGCGGAAAGTCCCGAGGTTCGCAGTTCCCCGTACGCGAACCTCGGGACTCTCCCGCCGACCTCGGGACTTTGCGACCGGCCTCGGGACCGTCGGCCCGGTCAGCAGGCGCCGCTCAGATGGCGGCGTCCAGCCCCCGGCTCTTGAGCGCCTCCCGGGTGTTGGGATTGACCGAGGGCCGGAACGGGATCTCCACGACCTCGGCGACGACCGGCATGCCGGCCACCTCGGCATACTCCTCGGGAAGGTGCACCCACAGCTGGGTGCCGAGCACCGTCGACGAGACCGGCACGTGGGCCATGGCGATGTTCGTGCCGAGCTCGGGGGAGTACCACGGCGAGGTGACGTAGCCGACCGGGTCGTCCTCGGGGGTCGTGCCGACCAGCCAGAAGTCGGGCGCGTAGTCGGTGATCGGCTTGCCGCCCAGCTTCAGGCCGACCAGCTGGTGGGTGAACGGCGGTTCGCCGGCCTCGATCTGGTCGCGCACCTCCTCGAGGCGCTTCTTGCCGATGTAGTCGGCCGTCTTCTGCCGCGGCACCTGGTAGCCGAGGTTCACCTGGAACGGCAGCGTCTCGAAGTCCATGTCCTGGCCCCACGACAGGATCCCGGCCGCGATCCGGCGGTGGTGCGCGGGCGCCGTCACCTTCAGGTTGTACTTCTCGCCCGCCTCGAGGACGGCGTTCCACATCCGCTCGGCGTGCAACGTCGCGTCCCGCAGGTAGATCTCGTAGCCCTTCTCGCCGGTGAACCCGGTCTGCGAGACCACGACCTCCAGCCCGGCGACCGCGGCCGACATCAGCCCGTAGGACGGGATGTCCCGGACCGCGGGCCCCACCAGGTCGGCCATCAGGTCAACCGACTTCGGCCCCTGGACCTGCACCGGTGAGACGTCGATCTCGTTGATCTGCACGTCGTAGCGCAGCCCCACGTTGACGCCCTGCAGCCACAGCATCAGGTCGGTGTCGGACAGGCTGAACCAGAACTCGTCCGGCGCGAGCCGCAGCAGGACCGGGTCGTTGAGGATGCCGCCGTCCTCGTTGCACAGGATGACGTAGCGGGCCCGCATGGGGGAGATCTTCGTCGCGTCGCGGGTGATGACGTGGTTGACGAACGCCTCGGCGTCCGGTCCGATCACCTGGATCTGCCGCTCCACCGCGACGTTCCACAGGGTCACGTCGTGCACGAGCGACTCGTACTCGGTCATCATCCCGCCGTCCTCGGGACGGACGTACCCGCGCGGGTGGTACATCCGGTTGTAGACCGAGGCACGCCAGCACCCGGCCTGCATGGACAGTTCCCAGTACGGGGACTTGCGCACCCGGGTGTCGATCAGCGTCTCCACCGGGGTGCGCCCCGACTGGCGCAGGTTGATGGGGACCCTCCGGTCGCCCTGGTCCACCGAGGGGACGTTCGCGTGCCCGTCCCGGAACATGTTCGCCACCATCGCCGCCACTCCTCCGTGTTTGCGCTTGTGTTGAGCCCTGAGATTCATATTATGGAACTCAAGGCCCACGTTATGGTGCGAGTGGACCGTTCGCAAGCGTTACCGCGAGGTGGATGTCATGGCGCGACGGGAACTCAACGAGCTGCTCGCCCAGCTCGTCTCGACGGTCCGGTACGAGGTGCTGCCGACGGCCTCCGTCGCGGAGCAGGTCTACGAGTACGTGCCGGTCGGCCGCACGGTGACGGTGACGGCGAGTCCGCGCTCCGGGCTCGAGTCCACCCTCGACGTGGCCACCCGCCTCGCCAAGGAGGGGTATGACGTCGTGCCCCACGTGGCGGCCCGAATGGTGCACGGGCGTTCCGAGCTGGAGGAGATCGTCGACCGGCTGACCCGCGTGGGGGTCCAGCGGATCTTCGTGCCGGGTGGTGACGCCACTCCGACCGCGCAGACCTACCAGTGCGCGCTGGAGCTGCTGGAGGACCTGCACGAGATCGGGCAGCCGTTCCACGAGGTCGGGATCACTGGCTACCCGGAGTCGCACCCGCAGATCGACGACGACGTCACGGTGCAGTCGATGTGGGACAAGCGTCGCTACGCGACCCACGTGGTGAGCAACCTGTGCCCGCAGCCGGAGACGGTGGTCACCTGGCTGGAGCGGCTGCGACGCCGCGGGATGGTGCTCCCCGTCTACGTCGGGGTCCCCGGGCCGGTCGACCGGGCCAAGCTCGTGACGATCGCCCGGCGGATCGGGGTCGGGCAGTCCGCACGGTTCCTGGCCGGGCACCGGTCCCTGTTCACCCGGCTCGCCGCTCCGGGCGGCTTCCGCACGGAGCGGTTCCTCCGGGAGCTGGCACCGGTGCTCGACCGCCCGGAGAGCGGCATTGCCGGGGTGCACCTCTACACGTTCAACCAGGTGGACCGCGCCGAGCAGTGGCGCCGGGCGACCCTGGCCCGCCTGCAGGAGGACCTGACCGGCTGAGGCGACGCCGGGGCCGCCTCAACCCAGGCGCTTCAGCGTGCTCGCGAGCCGACCGGTCTCGACGACCAGCTGCTCGCCGAGCTCTTGCAGCTGCTCGGTCAGCCGGAACGAGGGACCCGAGACGCCGATGGCGGCGTTGACCACACCATCCGGGCCGTGCACGGGTGCGGCGACCGCATCGAGCCCCTCCTCGAAGTCACCGGAGGTCGTCGCATAGCCGCGCTCGCGCACCTCCTCCAGCTGGCGGAGCAGCTTGTCCCGGTCGGTGACCGTCTGGGGGGTGCACTGGGCCAGCGAACCGCCCGGCAGGATGATCGCCCCGAACGCGTACATCACCTTGCCGAGCGCCGAGCAGTGCGGCGGCACGTCGACGTCCATCCAGCTCGTCGCGCCGACGACGTAGCGCGAGTCGATCTGCGCCACGTGCACGACGTGCTCGCCGCGCGGGACGCCGAGGTTGACTGTCTCGCCGGTGCGCTCGCCGATCCGCTCCAGGTAGGGCTGGGCGACGGCCAGCAGGGCCTCGACCCGGTCGTAGCGCGCGGCGTAGTGGGTGAACATGGCGCCGCCCCGGAAGGCCCCGTCGAGGTCCCGCTCGAGCAGCCCGTTGCGCTCGAGCGCGGCGAGCAGCCGCGAGACCGTGGACCGGGCCAGCCCGGTCGTCTCGACGAGCGAGGTGTAGGTGACCGGCTCGGTCGCGTGGATCACCAGCGACAGCAGCTCTGCCGCCCGGTCGATCGACTGCGTGCCGTGGGCCATTCCTCGACCCTAGTCGCCTCCGGGGCGCGGCTGGTGACCACCCGGACGCTTCGGCGACAACGATCGCGTCTCGATCGCCGGTGCTCCACGCGTCTCGCCCTCTGCCGTACCGTTGTGCCATGGGCAACACAGAGGTGGCGCCGAAGAGCGGGACCGTGCAGTCCGTCGACCGCGCCGTGCGGCTGCTGCAGGTGCTCGCCCAGGAGGGGGAGTGTGGGGTCACCCAGCTCGCCACGGCGCTCGGGGTGCACAAGTCGACGGCGTTCCGCCTCCTGTCCGCGCTCGAGGCGGGCGACCTGGTGGAGCAGAACGCCGAGCGGGGCAAGTACCGGCTCGGGGTCGGCATACTGCGCCTGGCCGGGGCGACGACCGCGCGTCTCGACGTCGTGCAGGAGGCCCGCCCGCTGGCCCGCGCCCTCGCCCAGGAGCTGGAGGAGACGGTCAACATCGTCGTGCTCCACGAGGACGCGGCACTCTACCTCGACCAGCTCGCCGGCTCGTCCTCCCTGCCGTCGCACAACTGGGTGGGCCAGCGAATCCCGTTGCACGCCACGTCGAACGGCAAGGTCCTCCTGTCCGGGCTCTCGGCCGACGAGATCCGCAAGATCGTCGGCCGCCGGCTGCGCTCCTACACGCCTCGCACGGTCACCGACATCCGTACGCTCGTCCGGCAGGTGGAGGACGTGCGGGGGATCGGCTACAGCGTCGTCGCTGACGAGCTCGAGGTCGGCCTGACCGCGGTCGCGGCACCGCTGCGCAACGCGCACGGCGACATCATCGCGTCGCTGTCGGTCTCCGGGCCCAGCTTCCGCTTCGACGAGTCGGCGACCCGGGCCGCGGTGGGTCGGGTGGTCGCCACGGCACAGGAGGTGTCCGCCCGGCTCGGCTGGCGTGGTCCGAACCCTTGACACCGCTCGCCGACGAGGGCGACGATGCCGGGACAGTGTTTCGCATGACGACGTGAGTTGCGGAGGGCGCAACGCGTCGCCTCGTACGGGGAGCGTGGAGCATGGCCGAGGTTCCTGGCACGGCACGGGTCCTGGTGATCGGCGCCGGCATCGTGGGCAACAGTGTCGCCTATCACCTGGCGCGGCTGGGGTGGCGCGACATCGTGCAGATCGACAAGGGACCGTTGCCCAACCCGGGAGGGTCGACCGGTCACGCCTCGAACTTCATCTTCCCGGTGGACCACTCGCGGGAGATCACCGACCTGACCCTCGACAGCGTCCGGCAGTACCGCGAGATGGGGGTGTTCACCCAGTCCGGCGGCATCGAGGTGGCACGCACCGAGGAGCGGATGCAGGAGCTGCACCGGCGCATGCAGTCGGCGATCGCCTGGGACATCCCCTCCGAGATGCTCACCCCGGCGCAGGTCGCCGAGAAGGTCCCCTACCTCGACCCGTCGGTGATCCTCGGCGGGTTCTACACGCCGACGGTGGGCGTGGTGGACTCGCTGCAGGCGGGGACGATCATGCGGGAGAAGGCCCAGGAGATGGGCGCGCTCACCAGCGTCCCGACCGTCGAGGTCACCGGCATGGACGTCGAGCGGGGACGCATCAAGCGGGTGCGCACGACCAAGGGCGACATCGAGGCCGAGAGCGTCGTGGTCGCGTGCGGCGTGTGGAGCCCCAAGCTGGCGGCCATGGCGGGTGCCGCGATCCCGCTCACGCCGACGGTGCACCAGATGATCAGCGTCGGGCCGGTGCCGCAGCTCGCCGAGACCACCGGCGAGATCAACTTCCCGATCATCCGCGACATGGACACCGGCTGCTATGAGCGGCAGCACGGCCAGGAGATGGAGGTCGGCTCCTACGCGCACCGGCCGATCCTGCACGACGCCGAGACGATCCCGTCGATCGAGCAGTCGAAGCTGTCGCCGACCGAGCTGCCGTTCACGGCCGACGACTTCGACCTGCAGCTGGAGCAGGCGCTGGAGCTGATGCCCGACGTCCTGGGCAACCCCGACGTCGGAATCCGCTACGCCATCAACGGACTGCTCTCGTTGACTCCCGACGGGGCGCCGATCCTGGGGGAGAGCCCCGAGGTGGCCGGCCTGTGGTCGGCCGCGGCGGTCTGGGTCAAGGAGGGACCGGGTGTCGGCCGGCTCGTGGCGGAGTGGATGACCGACGGCAACCCGGAGTACGACCTGCACGGTGCCGACATCGCCCGGTTCTACCCGCACCAGCGGACCCGGCGGCATGTCCGGGCACGAGCCGGCGAGGGGTTCAACAAGACCTACGGAATCGTCCACCCCTCCGAGCAGTGGGCGAGCAACCGGGACGTGCGCCTGGCGCCGATGCACGCCGACGAGCAGCGGCTGGGGGCGGTCTTCTTCGAGGCCGCCGGCTGGGAACGGCCCCAGTGGTACGCGTCCAACGAGGGCCTCCTGTCCGACTACGGCGACGCGGTGCTGCCCCGCGAGGCCGAGTGGGACTCCCGCTGGTGGTCGCCGATCATCAACGCCGAGCACCTGGCGATGCGCGAGCGGGCCGCGCTCGTCGACCTCAGCGCCTTCGTCGTCTTCGACCTGCTCGGGCCGGGCGCGCTGGACGCCGTGCAACGGCTGGCCGTCGCCCAGATGGACGTCGCCCCCGGCCGAGTGGTCTACACTTCCCTGCTCGACGAGCGGGGAGGGATCCGGTCGGACCTGACGATCATGCGCCTCGCCGAGGACCGCTTCCGCGTCGTCACCGGCGGTGCGAGCGGGATGGTGGACCTCGCCTGGTTCCGGCGCCACCTGCCGGGCAACGGCTCGGTGCAGGTGGTGGACCTCACCTCCGCGTACACCACCGTCGGCCTCTGGGGACCACGCGCCCGCGACGTCCTCGGCGCGCTGACCGGCGACGACATCTCCCACGAGGGCTTCCGGTTCGCGACCTGTCGCCGGATCGACGTCGACACGGTGCCCACGCTCGCCTCCCGCATCTCGTATGTCGGTGAGCTGGGTTGGGAGCTCTACGTCCCCATGGAGGAGGGCGCCCGTCTCTGGTCGCTGCTGCGGGAGGCGGGGGAGCCGCACGGTCTGGTGCCGGCCGGGATCGGCGTCTACGGCACCACCGGCCGCATCGAGAAGGGCTACCGCGCGCACGGGGCCGAGCTCGACACCGAGCACAGCCTGGTCGAGGCGGGCATGACGCGGCCGAAGGTCAAGGATGCCGACTTCATCGGCCGCGAGGCGTACCTCAAGCAGCGGGCGGAGGACCCGGCCGCGGTGATGTGTTCCCTGACGGTGGAGGACCACACCGGCCCGGACGGTGTGCAGCGGTACATGCTCGGCGGCGAGCCGGTCCTGACAGCCGACGGCGAGCCGCTCGTCGACGGGCGGGGCCGACGCTCCTACGTCACCACGGCGGGCTCGGCGCCCTCGCTCGGCAAGCACGTGCTGATGGCGTACCTGCCGCCGGACCAGGCCAGAGTGGGCAACCGGCTGAGCGTCGAGTACCTCGGCCACCGATACCCGGTCGTCGTCGGGTCCGCCGACAGCACACCGCTCTTCGACCCCGACAACGAGCGCATCCGGAGGTAGCGATGACCAACGTGCTGGTCTGCGTGAAGCGCGTCCCGGAGCAGGCGGCACAGGTGACCCTCACGGACGACGGCACCGTGGACACCTCGCACGCCGGCTTCACCCTCAGCTCCCACGACGAGGCAGCCGTCACCCTCGCGGTCGACGTCGCGACCGCGACCGGCGGGGAGGTGACGGTCCTGTCACTCGGCAGCGAGGACGCCGAGGAACAGCTGCGCTCGGCCCTGGCCGTCGGCTGCAGCCGGGGCGTCC
The DNA here is from genome assembly GCA_035690725.1 of Segeticoccus sp. Taxonomy (GTDB): domain Bacteria; phylum Actinomycetota; class Actinomycetes; order Actinomycetales; family Dermatophilaceae; genus DASSKF01. Next base: position 35,471 of record DASSKF010000191.1, read on the forward strand.
TGCTCGAGGCCGACCCGGACCGGTTCGGCCCGGCGGACGTCGCCGCCGCGGTCGCTGCCCAGCTGCGCAGCGACGAGGCGGACGGCCGGCAGCACGAGCTCGTCCTGGTCGGCAACGACGCCGCCGACACCGGAGACTTCCAGGTCGGCGTCCGCCTCGGCTACGCACTGGGCCGGCCCGTCCTGACCGGCATCTCGAGCCTCCGGGTCGACGGTGACCAGCTCGTCGCGCACGGCACCGGTCCGGACGGGAACGAGGTCTTCGAGCTGGCCCTGCCGGCCGTCGTGGCCGTCCGTGAGGGCGGCGTGGAGCCGCGCTACCCGTCGATCCCGGGACGGATGAAGGCCAAGCGCGCACCGGTCGACGTGCACGCCCCCGAGGTCGAGCCCCGGGGCACCGGCCGGGTCCGGCTCAAGGAGCTGCCGGAGCAGCCGACCGAGGCGCAGGTGCTGGGAGAGGGCGCGGCTGCGGTGCCGGCCCTGGCCGACGTGCTGGAGAGGATCGGGGTGGTGTCGCGATGATCCTCGTCTGGTTGGAGACCGAGGGGGGCGAGGTCGCCGAGACGACGCTCGAGACGCTCACCTTCGCCCGCGAGCAGCTGGGCAACGGCGAGCCGGTGGAGGTTGTCCTGGTCGGCGGCGACCCGGCGCCGCACCTGTCCGTGCTCGGCGAGCAGGGCGTGACCACGCTCGTGCACGTCGCCGACGAGCGGCTGGACCGCTACGGCGGAGCCGCCTGGGCGGCCGCCCTCACGTCGGTGGCCCGTTCACGGGACGCCCGAGCGGTGCTCGCGGCGGGCACCCCGCGCGGCAGCGAGCTGATGGCGCACGTCGCCTGCCGGCTCGATGTGGGGATGGCCGCCAACGTCGTGGCCGTCGACGAGCGCGAGCCGCTGCGGGTCTCCCGCCAGGTGATGGGCGGGTCCGTGCTCGAGGAGATGGCGCTCGCCGACCGGATGGCCGTCCTCACCGTGGCCGGCCACGCCTGCGAGCCGAGCGGTGCCACCCAGCCGACCGAGCCGGAGGTCGTGCCCGTCGACGTCGAGCTGACCGACCCCGACCTCATCGGGCAGGTGGCCCGGATCGAGGAGACCGAGTCCGAGGACACCTCCGCCCTCACCCGGGCCAAGGTCGTCGTCGGTGCCGGACGCGGCGTTGGCCGGGCCGACGGGTTCGAGGACCTGCTGGAACTGACGAACCTGCTCGGTGGAGCGCTCGGCGTGTCCCGGGTCGTCACCAACCTCGGGTGGCGGCCGCACCACGAGCAGGTCGGGCAGACCGGCAGCCGGATCTCGCCGGACCTCTACCTGGCCTGCGGCATCAGCGGCGCCATCCAGCACTGGGCCGGCTGCCAGAGCGCCAAGACGATCATCGCGATCAACACCGACCCCGATGCGCCGATGGTCACCCGGGCCGACTACGCCGTGATCGGCGACCTGCACGAGGTCGTGCCGGCCCTCAACGACGAGCTACGCCGGCGCCGCCGCTGACGGCGGCCACTGGAGCCGGCTGCCCGCTCCCGGGGGCCCGGTCCTACCGGGCCGCGTCGTCGACCTGGACCGGGTAGCCGGCCCGCAGTGCCGCCACCGAGGAGGGTGGGGTGATGACCTCTGCCCGGCCGGTCCGGGGGCGGGGGAGCCGGTCGCCGTAGCCGGCGGGCGTCCACACCGACAGGTGGTCGTCCACGACGACCGCCGTCCCGGGAAGCACCCGCACGAAGGCGCCGTCCGGCAGGTCGTGCCAAGCCAGCGTGTGCCGGCGGCGGGTGTGGGTCCCGCGCACGATGCGCTCGCCGTGCAGCTGCTGGTTCAGCTGCCGCGCGGACGGTGGGGCTACGGCGAGTGCGTCGGCCCACGCGTCCCGGAAGGCGCGGTAGTCGGCGCGACGGCACTCGGCGCACGGCCGGTGCCCGGCGGCGAGGGACACGGCCTCGTCGTGGAAGTACAGCCAGGTGAAGTGGTGCGGCCGCCACTGCTCGCTCCAGCGGCCGCGGAACTCCAGCGCGCAGGTGATCCAGAGGTCGCTCGCGTGGAACCGGACGATGCGGTCGCCCTCGTGCAGGATCCCCCGGTTGCCGGTCCAGGCACCGCGCAGCGGGGTCGCGACGATGTCCCCGCAAGGGGTGACCCGGTTCTGCTGCGGCACAGGCACCTCCGCCGACGCCCCACCCCCG
>DASSKF010000192.1:0-2279 GCA_035690725.1 Segeticoccus sp.
GGCCGGAGCCGGCTCGGCCGGTCGTACCCGAGGACGTCGAGGGCAGTCAGCACCGCCTGTCGGGTGGCCGGTGCCACCCCCGGCTTGTCATTGAGGACACGGCTGACCGTCGCCTCACTGACCTGCGCGTACCGCGCGACGTCGGCAAGCCGGGCTGTCATGACCACTCACCCCCAGACCGTGTGCGGCCCCCACCGTGCCGACGGCAACGACGTTACCCGGGCGGCGACGCTCCTGTTCGGGAAATGGCCTCGGCGGCCTCGCGCAGCGCCGTCGCCGGGCTGCTGCCCCCGACGATGTCGGCCTCCGCCTGGGCCAGCGGGCCCCACACCCCGTCCATCTGCGGCACGTTCGGCACCGGGTCCCCTCGCTTGGCCGCCCGGGCCCAGGCGCGCAGGTCGGCCTCGGGCAGTGCCCGGGCCGCCGCGTCGAGGGCAGTGCGCATTGCCGGCGGACGGTGCCCGGCGCGGGCCAACCCGGCCTGGACCCGCCGCGATCCCCCGCAGCCGAGCACCAGCTGCTCGGACAGGCGCTTGCGGTCGGAGTGCGCTGACACGAAGAGGGTGGCGACGTCCACGAGCGGCCGTGGGTCGCTCCCGTCGGCGAACGGCGGCAGCGGCGAGACCTCCGCCGGGATGCCGGCCTGGCGAGCCCGGAAGAGCGACCACGGCCCGGTCACCATCCAGGCCGACGACCCGGAGTCGAACAGGGCGTCGGAGTTGCGGGCGTCGACCTCGGTGGTGAGCACCCCCTGCTCCGCAAGGTGCGCCAGCCGCTGCCCGCCGCGCAGCCAGCCGGAGGAGGTGATGCGCAGCTTCGTGCCGTCATACCCTCCGTCGGGCAGCCGGGCGAAGATGCCGTCGGCGGACGCGGCCAGGTAGGGGTAGGCGTAGCGCAGGTCCCCGTTGAGACCCACCTCCTGGACCAGCGGCACCTCGGTGCGCCCGGCATCGGTGAGCCTCCGGCCGGTCTCGACCACCTCGGTGAAGGACCGCGGGGCATCGGGCACGAGGGTCGCGTTGCGGACCAGCGCCGTGGTGTCCAGACCGAAGGGCACGCCCCAGGACTTCCCGTCGTACCGGACCGCGGCCCGGGCGACCGGCTCGAGGTGGCGCCGCAGGCCCTGCGGCAGGGGGACGGGGACGATGGCCTCCTGCTCGGCGAGCGCACCGATCCAGGCGTGCGAGCCGGTCACCACGTCCGGACCGGTCCCGCTCGTCAGCGACTGGGCGATGGCAGCCCGCGAGTTGTCGCCCGCCTGGACCTCCGCGCTGACGCCGTGCTGCTCGGCGAACCGCCGCACGCACGGGCGCAGGGCGCCGACCAGCTCGTCGTCGGTCTCCACGACCAGGTCCGGCCCCTGCTGCCCCGGGTCGGGGACGTCCGGACGGGGCGGCACGACCTCCGGGCTCGTGGCGGGAGCAGTCGCCGCGCGGGAGGTACCCCGGTCCAGCTCGTCGGTGCACGCCCCCAGCGCCACGGTGCCGAGGAGCGCCGCCGCGACGGCCAGCACGGCGATGCGCCGGCGGTGGCGGCGGGCAGGGGACATGGTCGACACCTTCGGGGCCGGCGCGGATCTGGTCAGGTCGATCGTGCACCGGCCCGGTCACGACCGTGCCGCAGCCGCCACAACATTTGGGTAACGCGACAACCGGTACGCCCGGGGTCTGGCGGCGAGAGCGATTCTCCGCAAGGATGCGAGGGCGAGCGGCGCGGCCCGCGTCGCCCGTTCCACCCCTTTACAACGGATCGTCCGGCACGTTCCTGCCGGTGAAGGAAGGCAGATCACTCATGGCAACCGTCACGTTCGACAAGGCCACCCGGATCTACCCGGGGTCCACCACTCCCGCCGTCGACCAGCTCGAGATCGACATCGCGGACGGCGAGTTCCTCGTCCTCGTCGGCCCCTCCGGATGCGGAAAGTCCACCAGCCTGCGGATGCTCGCCGGCCTCGAGGAGGTCAACGACGGCAGCATCTGGATCGGCGACCGGGACGTGACCGACCTGTCCCCCAAGGACCGCGACGTCGCCATGGTCTTCCAGAACTACGCGCTCTACCCGCACATGTCGGTGGCCGACAACATGGGCTTCGCACTCAAGATCGCCGGGACGCCGAAGACCGAGATCCGCCAGCGGGTCGAGGAGGCCGCCAAGATCCTCGACCTCGAGCCCTACCTCGACCGCAAGCCCAAGGCCCTCTCCGGTGGCCAGCGCCAGCGCGTCGCCATGGGCCGCGCGATCGTGCGCCAGCCGCAGGTGTTCCTCATGGACGAGCCGCT
>DASSKF010000193.1:0-7620 GCA_035690725.1 Segeticoccus sp.
CAGCAGCTGGTCAACTCCGACTTCGAGAACTACTACAGCGAGTTCGCCGCCTCCGACTTCGCGTTCCGGGTGTGGACCAACAACGTCTGGGTCTCCGCGCTGTGCATCGCCTTCGGCATCCTCGGGTTCCCGGTCGTCTACCTGCTCTGGCAGAACGTCCTCAACGTCGCGCTGTCCGGTGCGATCCTCACCCACCACGGCCGGGCGAGCCTGTTCTTCGGCCTGATCCTGCCGCACGGGATCCTCGAGCTGACAGCGGTGTTCGTCGCCGCCGCGACCGGGCTGCGGCTGTTCTGGTCGTGGATCGAGCCCGGCGCCCGCACCCGCTCGCAGTCGCTCGCCGCGGAGGGGCGATCGGCGATGAGCACCGCCCTCGGCCTCATCGTGGTGCTCGGGATCTCTGGGATCATCGAGGCCTTCGTCACGCCGTCCGGGCTGCCCACCTGGGCGCGGATCACCATCGGGATCGTCGCCGAGGTCGCCTTCCTCGCCTACGTGTTCACCGCCGGCCGCTGGGCGGCGCGTCGGGGCGAGACCGGCGACGTCGGGATCCGCGAGGCCGGCGACGCGGCACCGGTCGTGGGCTGAGCCTGGCTTCTGCCGCCGGGCTGCCGCCACCCGGTCCACCCTGCCCGTCAGCAGCGCCCCGCGCCCATGTCGAGCAGCCGCTCGAGTACGGCCGGAGCCGTGCGCAGCCCGTCGTGCTCGTGCTCGTTGGTGACCCAGGCCCGGGCGCTGCCGACCTGATCCATCGTCTGCAGCTGGAGCTCGGCGTCCACGTAGAGGTCGTCGTGGTAGACCGCCGCGCAGAGCGGGACCTCGTTGCGCGCCAGCCGGTCCAGGTCGTAGAGCGGCGGCCAGTCCTCCTTGGCCGCAAGGAGGTCGGCGGCCTCGGCGAACGGCCACAGCGAGCGGATCTCGCGGAACATCCACGGGAACATCATCTCGGCGGTCAGCAGGACCGGCCGCGCGCCGGCGGCGAACTCCGGGCGCCGGTCGTACTCCTGCTGGGCTGCCCACGCCGAGGCCGCGCCGGAGGCGTAGGAGTACTCCTGCAGGGGGTAGAGGACGTTGTCGACGAACCCGGTCCGGGTCTGCACGTCGTACAGGAACGACGGGTGCAGCTCCTTGCCTGCCCACGCCTCCTCGAGGAGCCAGTGGACGGTCTCGAAGCCGTAGCTCATGCCGAACACGGAGCCGATCGTCCGCAGGCGGTGCGGGGTGAGCACGTCACCGTCCGGGAGCAGGACCTCGTGCTCGGTGAGGTGGTCGACCAACCGGGCCATCCGGGCCTCGTCCTCGGGGTAGCGCGCGTAGTACTCCCGGGTTCGGTTCGCGGCGCGCGGGAACGTCCGCGCGTAGACGTCCTGGGCGGTGGCCGTGACGCCGGGGATGCCTCCGGTGACGTAGCAGTGGTCGAGGGCTTGCGGCGCCCGGGACAGGTAGGTGAGGGTCACGAAACCGCCGTAGCTCTGGCCGAGGGTGTCCCACCGGCGGCCGCCGATCAGATCACGGCGCAGCAGCTCGGCGTCCGCGACGATCGCGTCGGCCCGGAAGTGGCTCAGGTAGTCGGCGACCTGCTGCGCGGTGCGGTCGCGGGTGATGGCCGGCGTGATCGGCGTGCTGCGGCCGGTCCCGCGCTGGTCGAGCAGCAGCACCCGGTGGGTGCGCAGCGCCACGTCGAGCCAGCCGGACCGGTCGAGGGGGCGCGGTGACTTGCCGCCCGGCCCACCCTGCAGGTAGAGCAGGAAGGGCAGGTCGTCGTGCTGACGGGCCGGGTCGACGAGCTCCCGGGCGAACAGCTCGATCGTGTGGCCGCTCGGGTTGCCGTGGTCGAGGGGGACCGTGATGAGGTGTTCGTGGGCGACGAAGCCGGGCAGCCTGATCATGTCGTCGATCCTGCCCCATGGGTGGGACGCCGGGGCGGGTGGGCAGCCGCGGCGAGGCACGACACGTCGAGCCGCGCGCGCAGCCAGGTCTAGAGCAGGCCCTGGCTCTTGAGCAGCAGGTAGTGGTCGGCCAGGCGGACCGGCAGGTCCTCGGGGTCGGCGTCGAGCACGTCGAGCCCCATCCGCCGCAACGTCTCGGCGGTGTGCTGCCGCAGCGCGACCGTCCGCTCGGCGGCGGCCGCGTCGTAGACCTCGCGGGCACCGGACCGGTCGGCGGCCATGGCCGCCAGTGCGGGGTCGGCCACCGACGCGAGCACCACCCGGTGCTGCTGGGCGAGCGCGGGCAGCACCGGCAGCAGGCCCTCCTCGACGGCGGCGGGCTCCAGCGGCGTCAGCAGCACGACGAGCGCGCGCTGCCGGGACAGCCCGGCGACGGCGCCGGCGAGCAGCGGCCAGTCCGCCTCGAGCAGCGCCGGTTCCAGCGGCGCCATCGCGCCGACGAGCTCGTTGAGCAGCTCGTCCCGGCTTGCCCCGGAGACGCGTGCGCGCACCCGTCGGTCACCGGCGAGGAGGTCGACCCGGTCCCCGGCGCGGCTGGCGAGAGCCGCCAGCAGCAGCGCCGCGTCCATCGCCGCGTCGAGCCGCGGGGTGTCGCCGACGCGGGCAGCCGACACCCGGGAGGTGTCGAGCACGAGGACCACCCGACGGTCCCGCTCCGGCTGCCAGGTGCGCACCACGACCGACTGCCGCCGGGCGGTGGCCCGCCAGTCGATGCTGCGCACGTCGTCGCCCTCGACGTAGTCCCGCAGCGAGTCGAACTCGGTGCCCTGCCCCCGCGTCCGCACCGCGGAGCGCCCGTCGAGCTGGCGCAGCATCGCCAGCCGGCTCGGGAGGTGCTTGCGGGAGGTGAACGGCGGCAGGGCCCGGATGACGCCGGGCACCTCGAGCGACCGCTGCCGCCCGGCCAGCCCGAGCGGTCCCAGGCTGCGCACGGTGACCGCGTCGGCCGAGCGGTCGCCGCGACGGGTCGGCGTGAGGGCCGTGACCAGCCGGCGCCGTTCGCCCGGTGGCAGCACCAGCCGGTGCCGCTCGCCGGCAGCACCGGCCGACGGCTGCCACGCGTCCCGCACGGGGCCACGGAGCGTCCGGCCGGTCGGGTTGGTCACCAGCAGGACGCTGCGCCCGGAGTCGCCGAGCCGGACCTGACCGGGCGGCTCCCGCCGGACCTCCAGCCGCTTCGGGCTCACCGCGAGCACGAGGTCGAGCACGACTGCACAGGCGGCGACGAGCCACCACAGCCGCACCGTGGCCGCGCTCGGCCAGACCACCGTCGGCACGAGCCCGAGCAGCAGGAGTATGACGGCCCGCCCCGTCAGTGCCATCGCTCACCTGCCGCCGTTCCCGCACCAGCCGCACCGACCGGGCGGGGCAGCCACGGCGAGCGACCCGGCATACGGACCTCCACGAGGCTCACCGGGGCACGGGCACGGAGGCGAGGGCGCTGTCGAGCACGGACGACACGTGCACACCCTCCAGCTCGGCCTCCGGCCGCAGCGTGAGCCGGTGCCCGAGCGTGGCGTGCGCGAGCGCCTTGACGTCGTCCGGGGTGACGAAGGCGCGGCCGTTGAGCCAGGCCCAGGCCCGGCTGGTCGCGAGCAACGCGGTGGCACCTCGGGGGCTCACGCCCAGCGCAAGCGAGGGGGAGGACCGGGTCGCCCGGGCGACGTCGACGATGTAGCCGGCGATCTCGGGCGAGATGCTCACCTCGCGTACGGCGGCCGCGCCGGCAGCCAGGTCGGCGGGACCGGCCACCGCGCCCACCCCGGCCGCCGCCAGGTCGCGCGGGTCGAACCCGCCGGCGTGCCGCAGGAGCACCTGCTGTTCGTCCTCGCGCGGCGGCAGGGGCAGCACGACCTTGAGCAGGAACCGGTCCAGCTGGGCCTCGGGGAGCGGGTAGGTGCCCTCGTACTCCACCGGGTTCTGCGTCGCGGCGACGAGGAACGGGTCGGGCAGCCGGTGCGGCCGCCCGTCGATCGAGACCTGCCGCTCCTCCATCGCCTCGAGCAGCGCGGACTGCGTCTTCGGCGGCGTGCGGTTGACCTCGTCCGCGAGCAGCAGGTTGGTGAAGACCGGGCCCTCCCGGAAGGAGAACTGCGACGTGCGCTGGTCGTAGACGAGCGAGCCGGTGATGTCGCCGGGCATCAGGTCCGGCGTGAACTGCACCCGCTTGGTGTCCACGTCGAGGGCGGCGGCCATCGTCCGCACCAGGAGCGTCTTCGCGACACCGGGCACCCCCTCGAGCAGGACGTGCCCGCGCGCCAGCAGGGCGATGATGACGCCGGACACGGCGGCGTCCTGCCCGACGACCGCCTTGGCGACCTCGTGCCGGACCGCGAGCAGCGCCTCCCGCGCGTCCCGGGCGGTGTCCGTGGTCGTCCCGACCGGGCCGGTGCGGTCGTGGGTGTCGGTCATCGGCGGCGTACCTCTTCCTCCAGTTGGGCCAGCTTCCCGGCCAGGTCCAGCATGGTCGCATCGTCCGCCACCTGCGGCGGTGGGTCGGTCGGTCCCGCGCGTCCCAGCAGCCGCGCCACCTCGTCGGTATGCCGGCCCGTCGCCCCGGCGACCGCGCTCGCCAGCTCCTCGGGCCGGGTGCCGCCCGGGAGGCCGAGCCGGGCGGCGAGGCGCCGGCGGGTGGCGGCCTGCAACACGGCGACGGCCCGGCTGCGGTCGCGGGCCCGCCGGTAGAGCCGGCCGCGGCTCTCGGTGGTCTCGGTGGCCCGCACGACGACCGGCAGCGGCTCGGTGACCAGCCGCCCCAGCCGGCGGCCGCGCCAGAGGATGAGCACCAGCACGGCGGACCCGCCCAGCAGCAGGGCGGGTGTGAGCCAGGCGGGCACGATGGTGCTGACCGCGGTCGGGTCGTCGGCGGAGATGTCGTCGACGGTGGCGACGTACCAGACCAGCCGCTCGGAGTGCCCGAGCGTCCGCACGGCCACCCCCGCGTGGTCGGCGTCGGTGATGGTGTCGTTGGTGAGCAGGTCGTTGCTGCCGAGGAGCACGGCCCGGGGGCGGTCGGCGGTGGCGGGCAGGGTCACGACGGTGCCACCGCGGTCACCCCGGTCGGTCTGCGGGCCGGGGAAGCAGACGTCGGCGTCGACGCCGTCGTGGGGCAGGTAGGTGGTCCGGGTCCCGGTGATGCGGTCGTCGCGGCGGACGTCGCCGGTCGCGCAGTGCGCCGTCGTCGGCTGGTAGGTGCTCGGGCCGGTCTCCACCGGCAGTGCGAAACCGCGGATCGCGGCGCGGCCCGGTTCGAGCAGCACGACCCGGTCGGCGGCCGAGGTGGCCCGGCGCCCCTCGTCGGCGGTGTGGGCGGACAGCGCGCTGGCGCGGGTCACCAGCACGGTGGTCCCGGCGCCGACGTCGGCGTCCTGGAGCGCCTGCTGGGACCGGACGACATCGACGTCCACCCCGTGGTCGCGCAGGACCTCCACGAGGGCATGGGTGCCGTCGCGCCCGACGGTGTCGGGGTCCAGGGCCGACGTGCTGCGCTGCTGGCCGAGGGCGATGAGGGTGAGCACCGCCGCGACGACCAGGACGAGCAGGGTCCACAGCGTCGGGCCGCGCCAGCGCCGCCACGAAGGGCGCGGGGGCGTTCCGTCGGTGCGGGCGCTGTCGGTGCGGGCGCCGTCGCTCTGTGGTGCCGGAGTGGTGGTGGTCATCGCACGCCCCCCGGGACCGCGGCCGTGCCGCCGGGCCCACCGTGGTGGTCGGCCGGACCCCCCGGGCCATCGTCGTGCCTGGGTCGGGTGGCGGCGAGCTCGGTGTCCAGCCGGCGCACCCACCGGGCCTCGTCGGCGCCGACGTGCGTGTCCCCGTAGCGCACCGCGTCGAACAGGTCGGCCGCCCGGGTCAGGGCGTCGGCGTGCTGGGGGAACGGCACACTCAGGGCCACGCCCACCTCGTGCGCCGTCCGGCCCGGGGCGTCGTCGAGCAGCGTGCGGTCGGTGGCCACCCGGGTGAGCGCCCGGAAGGCGTCCAGCAGGGCCTCGTCGAAGCGACCCAGCGCCAGTGCCCGGTCGGCGCGCTGCCGGTAGTCGGCGGCGGTCAGGGCAGGATCGGTGAGGACGCCCTCCCGGCCGCTGCGGACCCGGCGCTCGCGCCGGACTCGCGGCAGCACCCAGGCGAGCAGCGCCACGACGAGCACGGCGAGCACCACCGTGACGGTCATCGAGACCGGGTTGCTGGCGCTCGGCAGCTCGGTGCTGCGGTTGAACAGGTCGGCGAACCACTCCGCGAGCCGGTCCAGGAAGGTGTTGCCCTGGTGGTACTCGGCGTGGGCGAGCTCGCCCTCCAGCCACCGGCGTGCCTCGTCGGAGCCGGGGTCGAGAGGCGGGCCGTCGGCCGCAGGCAACAGGGGGCGCATGCGGTCAGGCGGGGTTCGCGGCCCGGGCGGCGCGGACGAGGGTGACGTCCAGCGCCTCGCGCCGGATCCGCTGGTCCACGTAGAGCAGGCAGGTCACCGCGGCCGCGAACGGGGTGAGGACCGCTGCCGTCACGAGCTGGCCGAGGTGCCCGAGGAAGACCTGGACGAGCAGCATGCTGTCCGGGTCCAGGCCGGTGGCCAGCAGCACGAGGGGTCCGATCATGGTGAAGGGCGCGGCGAGGATCGACGAGGCGATGCCCACGACGACCATGGTCAGCAGGTTGATCCCGAGGATGCGCCAGAACTCCTTGCCGCTGCTGAGGTCCCAGGCCCGGCGGAGGCTGCGGCGGATGCCGACCCGCTCGAGCACCAGCGCCGGCCCGGCCAGGCAGGTGCGGGTCTGCAGCCAGAGGAGGCCGACCGCGGTGAGCGCGATCGCCACCAGCAGCAGGCCGATCCCGCTGCCGATCTCGTCGTTCGCCAGCAGCAGCACCGGTCCGACGAACAGGGCGGCGACGGCGAGGACCGCCGCCAGGGCGATGAGCAGGTTGAGGCCGATGAGCGGCAGCAGGCGTCCGCGGGTCCGGCGCCAGGTGCTCCCGAGACCGGCGCTGTGCCCGAGGACCGCCTCGCTGACGACGACCACGAGCAGGCCGGTGAGCACGACGGTGGCCGCTTGGGAGGCGAGCGCCTGTCCGAAGGTGCCGAAGAACGCTGCGATGTCGGTGCCCGCCCCGTTGACGTCCAGCGCGGCCAGCGACCCGGTCAGCAGGGCGGACGGGATGAGGAAGATGGCGGCGACGAGGGCCGACATCCCGATCGTGGCGCGCGGATTGCGCCGCACCGTCTTCACGGCGCCGTCGTAGACGTCGCCGAGGCCCAGCGCCCGCAGGGGCACCACGCCCGGCTTGTGCGCCAGGAAGAGCGACTGCGTGACCGGTGGCCGGTTCGGGCGCCCGGGCGGAGGGGCGATCTGTCCCGGTGTTGCGCCCGGACGCGGGGCGCCGGGCGGGGCCGCGCCGGGCACGGGGCCGCTGCCGGAAGACAGGTGGCTGCCCCGGTGCGGCTCCGCACCCGGCGGTGGTGCCGCTCCCGGCGGTGGGTATGCCGTCATGGTCCTCGTCCCCCAAACTCACGACACGTGTCGAGATCCCTCGGCAGAATCTCACGTGTCCGGGCGCCCTCGCGTGCCCGTGGGCGACAGGCCAGTCCCTCGACGAGCCGTTCCGCCTCCCGCCCGGTGAGTGCGGTCGCCCCCAGTGCCTCCTGCGCAGCGACGATGTCCCGCTCGGCCCGCCGCAGCCGCAG
>DASSKF010000194.1:0-17921 GCA_035690725.1 Segeticoccus sp.
GACGCAGACACCGACGTCCCGGAGACCGGCGGGGCCACCGCGGAGCTGGCGAGCGCCCCCGACGACGTGCGCCAGGAGTGGACCCGGCTGGCCGAGGAGGTGCGCGAGCACCAGTTCGCCTACTACGTCCGTGACGCGCCGACGGTCAGCGACGCCGAGTTCGACGAGCTGTTCCGGCGGCTGCAGCACCTGGAGGAGCAGTACCCGGAGCTGCGCAGCCCGGACAGCCCGACGCAGCAGGTCGGCGGCACCTGGTCCACGGAGTTCACGGCGGTGGACCACCTGGAGCGGATGCTCAGCCTGGACAACGTCTTCAGCGTCGAGGACCTGCAGGCGTGGGACGCGCGCGTGCGCCGCGAGCTGGGCGAGGTGCCGTTCCACTACCTGTGCGAGCTGAAGATCGACGGCCTCGCCGTGAGCCTGCTCTACGAGGACGGGCGGCTGGTGCGGGCGGCCACGCGCGGCGACGGGCGCACCGGGGAGGACATCACCCACAACGTGCGCACGATCGAGGGGATCCCGCACCAGCTGGCCACCGAGGGGGACCCGCCACTGCCTGGCCGGCTGGAGGTCCGGGGTGAGGTGTTCTTCCCCGTGGAGGCGTTCGCGGAGCTCAACGCCTCGCTGGTGGAGGCGGGCAAGTCACCGTTCGCCAACCCGCGCAACGCGGCCGCCGGGTCGCTGCGGCAGAAGGACCCCAAGGTCACCGCGACGCGGCCGCTGCAGATGCTCGTGCACGGCACCGGCGCGCGCACCGGTTTCGACATCACCCGGCAGAGCGAGGCCTACGACCTGCTCAAGGCGTGGGGCCTGCCGGTGTCCGCGCACGCCAAGGTCGTCGACGACCTCGACGAGGTGCGGGCGTTCATCGACCACTTCGGCGAGCAACGCCACTCCGTGGAGCACGAGCTGGACGGCGTGGTCGTGAAGATCGACGAGGTCTCGGTCCAGCGCCGGCTGGGCTCGACCTCGCGGGCCCCGCGCTGGGCGATCGCGTTCAAGTACCCGCCCGAGGAGGTCACCACCAAGCTGCTCGACATCCGGGTCAACGTCGGCCGCACGGGGCGGGTGACCCCCTACGGCGTGATGGAGCCGGTCAAGGTGGCCGGGTCCACGGTCGAGATGGCGACCCTGCACAACGCGCACGAGGTGCGCCGCAAGGGTGTGCTCATCGGCGACACCGTGGTGCTGCGCAAGGCCGGTGACGTGATCCCCGAGATCGTGGGGCCCGTGGTGGACCTGCGCGACGGCGACGAGCGCGAGTTCGAGATGCCCACCCACTGCCCGGCTTGCGGCACCGAGCTGGCCCCGCAGAAGGAGGGCGACAAGGACATCCGCTGTCCCAACGCGCGCAGCTGCCCGGCCCAGCTGCGCGAGCGGCTGTTCAGCCTCGCCGGGCGGGGCGCGTTCGACATCGAGGCGCTCGGCTGGGAGGGTTCGACCGCGCTGCTGGAGGCCGGGGTGATCCACGACGAGGGCGACCTGTTCACGCTCGCCCCCCGGGACGGGGACCGCAGCCGCGCCGTCGAGCGGCTGGCGACCGTCGGGTTCTACACCCGGGCGGCGAAGAGGACCGACCCCGCCGAGGAGGTCGCCGACGGGCGCACCCTGTCGGCCAACGGGCACAAGCTCCTGGACAACCTGGCCGCCGCGAAGGAGCAGCCGCTGTGGCGGGTGCTCGTGGCACTGTCGATCCGCCACGTCGGCCCCACCGCCGCCCGGGCGCTGGCGGGCCACTTCCGCTCGCTGGAGGCGATCCGGTCGGCGACCGAGGAGGAGCTGGCTGCGGTCGAGGGGGTGGGCCCGACGATCGCCGAGTCGGTCTCCGCCTGGTTCGACGTCGACTGGCACCGCGAGATCGTCGAGAAGTGGGCCGCCTGCGGGGTCCGGATGGCCGACGAGGCGGACGAGTCGGTCCCGCGCACCCTGGAGGGCCGCACTGTCGTGGTGACCGGCTCGCTCGAGACCTTCTCCCGGGACTCGGCCAAGGAGGCGATCCTCGCCCGCGGCGGCAAGGCGGCCGGGTCGGTGTCCAAGAAGACCGACTACGTCGTCGTCGGCGAGAGCGCCGGCTCCAAGGCCGACAAGGCCGAGCAGCTCGGTGTCCCGATGCTCGACGAGGCGCAGTTCGCGCGGTTGCTGGATACCGGCTCACCGGACTGATACCGCCTCGCCCTCCGCCCCGACCGGACACGCGTTCCGCAAGCGTTCTCCCACGAATCGCCCGAGTGCGCTCGCGGAACGCGTGTCCGGTCGTGAGAGGGGGAGGGCGGGGAGAGGGTGAGGGTGGGGCCGGAGGGGCAGGGCAGACTGGCGCCATGATCAGCACCGACGACCTGATGTGGTTCCTCGACGAGGCACTGGACGGGATGGTCGACATCGTCGAGGGCCTGGGCGACGACCTTGCGAACCGGCGGCCAGCGCTGGAGGGTGCCAACTCGGCATACGCGATCCTGACGCACTGCCTCGGCGTCATGGAGTTCTGGGGCGGCTACGTCGTCGCGGGCCGGCCGAGCCATCGGGACCGGGACGCGGAGTTCGTCGCGACCGGCGCGGTGGCCGAGCTGGTGTGTCGCACCCGCGACGCGCGCGACCAACTGGGCCTGGACCTGGAGGGGATGGCCCCGGACGCGCCTCCGCGCAACCCGCTGCCGGGTGAGGACGGGCAGCTGCCGATCGCCCGCACCCAGGGTGGCGCGATGGTGCACGTCTTCGAGGAGCTGGCCCAGCACCACGGGCAGCTGGAGATCACCCGGGACCTCCTGCTGGGTCCGGCCGGCTGACATCGTGGGTCGCATGGAGCGGTGGTCGTGGGTACTCGTGCTGGCGGCGACGGCATACGCGGCCACCAGCTTCGGCCGGCAGGGGCAGTGGGGACTCCTGGCCCTCGTGGCCGTGGCCGGGCTCCCCCTGGCCTGGTGGACCAGCCCCTGGCGGGGCAGTCCGTCGGCCACGCACCGGGAGGTCCTCGACCGGCCCGAGCGGGACCGTCGCGTCGTCGTCTACTGGCGCCCGGGCTGCGTCTACTGTGCCCGGCTGCGTTCGCTGCTGGGTCACACCCGGGGGCGGGCCACCTGGGTGAACATCTGGCAGGACGCCGAGGCCGCGGCCTTCGTGCGTAGCGTCAACGGGGGCAACGAGACCGTGCCGACCGTGGTGCTGGACGGGGTGCCCGTCACCAACCCCGACCCCCGGCACGTGCGTGGTCGGCTGGTGCAGGAGGAGGCGCGCGGGTGAGCGGCGGGTCCGGCCTAGACTGTGTCCATGTCCTCCATCTCCCGAGACGAGGTCGCGCACGTCGCCATGCTGGCCCGCATCCAGCTGACCGACGCCGAGCTCGACAAGCTGTCCGGCCAGCTCGAGCAGATCGTCGGCTACGTGGCGAGTGTCAACGAGGTCGCGGCCGCGGACATCCCGCCGATGTCGCACCCGATGCCGCTGACGAACGTGACCCGTGAGGACGTCGTGCGCCCGAGCCTGAGCGCGGACGAGGCGCTCGCGATGGCGCCCGCGAGCGAGGACCAGCGCTTCGAGGTGCCGCGCATCCTGGACGAGGACTGACCGACGAGCACCCCGGACCGGGCGGCCGGCACCTCGAGCTGCCCGGCCCGCCACCGCGACCCGTACACCGCCTTGTGAGGTTTCCCCTGTGACTGCCGACATCACCCGCCTGGGAGCGGCCGAGCTCGCCGACGCCCTGACCCGCCAGGAGATCAGCTCGGTCGACGCCGTGCAGGCGCACCTGGACCGGATCGCCGCGGTCGACGGCGACGTGCACGCCTTCCTGCACGTCGACGGCGAGGGCGCGCTGGCCACGGCCCGCGAGGTGGACCGGCGTCGCGGGGCGGGGGAGGAGCTGCCCGCCCTCGCCGGCGTCCCCATCGCCGTCAAGGACATCGCCACCACCCGTGGCCTGCCCACCACCTGCGGCAGCCGGATGCTCGAGGGCTGGATCCCGCCCTACGACGCGACCGTCGTCGCCCGGCTGCGCGCGGCGGGGATGCCGATCCTCGGCAAGACCAACATGGACGAGTTCGCGATGGGCTCCTCCACCGAGCACTCGGCCTACGGCCCCACCCACAACCCCTGGGACCTCGAGCGGATCCCCGGTGGCTCCGGTGGTGGCTCGTCCGCGGCCGTCGCCTCGTTCCAGGCCCCGCTCGCGATCGGCACCGACACGGGCGGCTCGATCCGCCAGCCCGCCGCGGTCACCGGCACCGTCGGCACCAAGCCGACCTACGGCGGCGTGTCCCGCTACGGCCTCGTCGCGCTGGCGAGCAGCCTCGACCAGGCCGGCCCGTGCGCCCGGTCCGTGCTCGACGCGGCCCTGCTGCACGAGGTGATCGGCGGCCACGACCCGATGGACTCCACGTCGATCGACGCGCCGGTCCCGCCGGTCGTCGAGGCCGCTCGCGGAGGCGACATCAGCGGCCTGCGCGTCGGCATCGTCCGCGAGCTCTCCGGCGACGGCTACCAGCCGGGCGTGCAGCGCCGGTTCGACGAGGCGGTGCAGCTGCTCACCGACGCCGGCGCCGAGGTGGCCGAGGTCTCCTGCCCGCACTTCGCCCACGGGCTCGCCGCCTACTACCTGATCATGCCGAGCGAGGCGTCCTCGAACCTCGCACGCTTCGACGCCATGCGATACGGCCTGCGGGTCGGCCCGGACGGCGTGCCCAGCCCCTCGGCCGAGCAGGTCATGGCGGCCAGCCGCGACGCGGGCTTCGGTGAGGAGGTCAAGCGCCGGATCATCCTCGGCACCTACGCGCTGTCCAGCGGCTACTACGACGCCTACTACGGCCAGGCCCAGAAGGTTCGCACCCTCATCGCCCGGGACTTCGCCGCCGCGTTCGAGCAGGTCGACGTCCTCCTGTCTCCCTCCACGCCCACCACCGCGTTCCGGATCGGTGAGAAGCTCGAGGACCCGATGGCCATGTACCGCAACGACATCGCCACGATCCCGGCCAACCTCGCCGGCGTCCCGGGGATGTCGCTGCCCAGTGGCCTCGCGGACGAGGACAGCCTGCCGGCCGGCATACAGGTGCTGGCGCCGGCCATGAAGGACGAGCGGCTGTATGCCGTGGGCGCGGCCCTCGAGCGCCTGCTCACCGAGCGCTGGGGCGGGCCGCTCGCGGCGCGGATGCCCGAGCTCGTCACCCCTGGAGCCGCAACGAAGGCGGAGGTGCACTGATGACCGTCGCGAACCCGCACGTGGCCGAGCCTGTCCTGGGCTACGACGAGGCGCTGGCCGCGTTCGACCCGGTGGTCGGGCTGGAGGTCCACGTCGAGCTCAACACCGACACCAAGATGTTCTGCGGCTGCGCGACCACGTTCGGCGCGGACCCCAACTCCCACGTGTGCCCGGTGTGCCTCGGCCTGCCCGGTGCCCTTCCGGTCGTGAACGGGGCCGCCGTGGAGTCGGCGATCCGGATCGGCCTGGCGCTCAACTGCGACATCGCGCAGTGGTGCCGGTTCGCGCGCAAGAACTACTTCTACCCGGACATGCCGAAGAACTTCCAGACCTCGCAGTACGACGAGCCCATCTGCTTCGAGGGATGGCTCGACGTCGAGGTCGACGCGGCGGACGGGCCTGAGACGTTCCGGGTCGAGATCGAGCGGGCCCACATGGAGGAGGACACCGGCAAGTCCCTCCACGTCGGCGGGGCGACCGGGCGGATACAGGGCGCGACCCACTCCCTCGTCGACTACAACCGGGCCGGCATCCCGCTGATCGAGATCGTCACCAAGCCCATCACGGGGGCGGGGGACCGGGCTCCCGAGGTGGCGCGTGCCTACGTGTCGGCGCTGCGCGACCTGGTCAAGGCGCTCGGCGTCAGCGACGTCCGGATGGAGCAGGGCTCGATGCGCTGCGACGCCAACGTCTCCCTGCGCCCGCGGGCCGTCGCCGGCCAGGACCAGGCGGACGTGCCGCTCGGCACCCGCACGGAGACCAAGAACGTCAACTCGCTGCGCTCGGTGGAGCGGGCGGTCCGCTACGAGGTCACCCGGCACGCGGCGGTGCTCGAGCGCGGCGACACGGTCCTGCAGGAGACCCGGCACTGGCACGAGGACACGGGCATCACGACCTCCGGCCGGCCGAAGTCCGACGCCGACGACTACCGCTACTTCCCCGAGCCCGACCTCGTGCCGGTGGCTCCGTCCCGCGAGGACGTCGAGCGACTGCGTGGGACGCTGCCGGAGCCGCCCGCCCAGCGGCGCAAGCGGCTGCAGCAGGAGTGGGGCTACAGCGACCTCGAGATGCGCGACGTCGTCAACGCCGGCGCCACCGAGATCATCGAGGAGACGGTGGCGGCCGGTGCCACGCCGGCCGGTGCGCGCAAGTGGTGGACCGGTGAGCTGGCCCGCCGTGCGAATGCAGAAGGAGGTCGACCCGTGCTCGACTACGGTGTCACCCCGGCGCACGTGGCCGAGCTCGACCGGATGGTGCAGGACGGCCGCCTGAACGACTCGATGGCCCGCCAGGTGCTCGAGGGCGTCCTCGACGGCGAGGGCACGCCCACGCAGGTCGCCGACGCGCGCGGCCTGAAGATGGTCAGCGACGACGGCGCCCTGGCCGAGGCGGTCAGGGCGGCGATCGCGGCGAACCCGGACGTCGTCGACAAGATCCGCGGAGGCAAGGTCCAGGCCGCCGGCGCCCTGATCGGCCAGGTCATGAAGCAGATGAAGGGACAGGCCGACGCGGCCAAGGTCCGCCAGCTCATCCTCGACGAGCTCGGCGTCTCCTGACCGGTCAGGAGGTCGGGCCGGAGGGCGGGTAGACGAGGATTCGGTCGTCGTCGGGGCCCGGGTCGCCGCGGAAGGTGTTGCTGGTCAGCACCCACAGCCGGTCGTCGGGCGCGTGCCGCACCGCCCGCAGCCGGCCGAAGGTGCCCTCGAGGAGGCGTCGGGTCTCACCGGCCCTCCCGTCGTGCAACGGGATCCGCCACAGCGACTGCCCGCGCAGGGCCGCCATCCAGACCACGTCGTCGGAGCCGATGGCGATCCCGCTGGGCGACGCCTCGTCGGTGTGCCACTGCACCAGGGGGTTGGTGAACTCCGAACGGTCCGAACGCCCCTCGACGACCGGCCACCCGTAGTTGTGGCCCTTGACGATCCGGTTGAGCTCGTCCCACGTGTTCTGCCCGAACTCGCTGGCGTACATCCGCCCCGCCGGGTCCCACGCCAGCCCCTGCACGTTGCGGTGCCCGTACGTCCACACCGGTGAGTCCCCGAACGGGTTGCCCTCGGGCGCCTCGCCGTCCTGGTCGATGCGCAGGATCTTGCCGCCGAGCGAGTCCCGGTCCTGGGAGTGGCTGCCGTCGCCGCCGTCGCCCGTGCCGACGTAGAGGTATCCGTCCGGACCGAACCGGATCCGCCCGCCGTTGTGGATCGCCGACTTCGGTATGCCGTCCAGGACCACCTCGTCCGGCTGGAGCCGACCACCGCGCAGGGTCATCCGCAGGACCCGGTTGTCCGACTGCGCGGTGAGGTAGACGAACACCCGGTGGTCGTTGCGGAAGTGCGGTGAGACGGCGATCCCGAGCAGCCCGCCCTCCCCGTCGGGGTGCACGCCGGGCACCGTCCCGAGGGAGACCGGCCCAGCGGAGCCGTCCGGCGGGACCCGCAGCACTTCGGCCCGGTCCCGCAGGGTCACCAGGGCCGACCCGTCGGGGAGGAAGTCGATGCCCCACGGCACGTCCAGCCGCTGCGCGACCGTGGTCGGCCCCGGGACCGCCGAGGGGGAGGTGTACGGCGTGGCCTGGACCGACCCGGACGGGGACGTGCCGGTCGGCTCCTCCCCGGGCCGGGCCTGCGGCCCGCCGGTGCAGGCCGCGAGCGCCGCCACGAGGACGACGGCGGCGACCGCGGCGGCCGGGGTTCGACGCATGGGGCCATTGTGCCGGTAGCGTCTCGTCCCATGGCTGTCGTCTCGCTTCCCGACGCCGAGTGGATCGACCAGGTCGGGCCCATCGAGGGCATCGAGCCGGTCCCGTGGGACATCACCGCCCCCACCGAGCGCGAGCACGAGATCGAGCTGGTCGTGCCGCCGTACCTGGGCGACCGGGCGCCGCTGGTCGCGCTCAAGGGGCTGCCCCGGTTGCGCGCCGTGCAGCTGATGTCGGCCGGCTACGAGGACGTCCTGCCCCTGGTCCCGCCGGCCGTGCAGCTGGCCAACGCGGCCGGGGTGCACGACGCGTCCACGGCGGAGCTGGCGGTGGGGCTCGTCCTGGCGAGCCTGCGCGGCATACCGGAGATGGTGCGGGCGCAGGAGCAGCACCGCTGGGCCGAGCTCGGGGGCCGGCGGTCGCTTGCCGACCGGGCGGTGCTCATCCTGGGCTACGGGTCGGTCGGTCGGGCGATCGCCCGGCGCCTGGCCGGCTTCGAGGTGACCGTGACGGCCGTGGCCTCGCGGGCCCGCCGGGGCGACGACCTGGTGGGGGTGGTGCGCGGCGTGGACGAGCTGCCCGAGCTGCTGCCGCTGCACGACGTCGTCATCGTCATCGTCCCGCTCAACGAGCGCACCCGGGGGATGGTGGACGACACCTTCCTGGCGGCGATGCCGGCAGGTGCGGTCCTCGTCAACGTGGCGCGGGGCGCCGTGGTGGACACCGACGCGCTGGTGCGGGCCTGCGCCTCCGGGCGGCTGCTCGCCGCCGTGGACGTGACCGACCCCGAGCCGCTGCCCGCCGACCACCCGCTGTGGGACACCCCGGGCGTGCTGGTCAGCCCGCACGTCGGTGGCTTCACCAGCGCGTTCCGTCCCCGCGCGATCGCCCTCCTGCGGGCGCAGCTGGCCCGGTTCGGGCGCGGCGAGCCGCTGCACAACCTGGTCCGCGGTTGACCCGGCCGGTGCGGTTCCTCCCGGGACCGATGAGTTCCGGCCACTCCAGCGGTCCGTCCCTGTTGACGGTGACCGTCGGGCGCACGAAGGAGGTCGTCACCGTGGTGGATGGGAGATTCGGACCATTGTCGGTGTCAGCGGGTCGCGGGAGGCTACTGCCATGACAGAGACGCTCGTGGCCATCGGTACCCGGAAGGGCCTGTGGCTGGCCCGCAGCGAGGACCGTTCGGCGTGGTCGCTGGAGGGGCCGCACCTGCTCATGCGCGAGGTGCCCAGCCTGGCGTTCGACACCCGAGGTGGCCGGCACCGCCTCCTGGTCGGCATGACCTCCTCGCACTGGGGGCCGACCATGGTGTGGAGCGACGACCTCGGCGGGAGCTGGCAGGAGCCGGCCGAGGGCGCGATCCGCTTCCCGGAGGACACCGGGGCCGCCCTGGAGCGGGTGTGGCAGCTGGTGCCCGATCCGCACGACGACCGGGTCGTCTGGGCGGGCACCGAGCCGCACGCCCTGTGGCGCAGCGAGGACGGCGGTGAGACGTTCCGGCTCGTGCGGGGCCTGTGGGACCACCCGCACCGGCCGGAGTGGGGCGAGGGCTTCGGCGGCGGCGCGATCCACACCGTGCTGCCCGACCCGACCGACCCGGCGGCGATGGTCGTCGCGATGAGCACCGGTGGGGTCTACCGCACCGCGGACGGGGGCACCTCCTGGTCGCCGGCGAACAAGGGCATCACCGTGCCGCACTCACCCGAGCCGTATGCCGAGTTCGGCCAGTGCGTGCACAAGGTCGTGCGGGACGCCTCGACGCCGGGACGGCTCTACGCGCAGAACCACCACGGGGTCTTCCGCAGCGACGACTCCGGGGGGACCTGGACCTCGATCGCCGACGGGCTGCCCACGGACTTCGGCTTCACGGTGCTCGCGCACCCGCGCCAGCGCGACGAGATCTGGCTGGTGCCCGTCACCGCCGACGCGGCGCGGATCCCGCCCGGTGAGCAGCTGCAGCTGCAGCACTCCACCGACGGCGGCGGCAGCTGGACCACGCAGAGCACCGGGCTGCCGCACCCGTCGTTCACGTGCGTCCTGCGCGACGCGGCCTGCGTCGACGACGCCGACCCGGCCGGGGTCTACGTCGGGACGCGCAACGGCGAGGTCTACGGCTCGGCCGACGAGGGACGCAGCTTCGGCCTCGTCGCCTCCCAGCTGCCCGACGTCCTCTGCGTGCGGGCGGCGGTGCTGCCGTGACCGCACCCGGGCCGAGCACCTCCCCGTCGCCGCCGCTGGACGCGGCGCCGACGGGCACGGTCCGGGTGGTCCTCCCGGGCGCACTGCGCGAGCTCGCCGGAGGACTCGGCGAGGTCGAGGTGCCGGTGGGCGCGGAGGCGCTCACGGTGCGGCAGTGCCTCGACGCCGTCGCGGACGGTCGACCCGAGCTCGGCCGCCGGCTGCGGGACGAGACGGGTGCCGTGCGGCGGCACGTCAACGTGTTCGCCGACGGCGCCGACATCCGCTCCCGGGAGGGCCAGGACACCCGGCTCGGAGCGGGCTCGGTCGTGCACGTGCTGCCCTCCGTGGCGGGCGGCTGACCGGGTCGGTCGCGCGAGCGTCGATCGCGCGATTTCGCCGGGCCCGGTTGCCGTCGGTGGCGGCCCTGAGGATCCTGTGGGGAAGAACCTCCGGCTGGCACCACAGACGCGCTGAGGAGCCCCCATGAGCCCGAGCCCGATCGATGAGCGCACCCTGATCCTGGTCCGCCACGCCAAGGCGGAGAAGGGCCGCGACAAGGCGGACGCCGAGCGGGTGCTGGCCGACCGGGGACGGCGTGACGCGGAGGCGGTGGGGGAGTGGATCGTCGGGGCGACCGCCGACGGCGAGGTGTCGCCGATCGATCTGGTCGTGTGCTCCACGGCCGAGCGTACCCGGCAGACGTGGGAGCACGCGGTCGCCGGCGGAGCCGAGGCCGGCGACGTCTGGTACGACCGCAGCATCTACAACGCCAGCCCCGAGGCGCTGCTCGACGTCGTCCGGGAGCTGCCCGAGGACGCCACGACCGCCGTGGTGATCGGCCACTCCCCGGGCGTGCCGTGGCTCGCCGGGCTGCTGATGACCGACGAGGACGGCGAGAGCACCGGCGTGGACGTGCTCGAGGAGGGGTGGCCGACCGCCGGGCTCGCGGTGCTGCAGTGCGACGGGCCGTGGGGGAAGCTGCAGCCGCACAGCGCCCGGCTGCGCACCTTCGTCGTGCCCCGCGGCTGAGGCATCCGCCGCCCCGCGGGCCGGCCCCTGAGCGCCCGGCCGTCTCGGACTGCCGGCCCGCAGCCCGGTGTGCCTCCCGCACCTGCGTCCAACCGCTCCATACCCTTGGAGCGTCGCAGGGTCGGGGAGGTGCACATGACGCGGGAGACCGAGGGCCGGCGGGGGACGATCCATGGGCTCGACGGGCTGCGTGCCCTCGCGATCGTCGGTGTGCTGGTCTACCACCTGCGCTCGGACTCGCTGCCCGGCGGATACCTCGGCGTCGACGTGTTCTTCGTCGTCAGCGGGTTCCTCATCACCACCCTGCTGCTGCGCGAGCTGCGGGACAACGGGCGCCTCGACCTGCCGCACTTCTGGCTGAGGCGGGCGCGACGGCTGCTCCCGGCGCTCGTGCTCGTCGTCGTCACGAGCATCGTGCTCGGCTTCGCCGTCGGCGACGACCTGCTCGTGCACATCGGCCGGCAGACCTTCGGCGCCCTCACCTTCAGCAACAACTGGGTCGAGATCGCCGCCGGCTCGAGCTACTTCGCGCACACCTCGCCGCTGCTGTTCATGAACTTCTGGTCCCTCGCGGTGGAGGAGCAGTTCTACCTCATCTGGCCGCTGGCCCTCGCGCTCGTGGTCGCGGCGGCACGCTCCACCGCCGTGCGGGTGCGGATCGCCCTGCTGCTCGCGCTCGCCTCGGCCGTGGCCATGGCCGTCCTCTTCCAGTTCGGCGCCGAGCCCACCCGCGTCTACTACGGCACGGACACGCACCTGTTCGGCCTGATGATCGGCGCGGCCCTCGCGTTCGCCTGGGCCGCACCGGAGCGTCCGCTGGAGTCCCGCCAGTGGCAGCGCGTCCGTATGCCGGTCGCGGTCGTCTCGCTCGTCGGCCTGCTGCTGCTCATGCGCACCCTGGAGCAGTCGTCCGTGCTGACGTTCCGCGGCGGGATCGTGCTGGCCAGCCTGCTCACCGCAGGGGTCATCGCGGCGCTGCTCGGGCCGGACAGCCTGCTGCGGCGGGTCCTCGACCTGCCCCCGGTGGTCTGGGTCGGGCAGCGGTCCTACGGCATCTACCTCTGGCACTGGCCGATGATCCTCGTCGTGCAGGCGGCGCTGCCGGCGGCAGCGCCGGACACCGCGATGAGCTGGGCCGGTCGCGGCGTGGCACTGGCGCTGACGCTGGTGCTGTCGTGGGCGTCATACCGCTGGCTGGAGGTGCCGGTGCGGCGGCGGGGCTTCCGCGGCGCGATCGGCACCTTCGCCGGGTGGCTCACCCAGCCCTGGGAGGTCAGTCGGGCGCCGCGGGTCACCGGCGGCGTCATCGCGACCGCCGTGCTGGTGGCCGCGGTCGCCGTGGGCACCGCGCCGGACAAGAGCCAGGTGCAGCAGCGGCTCGAGGCCAACGAGGCGCTCACCAACCAGTCGGTGTCCTCGACCACCGGTGTCGACGCCGCGGGCCGTGGGAACGGCGGGCCCTCGGGCACGTCGGGTCCCTCCGGCCCGGGTCCGTCCGCTCCGGAGAAGTCCGGGAAGGACGGCTCCGCGAAGGACGCGACCGGGCACCGGTCCGGTTCCGGCACGGAGGAGGAGCGGACCGGCGCTGCGGCGCACCGCGGTGGCTCCGGCGACGAGGGCAAGCGGGCGGCCGACGACCGCTCGGCGGAGTCTGCGGCGGGCGGCCAGGCGGCCCGGGGGGCGGTCAGCCGCAAGGCCGACTTCTCGGTGCCGACGGGCAAGGAGATCACCGTCTTCGGTGACTCGCTCGTCGTCTGCAGCGCCGACGCGTTGGCGGTGAAGTTCCCCGGGATCATGATGGACGCCGAGTCCAACCGGCAGTGGCCGGACGGCCAGCAGGCGGTGCAGAGCCGACTGGCCGCGGGATCGGTGCGTCGCGCCGTGGTGCTCGACTTCGGGACCAACGCGGGCGTGCAGGACGAGGGCCTGGTCAACGACGTCATCGAGTCGCTCGGCCCGGACCGGATGGTGGTGCTCGTCAACCTCTACGGCGTCTGGGTGCCCGAGGGCAACCAGGCCCTGGCGCGGGTCGCGGCCCGGCACCCCAACGTCATCGTGGCGAACTGGCACGACGCGATCGCGAAGCACCCCGAGCTGCTGCAGCCCGACGGCATCCACCCGGGCATCGAGGGGGCCGGGCTCTACGCGGACGTCGTGGGCACAGCGCTCAAGCGGCTCTCGCACCGGCTCCAGTCGGCCCAGCAGGCCTGACCGTCGGCTCCCGCCCGCCCAGCAGGCCCGCCTCCCCGGCGACCACGGGACGGGACGCCCGTCCCAGGTGACGGACACCGTCATACACTCGCCGACATGTCGCAGCTGTCCAACCGCCCGCCCGAAGCCGCCAGCCAGCCCGACATGAAGCCGCGCAGCCGAGACGTGACCGACGGCCTGGAGCGCACCGCGGCGCGGGGGATGCTGCGCGCCGTCGGCCTCGGCGACGAGGACTTCGCCAAGCCGCAGATCGGCGTCGCCAGCTCGTGGAACGAGATCACCCCCTGCAACCTGTCCCTGGACCGGCTCGCCGACGCGGTCAAGGACGGGGTGTTCGCCGCCGGCGGCTACCCGCTGGAGTTCGGGACCATCTCGGTCTCCGACGGCATCTCCATGGGGCACGAGGGCATGCACTTCTCCCTGGTCAGCCGCGAGATCATCGCCGACTCGGTCGAGACGGTGATGCAGGCCGAGCGGCTCGACGGCTCGGTGCTGCTCGCCGGCTGCGACAAGTCGCTGCCCGGCATGCTGATGGCCGCGGCCCGCCTCGACCTCGCCTCGGTGTTCCTGTATGCCGGCACGATCCTCCCCGGCGTCGCGAAGCTGTCCGACGGCTCGGAGAAGGAGGTCACGATCATCGACGCCTTCGAGGCCGTCGGCGCCTGCGCCGCCGGGCGGATGTCGGAGGCGGACGTCGACGCGATCGAGCGCGCGATCTGCCCGGGGGAGGGGGCCTGCGGCGGGTTCTACACCGCCAACACGATGGCCGCCGTCGCCGAGGCGATCGGCATGTCCGTGCCGGGGTCGGCCGCGCCGCCGGCCACCGACCGCCGTCGGGACGCGTTCGCCCGCCGCTCCGGTGAGGCGGTGATCGGCCTGCTCCGGAAGGGGATCACGGCGCGACAGGTCATGACCAAGGAGGCCTTCGAGAACGCGATCGCGGTCGTCATGGCCTTCGGCGGGTCGACCAACGCGGTGCTGCACCTGCTCGCGATGGCGCACGAGGCGCAGGTGGACCTGACCATCGGCGACTTCCAGAGAGTGGGCCGCGCAGTTCCTCATCTCGCCGACGTGAAGCCGTTCGGGCAGTTCGTCATGAAGGACATCGACCACATCGGGGGGATCCCGGTCGTGCTCAAGACGCTGCTCGAGGCCGGCCTGCTGCACGGGGACTGCCTCACGGTCACCGGGAAGACGATGGCCGAGAACCTCGAGGAGCTGGACCCGCCGCACATCGACGGCAGCGTGATCCGGCAGATGGCCACCCCGATCCACGCCACCGGAGGCCTCACCATCCTCACCGGGTCGCTCGCCCCGGAGGGAGCCGTCGTGAAGTCGGCCGGCTTTGACGAGAGCGTGTTCGAAGGGACGGCGCGGGTGTTCGACGGTGAGCGGGCCGCAATGGATGCGGTCGAGGCCGGCTCGCTCAAGCCCCGGGACGTGGTGGTGATCCGCTACGAGGGCCCCAAGGGCGGTCCCGGCATGCGCGAGATGCTCGCGGTGACCGGCGCGATCAAGGGTGCCGGCCTCGGCAAGGAGGTCCTGCTGCTCACCGACGGCCGCTTCTCCGGCGGCACGACCGGGCTGTGTGTCGGGCACGTGGCACCGGAGGCCGTGGACGAGGGCCCGATCGCGTTCGTCCACGACGGGGACCCGATCCGGCTCGACGTCGGGCGCGGACTGCTCGACGTGCTGGTCAGTGACGACGAGATGGCCCGTCGCCGGGCGGTGGGGGTGACCCACCCCGAGCCGCGCTACCAGCGGGGCGTGCTCGCCAAGTACCGCCGCCTGGTGGGCAGCGCCTCCCGGGGCGCGGTGCTGGACGGCGACTGACCGGCATACCGCTGTGCTCGTCTCGAACTGCTTTGCTCGGCTCAGGCCGCTCCCGACCGCCTCGGGAACGGCCTGAGACGAGCACGTCCCGGGGTGCCTGGGGTGAGACGACGGTCCGTATGCCGAGACACCGCACCCCGCCGATTGACACCCCGGCTGCCCCGGGAGGAATCTTTGGGCGTGGCCCGAATTCTCGTACTCACCTAGCGCGCCGACTCCCCGAGTCAGCGCGCTGCCCCTCGTGTCCGTCCGGACGGGGGGCTTTTTCGTACCCGGTTCCGGCTGCACCGCATCGAGACCGGGTCCGGAGGAGGCGGGGCACGGGACGGGACGGATCAGCGACGAAGAACGGTGAACGACTGTGACACAGCAACACGCGACCCCCTCGCACCGTGAGGCGCGGCGCCCGGTCCCCTCGCCGGCGGAGGTGGCCCGAGCGGCCAAGCGCCCGGCGGCGGCCGGCACCTCGACCGGTGACGCCCGCGCCTCCCTGCCCGGGCCCGAGGAGCTCACCGGTGCGCAGAGCCTCGTTCGCTCGCTCGAGGCGGTCGGCGTCGACACCGTCTTCGGCATCCCCGGCGGGGCGATCCTGCCGGCGTACGACCCGCTGCTCGACTCCGACAAGGTGCGCCACGTCCTCGTCCGCCACGAACAGGGTGCTGGGCACGCGGCCGAGGGCTACGCCTCCGCGACGGGCAAGGTCGGCGTGTGCATGGCCACCAGCGGCCCCGGCGCCACGAACCTGGTCACCCCCCTCGCCGACGCCTACATGGACTCGGTGCCGGTCGTCGCGATCACCGGCCAGGTCGCCTCGAAGGCGATCGGCACGGACGCCTTCCAGGAGGCCGACATCCGCGGCATCACGATGCCGGTGACCAAGCACAACTACCTCGTCACCAAGGCGGCCGACATCCCGCGCGTGATCGCCGAGGCCTTCCACGTCGCCTCGACCGGCCGACCGGGCCCGGTGCTCGTCGACATCAGCAAGGACGCCCTGCAGGCGACGACCCGCTTCAGCTGGCCGCCCAAGGTCGACCTCCCCGGCTACCACCCGGGAACTCGCCCGCACGCCAAGCAGATCCGCGCCGCTGCACAGCTGATCCGCGAGGCGAGGCGGCCGGTCCTCTACGTCGGCGGCGGGGTCATCCGCGCCCGGGCCAGTGATGAGTTGCGCGAGCTCGTCGAGCTCACCCAGATCCCGCTCGTCACCACGCTGATGGCCCGCGGGGCCGTGCCCGACAGCCACCCGCTCCACCTCGGTATGCCGGGCATGCACGGAGCGGTGGCCGCCGTCACCTCCCTGCAGAAGGCGGACCTGCTCATCGCGCTGGGGACGCGGTTCGACGACCGGGTCACCGGCCAGCTGTCCACGTTCGCGCCGCACGCGAAGGTGATCCACGCCGACATCGACCCGGCGGAGATCTCCAAGAACCGGGTGGCCGACGTGCCGATCGTCGGTGACTGCCGCGCCGTCATCGTCGAGCTGCTCGACGCCCTGCGCGACGGCGGCTCCTCGGACGAACCGGAGCTCTCCGGTGAGGGACGGGAGCACACCACGGGCAACTACGCTCCCTGGCGCCGGCAGGTGCAGGAGTGGAAGGCGACCTATCCGGTCGGCTACACCGCGCCGGAGGGCGGGAGCGTCGCACCGCAACACGTGATCGAGCGCATCGGCGCGCTGTCCGGCCCGGACGCCACCTTCGTCTCCGGGGTGGGGCAGCACCAGATGTGGGCCGCCCAGTTCGTGCAGTACGAGCGCCCGAACAGCTGGCTCAACTCCGGTGGCCTCGGCACGATGGGGTATGCCGTGCCGGCGGCCATGGGTGCCAAGGCCGCCGAGCCGGACCGGGTGGTCTGGGCGATCGACGGCGACGGCTGCTTCCAGATGACCAACCAGGAGCTGGCCACCTGCGTCATCAACGACATCCCGATCAAGGTGGCGGTGGTCAACAACTCCAGCCTCGGCATGGTCCGGCAGTGGCAGACGCTGTTCTACAACGAGCGCTACTCCAACACCGACCTGCACACGAGCCACGGCGGCCGGGTGCCCGACTTCGTCAAGCTCGCCGAGGCCTACGGGTGCGTCGGGCTGCGCTGCGAGCGCCCCGAGGACGTGGACACGACGATCCAGAAGGCGTTGGAGATCAACGACGTCCCGGTCGTGATCGACTTCGTGGTCCACCGCGACGCCATGGTGTGGCCGATGGTCCCCGCGGGCGTCAGCAACGACCTGATCACCACGGCACGGGCGATGACGCCGGTGTGGGACCGCTCGGACGAGGAGGCGGGGGAGTGAGCAAGCACACGCTGTCCGTGCTGGTGGAGAACAAGCCGGGTGTCCTGGCCCGGATCGCCGGCCTGTTCTCCAGGCGCGGGTTCAACATCGACTCCCTCGCCGTGGGCGAGACCGAGCACGAGGAGATCTCGCGGATGACGGTCGTCGTCGACGTCGAGGAGCTCCCCCTGGAGCAGGTGACCAAGCAGCTCAACAAGCTCGTCGAGGTGCTCAAGGTCGTCGAGCTCGAGCCCGAGGCGTCGGTCCAGCGGGAGCTGGTCCTCGTCAAGGTCCGCGCGGACGCGCACGCGCGCTCGCAGGTGCTGGAGCTCGTGGAGGTCTTCCGCGCCCACGTGGTCGACGTGTCGACCGAGAGCCTGACGATCGAGGCCACCGGCACGCGGGACAAGCTCGACGCACTGCTCGCGGTGCTCGAGCCGTTCGGGGTCCGCGAGCTGGTGCAGTCCGGCATGGTCGCCGTCGGCCGCGGCGGGCGCTCCATCACCGAC
>DASSKF010000195.1:0-3146 GCA_035690725.1 Segeticoccus sp.
TCAGTCGTCGGCCCGGGCGCGGTCCCGGACGACCTGGGCGACGGCGGTGCTGAGCGCCAGCGGGTCCAGCGGGTGCGGGACGGCCATGTCCGCCTGGGACCAGGCCGCGAGCCAGCCGTCCTGGGGACGACCGGTGAGCACCACGATGGGCGGGCACTTGTAGATCTCGCTCTTGAGCTGGCGGCACAGGCCCATGCCGCCGACGGGCGTGGCCTCGCCGTCGAGGATCAACACGTCGAAGCGATCCGCGTCGGCGGCGGAGACGACCGCCGGTGCGGTGGCGCACTCGTGCCAGGACACGATCTCCACGTCGCGGGCGGGGCGTCGGCCCACGCCCAGCCGGACGGCGTCCCGGGTGGTGATGTCGTCGCTGTAGAGCAGGACCCGGACCCGGTGGACGGCGCTCCGGCCACCGCTCCCGGACGGCGTCGGCGAGGCCGGGGCAACGGGCGCGGCGTGGTGCGAAGCGGTCATGGCCACGATCGTACCGGGGCACCTCGCGACAGGGTCGGACGCCGTCGGGGGGTCGGCGGGACGCACCGTGGCGGATGGGGCCATAATGGCGCCCGTGGCGACCGCATCAGCAGCAACAGGGCAGGCCGGACCGGCACCGCGCAGCATCCCGGGGCACGGCCCGGTCACCCGACCGAACATGGCGTCGGTCGGCACCATCGTCTGGCTCTCCAGTGAGCTGATGTTCTTCGCGGGCCTGTTCGCGATGTACTTCACGATCCGCGGCGTCAACCCCGACCTGTGGTCGGAGCAGACGGCCAAGCTCGCCGTCCCCTACGCGACCGGCAACACGCTGATCCTGGTCATCTCCTCGGTGTGGTGCCAGTGGGGCGTGTTCAAGGCCGAGCAGGGCCAGGTCGCCCGCACCGGCCCGCTGTGGAACTTCATGGAGTGGGGGATGCGGGAGTGGTACGTCCTCACCTACATCTTCGGTGCGCTGTTCGTCTCCGGGCAGATCAAGGAGTACGCCGACATGATCCACGAGGGGGTCACGATCTCCTCGGACGGCTACGGCTCGGTCTTCTACCTGACCACCGGCTTCCACGCCCTCCACGTCACCGGTGGCCTCATCGCCTTCCTGCTCATCATCGGCCGCAGCTTCACCTCACCCCGCTACACCCACGCCCAGGCGACGGGCGCCGTGGTCACCTCCTACTACTGGCACTTCGTCGACGTCGTCTGGATCGCCCTGTTCGCCGTCATCTACCTGCTGCAGTGAGGCTCCCGGTGAGCGCCTGCCCCCAGGACCACGCTGAGACCGTCCCCCCGAACCCCGACGACAGGACCGCACCGTGAACGCCCTCGCTGCCCGCCGCCGTCACCCGGCTGCGATCGCCATCCTGCTGTTCCTGGGGCTGGTCATCACCGGTGGTGTGTATGCCGTCCTCGCGCCGAAGCCTGCCGAGGCCGCCTCCGCGACGGCGAACGACGTCAAGAAGGGCCACGAGCTGTTCCTCGCCAACTGCGCGAGCTGCCACGGCAAGAACGCGCAGGGCCGCAGCGACAACGAGGGCAAGATCATCGCCCCGTCACTGGTCGGTGTGGGGGCAGCCTCGGTCGACTTCCAGGTGGGCACCGGCCGGATGCCGCTCAACCAGCCCGGCGTGCAGGCCCAGCGCAGCAGCGAGGTCAAGTTCAGCGACAAGCAGATCGCGCAGCTGTCGGCCTACGTCGCCTCGCTCGGCCCCGGCCCGGCACTGCCCGAGGAGAAGTACCTCTCCGGTGGCGACGAGGCCCACGGCGGCGAGCTGTTCCGCGTCAACTGCGCGATGTGCCACAACTTCACCGGTGCCGGCGGTGCCCTCACCCGGGGCAAGCACGCCCCCGAGCTGAGCAACGTCGAGCCACGCCACATCTACGAGGCGATGGAGACCGGTCCGCAGTCGATGCCGGTCTTCAACGACGAGAACATCTCCCCGGAGAACAAGCGCGACGTCATCGCCTACCTCAAGGGCCTCGACGAGAACGAGAACCCGGGTGGACTGACCCTGGGGCACCTCGGCCCGGTCACCGAGGGCCTGTTCGCCTGGACGTTCGGCATCGGCGCCCTCATCGGCTGCGCCGTGTGGCTGGGACGCAAGGCCGCGTGAGGTCGTTGCGTCCCCCCGCCTCGCGTACGAGACTGGCTGACTGTTCCCCCACTGACGCGACA
The DNA here is from genome assembly GCA_035690725.1 of Segeticoccus sp. Lineage (GTDB taxonomy): Bacteria > Actinomycetota > Actinomycetes > Actinomycetales > Dermatophilaceae > DASSKF01. The sequence continues at coordinate 2,165 of DASSKF010000195.1, forward strand.
GGACCGAGCTCACGATGAACGACAACGCCAACCCGCCGGCCGAGGAGGGTGACGGCCACCACGCCGCCAACGCGCCGGTGCGGCTCGACGAGGGCCACGTCATCGGCAGCGGCGGCATCCCCGAGCGGTTCGAAGACCCGGGCCTGCCCCCGCACGTGCATCGCATGTCCGACGTGGACCCCCGCGCGGCGCGCAAGGCCGAGCTGCAGGTGGCGGTGCTGTTCGGTGTCTCGATCCTCGCGTCGATCGGCTTCATCGCGGCCTACGCGGCGATCCCGGACGGGACCTACACCTACGTGCCCGGCATCGGGCACGCCAGCCTGCTGCACATCATGCTCGGCGTCACGATGGGCATCTCGCTGCTCGGCATCGGCTTCGGGGCCGTCCACTGGGCCAAGACGCTGATGCCCGACGAGGAGGTCGTCGAGGAGCGGCACCCGCAGCGCTCACCGCAGGAGAAGCGCGAGGGCACGGTCAAGACCCTCTTCCAGGGCGCCGAGGCCGCGCAGGTCGCCCGTCGCCCGCTGATCAAGTACACCCTCGGCGGCGCCCTGGGCCTGTTCGCGCTGCCGTTCGCCGTGCAGCTCGTCGGCGGCCTCGGGCCGCTCCCCCACGACTGGCTGTCCACGTCCTTCTGGAAGAAGGGCATGCGGCTGGTGCGGGACCCGGAGATGACCCCGGTGAAGGTCACGGACGTGACCATCGGGTCGGCATACCACATCCTGCCGGAGGGCATCGACGAGGCGGAGGACTTCCTCGAGCAGAAGACCAAGGCCGCCGTCCTGCTCATGCGCCTGGACCCGACCCTCATCGAGAGCCGGAAGGAGCGCGACTGGGGCTACCACGGGATCGTGGCCTACTCCCAGATCTGCACCCACGTCGGCTGCCCGGTCGGTCTGTACGAGCAGACCACGCACCACCTGCTGTGCCCCTGCCACCAGTCGACCTTCGATGTGACCAAGGACTGCGAGGTGATCTTCGG
>DASSKF010000196.1:0-18266 GCA_035690725.1 Segeticoccus sp.
GGCTGGGCATGAACACGATCAAGTGGGAGCTGGAGGACCTGTCCTTCGCGACCCTGCACCCGAAGGTGTATGACGAGATCGTCCGGCTCGTGGCCGAGCGCGCCCCCGCCCGCGAGGAGTTCTTGTCGGGAGTCCGCGAGCAGGTCAGCGAGGACCTCAAGGCCGCCAAGATCAAGGCCACGGTCACCGGCCGGCCCAAGCACTACTACTCCGTGTACCAGAAGATGATCGTGCGCGGCCGCGACTTCGAGGACATCTACGACCTCGTCGCGGTACGCGTCCTCGTCGACTCGGTGCGCGACTGCTACGCGGCCCTCGGTGCGCTGCACGCGCGGTGGAACCCCCTGCCCGGGCGGTTCAAGGACTACATCGCGATGCCGAAGTTCAACATGTACCAGTCGTTGCACACGACGGTCATCGGCCCCGAGGGCAAGCCGGTCGAGATCCAGATCCGCACCCACCAGATGCACCGCCGCGCCGAGTACGGCGTCGCTGCCCACTGGAAGTACAAGGAGGACGCCTCCGGCACCCCGGTGGACCGGGGCCGGGGCGAGGGCACCGCCGACGGCGAGGCCGGACCGGTCAACGACATGGGCTGGCTGCGCCAGCTGCTGGAGTGGCAGCGCGAGACCGCCGACCCGGGGGAGTTCCTGGAGTCGCTGCGCTTCGAGATCAACGCCCGTGAGGTCTACGTCTTCACGCCCCAGGGGCAGGTGATGGGGCTGCCCGCCGGGTCGACCCCGGTCGACTTCGCCTACGCGGTGCACACCGAGGTCGGACACCACTGCATCGGGGGCCGGGTCAACGGCCGGCTGGTCCCGCTGGAGAGCGCGCTGCAGAACGGCGACGTCGTCGAGATCCTCACCTCCAAGGCCGACGGTGCCGGCCCCAGCCGCGACTGGCTGACCTTCGTCAAGAGCCCGCGGGCGCGCAACAAGATCCGCCAGTGGTTCTCCAAGGAGCGCCGCGAGGAGGCGATCGAGACGGGCAAGGAGCAGATCGCCAAGGCGATGCGCAAGCAGGGCCTTCCCCTGCAGCGGCTCATGTCGGTCGAGTCCCTCACCGCGCTGGCGGGGGAGCTGCGCTACAACGGCATCGACGCGCTCTACGCCGCCGTCGGCGAGGGGCACGTCTCGGCCCAGCACATCGTCGGCCGGCTCGTCAGCTCGCTCGGCGGCGAGGAGAGCACCAGCGAGGACATCGCCGAGGCCACCACGCCCCGGGCGCTGCGCCGGCGCGCCCACGACCCGGGCGTCACCGTGGTCGGCACCGACGACGTGTGGGTCAAGCTGGCCCGCTGCTGCACGCCGGTCCCCGGAGACCCGATCATCGGCTTCGTCACGACCGGTAAGGGCGTGTCCGTGCACCGCGCCGACTGCAGCAACGTCGACCAGCTGTCGAACCAGCCCGAGCGGCTCATCGAGGTCGCCTGGGCGCCGTCGTCGGAGTCGGTCTTCCTCGTGCAGCTGCAGGTGGAGGCGCTGGACCGCAGCCGGCTGCTGTCCGACGTCACCCGCGTGCTGTCCGACCAGCACGTGAACATCCTGTCGGCCAGCGTGCAGACCTCGCGGGACCGGGTGGCGGTCTCCCGCTTCACCTTCGAGATGGGCGACCCGGGGCACCTGGACCACGTCATGAAGGCGGTCCGCAAGATCGACGGCGTCTTCGACGTCTACCGGATGACCGGCGGCAAGAACACCCGCCGGCAGGACCCGCAACAGTCCCAGCAGCACGCGGGCTGACCCCTCAGGCGGGGGAGAGGAACGCCGCGAGCGCCGCGGCATACATCGGCTGGTCGGCAGCGCCGGCGAGCTCGCGACAGGAGTGCATCGACAGCAGCGGGGCGCCGAAGTCGACGGTCGTGGCACCGGTGAGCGCGGCGGTCATCGGACCGACCGTCGAGCCGCAGGGCAGGTCGGAGCGCACCACGAACTTCTGCACCGGCACCCCGGCCTGCCCGCAGGCGGTGACGAACGCGGCCGCGCCCATCGCGTCGGTCGCGTAGCGCAGCTTGGTGTTCACCTTCAGGACCGGCCCGCCGTTCATGGCGACCTGGTGCTGCGGCTCGTGCCGCTCGGCGTAGTTGGGGTGAGTCGCGTGCGCCATGTCACCGGAGGCGATGATCGTGCCGGCCAGCGCCCGGAGGTAGTCCTCCCGGCCGCCGCCGCGGCTGGCCACGACGCGCTCCAGCACGACGGGCAGCAGGGTGGAGAACGCGCCGCGCTCGGACATGCTGCCGACCTCCTCGTGGTCGAACAGCACCAGCACCTGCGTGCACGGTTCCGCCGGCGCCTGCTCGATCGCGGTGACGAGGGCGCGGACGCCGGCGTAGCTCGTTGCCAGGTTGTCCAGCCGCGGCGCTGCGACCAGGTCCCGGTCCCGCCCGATGAGCCGGGACGGGGTCAGGTCGTGCGTCATCAGGTCCCACCCGAGGACCTCGTCCGCCGCACAGCCGGCGCGCTCGGCGAGCCACCCGGTGAAGTCCGAGGGTGCGGTGCCCACCCCCCACAGCGGGGACAGGTGCTGCTGCGGGTTGAGCTTGACCCCCTCGGTGTTGACGTCACGGTCGAGGTGGATGGCCAGCTGGGCCACCCGCAGGACCGGTTCGTCGACGGTGACCAGGCGCGGCTCGGGCGTCCCGTCAGCGCCGCGGACGGCCACCCGCCCGGACAGCCCGAGGTCGCGGTCCAGCCACGAGGACAGCAGCGGCCCGCCGTAGACCTCGACGCCGAGCAGCTGCCAGCCGGCGCGGGTGACGTCGGGCTGCGGCTTGATCCGCAGGTTCGGGCTGTCGGTGTGCGCGCCGACCACCCGGAACGGTGACGCGGGCCCGTCGGCGTGCTCCGTGCTCCACGCGACCAGGGAGCCCCCGCGCAGGACGTAGTGCCGACCGGGCTCGGCCGGCCAGGCCTGCGTCTCGTCGAGCTCGGTGAAGCCGCGCTCGCGCAGGAGGCGGGCCGCCTCGGCCACCGCGTGGAAGGGGGACGGGGAGGCGTCGACGTAGGCGCACAGCCCCTCGGCCGCCTCGGTGCCGCTCGGGAGGCGGCCCGGCTCGGTGCGTTCGCTGGTCGTCGTCATGGTCAGCTGCCGAACTCCTCCACGCCGGCCCGCGCCTGGGCGAGCCACTGCTCGCGCGCCTCGAGCGCCGACCGGGCGGAGGCGATTGTCCGTTCGTCACCGGAGGCCTCGGCCCGCGCGAGGTCGTCCCGCATCCCGGCCACCTGGCCCTCGAGCTGGTCGACCAGCGACTGCGCCCGGGCGGCTGCCTCGGGATTGCTGCTGCGCCAGCGCTTCTCGTCCGCCTCGCGCACCGCCTGCTCGACGCGGCGCATACCCTTCTCCATGCGGTCGATGTCCTTGCGCGGCACCTTGCCCGCGGCGTCCCAGCGATCCTGGATGCCCCGCAGCGCGGACTTGGCCGCCTCGAGGTCGGTGACCGGCAGGATCCCCTGCGCCTCGGCGAGCAGCTCCTCCTTGACCGCGAGGTTGGCCTCGAACTCCTTCTGCTGGACGGCGTTGACCTCGTCCTTGGCCGCGAAGAACGTGTCCTGGGCGGCCTTGAACCGGGCCCACAGCGCGTCGTCGTCGGCCCGGGCGGCCCGCCCCGCGGCGCGCCAACGGTCCATCAGCTTCTTGTATGCCGTGGCCGTCGGCCCCCAGTCCTTGCTCGTCGCCAGGGCCTCGGCCTCCTTGACGAGCCGCTCCTTGGTCGCCTTGGCCTCGGTGTGCTGTTCCTCCAGCTCGGAGAACCAGGCCCGACGCGCCTTGTCGAACCGGTTGCGGGCGGCGCTGAACCGCTGCCACAGGGCGTTCTCGGTGGGCTTGTCCAGCCGGGCGCCGGAGCGCTGCTGCGTCTTCCACTCCTCGAGCAGGGCGCGCATCCGGGCACCGCTCGCTTTCCACTGCACCTTCTCCGGGCGCTGCCCGGCGACGCGCTCCGCCTCGGCGACGACCTCCTCGCGGCGGGCCAGGCTCTCGGCGCGGGCCTCGGCGCGGTGCTCGTCCTCGACCTTGCGCCGGCCGGCGATCGCCTGCTCGACCTGCTCCACCTTCGCGGCCAGCGCCTCGAGGTCGCCGATGACGGCGGGCTCGGCGGTGTGCTCGCGCAGCGCCTTCAGCGCCGCCTGCGCCTCCTGGGCGGACAGGTCGGTCTGGGTGACCCGCTGCAGCAGGAGCTCGACCGTCGCGTGCAGGTCGTCGTACTTGCGGGCGAACAGCGCGAGCGCCTCCTCGTCGGAGGCGCCGGGGTAGGAGCCGACGGCCCGCTCACCGTCCCCGGTGCGGACGAAGACGGTGCCGTCCGCACCGACGCGCCCCCACCGGCTCCCGTCGGTGGCCGGCGCGGTCGAGGCGCCCGGCGGGGGAGCGGAGGGTGCCGGCACGACGCCTGGGCGCGGGCGAGCCGGCATGGCGGCAGGACTGGGCCGCGGTGGCGACTGCTCAGGCTGGTCGGACACGGGTCACCCCTTCTGCTGGGCCTTCTGGACGCTGACGGACAGGATGCTGACGGGCTGCTTCGGTGCCCCGTCGCCGGGCCGCGGCGCGTCCTGCGCCACCCCAGCCTTGGCGATGGTGTGCACGATGTCCATCCCCTCGGTCACCCGACCGAAGATGCTGTAGCCCCCTCCGGCGACCGGCAGGTGGGTGTCCCGGTAGACGACGAAGAACTGGCCACCGTTGCTGTCGGGGTCCATCGAGCGGGCCATCGCCAGCGTCCCGGGCGGGTAGTCGCCGTCGGGCGGGGCGTTCTCGATCCCGAAGCTGTAGCCGGGTGTCCCGGTCCCGGTGCCCGTCGGGTCGCCGCACTGGAGCACGTAGATGCCCTGCGTGGTGAGCCGGTGGCACGGGCTGTCCTGCCAGTAGTCGTCCTTGGCGAGCTGCAGGAACGAGGACACCGTCTGCGGGGCCTTGTCGCCGTACAGCTCCACGGTGAGATCGCCGCAGTTCGTCGTGATGGTGGCGGTCCACCGCGAGTCCTGGGCGTCGGAGGCCGGGGGAGCGGACGCGAAGCTCTGCGCGGCGCTCGGCGTGTCGGGGGGCGGGGTGCAGCCGTTGGCGTTGGCCTCGGCGCCGCCGCCGCAGCCGGCGAGCCCGATCGTGGCCGACGCGAGCGCAGCCACCAGCGCCAGCCGGCCGGCGCGAGCGGGCAGGCGGCGGGCGTCACTCATCGGGGCGGCTCCTGGGCTGGTCGATCTGGGCGGGTCGATCTGGGCTGGTCGATCCGGGCGGGTCGATCCGGGTGGTCGATCGGTGGCGGGCGGACGGCCACCGTGCAGTGTAGGCATGCGCGTCCGCGCAGGCAGCGCCCCGAGGTCACGAGCCGGTCACAGACCGGTCCCCGTTAGGCTCGCAGCCGTGTTCGCCCTCGGATTCCCGGCCGCCGCCTTCGGCACCAACTGCTACGTCCTCGGACCCGCCCCGGGCCAGGAGTGCGTCGTCGTCGACCCGGGCATCGGTGTCGAGGACCAGCTGCAGGAGGTGCTGGCCGAGCACGATCTCAAGCCGGTCGCGGTGCTGCTCACCCACGGGCACATCGACCACGTGTATGCCGTCACGCCCGTGTGCGGCGGCACCCTCGCCGCCTACCTGCACGCCGACGACCGCTACCGGCTGAAGGACCCGCTGTCCACGCTCGACCCCGGCCTCGTCGCCATGCTCGAGCAGCAGTTCAACCGCACCGCCACCTGGCGGGAGCCGGAGGACGTCGTGGACCTGCACGACGGCGACCGGGTCGAGCTGGCCGGGCTGGGCTTCGGGGTCCGGCACGCTCCGGGCCACACCGAGGGGTCGGTGGTGTTCGAGCTGGACGGGGTGCCGACGACCGTGACCCAGAGCCCGGAGACCGAGGGCCTGGACCGCAGCCTGGTCAGCGGCGACGTCCTGTTCGCCGGGTCCATCGGCCGCACCGACCTGCCCGGCGGCGACGACGCCGCGATGCGGCGCTCGCTGCGCGAGGTGGTCCTCCCGATGGCCGACAGCACCCTCGTGCTGCCCGGGCACGGGCCGGCCACCACACTGCAGCGCGAGCGCACGACGAACCCCTACCTGCAAGGACTCCAGGCATGAGCGAGAAGGTCCGGCCGATCAGCGGGTTCCCCGAGTTCCTGCCCGCCGAGCGGATCATCGAGCAGCACGTCCTCGACACCATCCGGCAGACGTTCGAGCAGCACGGCTTCGTCTCGATCGAGACGCGCGCCGTGGAGCCGGTCGACCGGCTGTCGGACCAGGGCGAGGACGCCGACAAGGAGATCTACGCGATCCACCGGCTCGCCGACGAGGGCGGGCAGGACGGCTCCGCCTCCCGCGAGGGCCGGCTCGGCCTGCACTTCGACCTCACGGTGCCGCTGGCCCGCTACGTGCTCGAGCACGCCGGCAAGTTGCAGTTCCCGTTCCGTCGCTACCAGATCCAGCGGGTCTGGCGGGGGGAGCGGCCCCAGGCCGGGCGCTACCGCGAGTTCACCCAGGCCGACATCGACATCATCGACGTCGGGGAGCTGCCGTTCCACTACGAGGTCGAGCTCCCGCTCGTCGTCGCCGACGCCTTTCGCCGGCTCCCCGTGGGCGAGTTCCGGGTCCAGGTCAACAACCGCAAGATCCCCGAGGGGCTCTACCGGGGCCTGGGCCTCGACGACGTCACGTCCGTCCTGCGGATCGTGGACAAGCTGGACAAGATCGGCCCCGACGCGGTGCGCGAGCTGCTGGTCGAGGCGGGGGCGACCACGGAGCAGGCGGACACCTGCCTGGCCCTGGCCGAGATCCGCACCCCGGACAGCTCGTTCGTGGACCGGGTCCGTGCCCTCGGGGTCGAGCACCCGACCCTTGAGGAGGGGCTGGCCCAGCTCAAGGCCGTCGTGGACGCCGCGGGCGAGCTGGCGCCGGGGCTGCTCGTGGCCGACCTGCGCATCGCCCGCGGCCTGGACTACTACACCGGCACCGTCTACGAGACCCAGCTGGTCGGGGCCGAGGACTTCGGGTCCATCTGCTCCGGTGGTCGCTACGACGCCCTCGCCAGCGACGGCAAGCACACCTACCCCGGCGTCGGCATCTCGATCGGGGTGTCCCGGCTGCTCGGCAAGCTCATCGCCGACGGCGCCGTCACGGTGTCGCGGACGACCCCCACGACCGTCCTCGTGGCGGTCCTGGACGAGGAGCACCGGGGCGACAGCATGCGGGTCGCCGCCGCGCTGCGCGCCAGGGGCGTCGCCACCGAGGTGTCGCCGACGGCAGCCAAGCTGGGCAAGCAGATCCGCTTCGCCGAGCGGCGGGGCATCCCGTTCGTCTGGTTCCCCGCTGGCGACGACGGCACGTCGGGGGAGGTCAAGGACATCCGCAGCGGTGAGCAGGTGCCGGCCGACGCCGGCACGTGGTGCCCGGCGGACCCGGCGGACCTGCACCCGGTGGTGCGGGCGTCGGCTCAGGCGTCCGAGCGCGCGGACTGACGCGGCGGGCCGCCGGGAGCCGGTGCCTCCTGCTGCTGCCGGCGCGGGACCTGGTCGGGCTCGGCGTCCTGGGCCCGCAGGGTTGCGTGCAGGGGCGCGAAGACGTCGAGCCCGAGCAGCACCAGCAGCATGGCGGCCCCGATCAGCCAGCTGGTCAGCACGTCGGTGAACCAGTGGTAGCTCAGGCCCAGCGTGCCCAGGCCCGCGCAGGTCGTGCTCACCACCACCATCCAACGCCGCACCCGCACCGTCAGCCAGCGCTGCAGGGTCGGCCACGCGACGACCGCGAACTCGAGGATGAGCGCCGTGAGCACGATCGAGTTGACGACGTGCCCGGAGGGATACGTCGTCCCCCCGGCGAAGATGCTGTCGTGGCCGTGCGCGAGCGGTTTGGTGCGTCCGGTGAGGATCTTCAGCCCGGGGATGAGGATGCCGATGCCGGCGCCGCTGACGAAGCTGATCACCATCGGCCGGATCGACCAGGTCCGCCAGCTCGCGAACAGCGTGGCGACGCCGAGGAGCGGCAGCAGGATGAACTCGTTGCCGGCCTCGGCGAGGAAGCGGGAGGTCCACCACCGCGCGTTGCGGTCGTCGACGAGCAGCAGGCGCCCGTAGAGCCAGTGGTCGAGGTCGCGCAGCGGCCCCTGGAGCAGGATGTCAGCGGTGACGTAGGCGGCCCCGAGCACCAACACGATGACAACGGTGAGGCGTGACCTGCTCAGTGCTCGTCCTCCTGTTCGTGAAACCCCCCGACATTCCTCCCAAGGCTACCGGGTGCGGCCCCTAGACTCCGGCAGGTGAGGATCGGTGTCCCGAGAGAGGTGAAGCCGGGCGAGTTCCGGGTGGCCATCACGCCGGCGGGCGTGCACGAGCTGGTCAGTGACGGCCACACCGTCGCCGTCGAGACCGGGGCGGGGGTGGGCTCGGCCATCGCCGACGACGACTACGCCGCTGCGGGCGCACAGCTCGCCGGCAGCGCCGACGAGGTCTGGGCCGGGGCCGAGCTGGTGCTCAAGGTGAAGGAGCCGGTGGCCGAGGAGTACGACCGGATGCGCTCGGGTCAGCTGCTGTTCACCTACCTGCACCTGGCCGCCGACGAGCGGCTGACCCGCGAGCTGGCCGAGCGCGGGGTCACCGCGATCGCCTACGAGACGGTCGAGCTCGCCGACCACTCGCTGCCGCTGCTGGCACCGATGAGCGAGGTCGCCGGCCGGCTCGCCCCCCAGGTCGGTGCCGCGGCGCTGCTGCGCGCCGACGGCGGGCGCGGCATTCTGCTGGGCGGCGTCTCCGGCGTCTACGCGGCGAAGGTGGTCGTGCTCGGCGCCGGGGTGTCCGGCATGAACGCCGCGGCCATCGCGCTCGGCATGCAGGCCGAGGTGCTGCTGCTCGACAAGGACGTCAGCAAGCTGCGCCGGGCCGACGCGATCTACCAGGGGCACCTGCAGACCGTCGCCTCCAACGCCTACGAGGTGGAGCGGGCCATCGCCGACGCCGACCTCGTCATCGGTGCCGTCCTGGTGCCCGGGGCGCGGGCGCCGCGCCTCGTCAGCAACGAGCAGGTGTCCCGGATGCGGCCCGGCAGCGTCCTCGTGGACATCGCCATCGACCAGGGCGGCTGCTTCGAGGACTCCCACCCCACCACCCACGCCGAGCCCACCTACCCGGTGCACGACAGCGTCTTCTACTGCGTCGCCAACATGCCGGGCGCCGTACCGCACACCTCCACCTACGCGCTGACGAACGTGACGCTGCCGTATGCCGTGCAGCTCGCCTCCCGCGGCTGGCGGGAGGCGCTGCGCGCCGACCCGGCACTGGCGCGCGGCCTCAACGTCCACGACGGCGCCGTCGTCTCCCGGCCGGTCGCAGAGGCGCACGACCTGGAGTGGGTCAGCCTGGCCGACGTGCTGGGGTGACCACGCCGAGGTCGGCCAGCTCCAGGTCGGCCAGCGCCCGGACAGCCTCCGGGTCGCCACGCCGCCACGCGGCGACCGGGTCGGGTGCGACCTTCCGCAGCCGGGCCACCGGCTGCCGGGTGAGGGCGCGCAGCGCGAACAGCTCCGGGCCGGTGCCCGCCCGCAGGTCCCGTGCGGCGCCCGCTGCGCGCCGGACGAACCGCAGTCGGGTCCACAGCCACGGGAGGGTCACGACCACGATCGGCACGAGCGCCGTGACCAGCCCGAGCAGCAGGGCCAGCTGCGCCACCTCGTCGGACAGCTGCTGGCCGGCATCGGCGAGGGAGGTCCCGCTCGCGGCCGTCTCGTGCAGCGCCGAGCCCAGCCGCTCGCCGACCACCGGGAGCCGGCCGAGACTCTCGCTCGCCCCGCTCATCCCGTCGTGGAAGCGGGTCCCGGCGCGCTCGAGCCGGTGGGCCGGTCCCTGCAGCTGCAGCACCGACGCGTGCACCGACCGGCCGACCAGCACCCAGGCGACCACCCACCCGAGCGCGAGGAGGTCCGCGGTGACCTGGCGGACACGGCGGGCGGGCGTCACGGCGTACAGGCTCATGTCGACCATGATGGACAGACGATGAGCAGCATGCTGAGGAGCACGACGCCGGCAGCGGCGACGCGGACGCCGCTGGACGCCGCGATCACGGGATGGCTGGACCACCTGCGCGTCGAGCGCGGCGCCTCCGCGCACACCCTGGCGGCGTACCGTCGGGACCTGGGGCGCTACCGGGAGTTCCTCGCCGCGCGGGGGATCACCGACCCCGACGGGGTCGCCGAGGGCGACGTGGCGGACTTCCTCGTCTCCCTGCGGGAGGGGGGCATGGAGCACGCGCCACTGGCCGCGGCCTCGGCCACGCGGACGCTCGTCGCCGCTCGGGGGCTGCACCGGTTCCTCGTACGGGAGGGCGAGACCGCGGCGGACCCCGCCGGCGGCGTCAGCCCGACCAGGCCGGTACGCCGGCTGCCCAAGGCGATCAGCGTCGAGCAGGTGGAGCGGCTGCTCGAGGCGGCCTCGGTGGGCGACACCCCGGCGTCGCTGCGCGACCGGGCCCTGCTCGAGCTGCTCTACGCCGTCGGTGCCCGGGTCAGCGAGGCGGTGGGCCTCGACGTGGACGACATCGACGCCGCCCTGCACGCCGGCGAGGACAGCCTGGTCCGGCTGCACGGCAAGGGCGACAAGGAGCGGGTGGTGCCCCTCGGCCGCTTCGCCCGGGACGCCGTGGCGTCCTACCTCGTGCGGGCCCGGCCGGTGTTCGCCCCCCGGGGCAGGGGGACCCCGGCGCTGTTCCTGAACCAGCGCGGGGGCCGGCTGAGCCGGCAGAGCGCGTGGACGGTGATCCGGCAGGCGGCCGACCGGGCCGGCCTGTCCGAGCACGTGAGCCCGCACACCCTGCGCCACTCGTTCGCGACCCACCTGCTGGACGGAGGCGCCGACGTCCGGGTGGTCCAGGAGCTGCTGGGGCACGCGTCGGTGACCACCACCCAGATCTACACGCTCGTCACGGTGCAGCAGCTGCGCGAGGTGTTCGCGCAGGCGCACCCGCGGGCGCGCTGACGCGCGGCGCGCGCCGGGTGACCGCCGGGTGGGACCGGACGAGGGCCGCCTTGATGGGGTGCGCGGGCCACGGTTAGGGTCGGACCCGATCGGCGAGAGGCCTGACCGACGTGAGGGAGGCGCTGGTGTGACTCAGCCCGTCAGTTCCGAGACCACCACCGCGGAGGACGAGCGGCACTCCTCGGGCCACGCCCGGCTGCCCGGCACCGAGACCGCGGCGCAGGGCCAGGCCGGTCCCACCGGTCGCCAGCTGCCCGACTTCCCCGAGCCGCCCCCGCTGCGCGGCCACGGGCCCGCCCGCGTCATCGCGATGTGCAACCAGAAGGGCGGCGTCGGCAAGACCACGACGACGATCAACCTGGGCGCGGCGCTGGCCGAGTACGGCCGCAAGGTGCTCCTGGTCGACTTCGACCCCCAGGGGGCGCTGTCGGTCGGGCTGGGCGTGCGCACCCACGAGCTCGACACCACGATCTACGACCTGCTCGTCGAGCGGGACCACGACATCCGGGACATCGTGCAGCCCACCCGCACGGAGAACCTCGACCTCGTGCCCGCCAACATCGACCTGTCGGCGGCCGAGGTGCAGCTGGTCGGCGAGGTGGCCCGCGAGCAGATCCTGGCCCGGGTGCTGCGGCCGGTGCTCGACGACTACGACGTCATCCTCATCGACTGCCAGCCTTCGCTGGGGCTGCTGACGGTCAACGCCCTCACCGCGGCGCACGGTGTCGTCATCCCGCTGGAGTGCGAGTTCTTCGCCATGCGCGGCGTGGCCCTGCTCATCGACACGATCGACAAGATCACCGACCGGCTCAACCCGCGCCTGCAGATGGACGGCATCCTCGCCACCATGTACGACGGACGGACGCTGCACAGCAAGGAGGTCGTCCGCAGCGTGGTCGACCACTTCGGCGACCGCGTGTTCCACACGGTGATCAGCCGGACGGTGAAGTTCCCGGACGCCACCCTGGCGGCCGAGCCGATCACGTCGTACGCGTCCACGCACGGCGCCGCCGAGGCCTACCGCCAGCTCGCCCGTGAGCTGGTCGCCCGCGGCGCCGCGGCCTGAGCCGGGACGGACGACGGTCCGTGGCCCCCGACGCCACCGAGCTGCACCCGGTCGCCGACTCCCTCGATGCCGTTGACCCGGTGGACCCCGCGGAGGCGCCGCCGGGCGCCGGGGCGCCGGCGACCCCCGGTGGCGTCATCACCCGGCGGGGAGCCCCGGCACCGTTCGAGGTGCACCTCGACGTCTTCTCGGGCCCGTTCGACCTGCTGCTCGGCCTCATCTCCAAGCACAAGCTGGACATCACCGAGATCGCGCTCGCGAAGGTCACCGACGAGTTCATCGCCCACATCCGGGCGGCGCAGGCGGCCGACGCCGACTGGGACCTCTCCCAGGCCTCGGAGTTCCTGCTCGTCGCGGCGACACTGCTCGACCTCAAGTCCGCCCGACTGCTGCCGCAGCTGAGCACCGACGACGAGGAGGACCTCGCGCTGATCGAGGCGCGGGACCTGCTGTTCGCCCGGCTGCTGCAGTACCGCGCGTTCAAGCACGTGGCCGACGCGTTCGCCGAGCGGATGGCCACGGCGGGACGGATGACCCCCCGGCAGGCCGGACTCGAGGAGCGCTTCGCCGGACTGCTGCCCGAGCTGGTGATGGGCGTGACGCCGGAGCAGCTCGCCATGGTCGCCGCCCGGGCGCTCACCCCCAAGCCGGTGCCGACGGTCGGTGTGGAGCACCTGCACGCCCCGCAGGTCAGCGTGCGCGAGCAGGCCGCGATCGTGGTCGACCGGCTCCGCAGCGCCCGGCGCTGCTCCTTCCGCGAGCTGGTCGCCGGCGCCGACGGGAGCCTGGTGATCGTCGCCCGCTTCCTGGCCCTGCTGGAGCTCTACCGGGAGTCGGCGATCGCGTTCGAGCAGGAGGAGGCCCTCGCGGAGCTGACCGTGCAGTGGACCGGCGTCGACGAGGGGGACGTGGACGTCGGGGACGAGTTCGACGAGGACGACCGGACCGACGACGACCAGCGAAGCGAGGACGGGTGAGCGAGCAGGAGCCGGACGAGCGCGTCGAGCCGGAGGCGGCCGGCGAGGGCGAGGAGACCTTCGACGTCTCGGCCGTCCCGGGCGGTGCCCGCAGTGCCATCGAGGCGGTGCTCATGGTCGTCGACGAGCCGGTCGACGAGGTCGCCCTGGCCACGGTGCTCGAGCTGCCGGTCGACGAGGTGACCGGGCACCTCACGGCGCTCGCCGGGGAGTGCGAGGAGCACGAGCGCGGGTTCACCGTGCGGCACGTCGCCGGCGGCTGGCGGGTCTACAGCCGGCCCGAGTACGCGCCCGTCGTCGAGAGGTTCCTCCTCGACGGGCAGCAGGCCAAGCTGACGCAGGCGTCCCTGGAGACGCTGGCGGTGGTGGCCTACCGCCAGCCGGTGTCCCGGTCGCGGGTGAGCGCGGTACGCGGCGTCAACGTCGACGGTGTCGTGCGGACCCTGCTGACCCGCGGGCTGATCGAGGAGGTCGGTCAGGACGAGGAGAGCGGGGCCACGCTCTACGGGACGACCACCTACTTCCTGCAGCGGCTCGGGCTGTCCGACCTGTCCGAGCTGCCGGCGCTCGCGCCGTACCTGCCGGAACTCGACGCCCTGGACGAGGAGGGAGCCCGATGAGCGGCCGCGCCCGCAAGCAGCAGGTGGACGTGCACGACCCCGACGGCGTCCGGCTGCAGAAGCTGCTCGCCACGGCGGGCGTCGGCAGCCGGCGTGCCTGCGAGCGGCTGATGACCGAGGGACGGGTGAGCGTCGACGGCCACGTGGTCACCGAGCTCGGGGTGCGGGTGGACCCCGCCCGGCAGACCGTGCACGTCGACGGCACCCGGGTCCAGCTCGACGACAGCCGCACCTACCTCGCCTTCAACAAGCCGCAGGGCGTGGTCTCGACGATGAGCGACGACATGGGCCGCCCCTCGATCGGCGACTACGTGGGGGGCCGGCGCGAGCGGCTGTTCCACGTGGGCCGGCTGGACGCCGACACCGAGGGGCTGCTCCTGCTCACCAACGACGGTGACCTCGCGCACCGCCTGCAGCACCCGGCATACGGCGTGACCAAGACCTATGTCGCCCAGGTGCCCGGGCCGATCCCCAAGGACCTCGGACGCAGGCTGCGTGGCGGGGTGGAGCTCGAAGACGGCCCGGTGCAGGTCGACTCGTTCCGCGTCGTCGACTCCCAGCCCGGCAAGGCGCTCGTGGAGGTGGTGCTGCACGAGGGCCGCAAGCACGTCGTCCGCCGCCTGCTCGAGTCCGTCGGGCACCCGGTCAGCCGGCTGGTGCGCACCGACGTGGGACCGGTCCGCCTCGGCGACCTCAAACCCGGCCGGATGCGGCCGCTGAACCGGCGCGAGGTCGGTGCGCTCTACAAGGCGGCGGGCCTGTGAGCGACGCGCCCCCAGAGGGAGGTACCCCCAGCGTGAGGAAACGAGCGCAGCGAGGCCCGGAGCGCCGAGGAGCTCGCAGCGACAACCCTGTGACGCCCGGGCAGCCGGCGGTGCGGGCGATCCGCGGCGCGATCCAGCTCGACGTCGACGAGCGCGAGCACCTGCTGGCCTCCACCCGGGAGCTGCTCGGCCAGGTGCTGGAGGCCAACGGCGTGGAGGTCGAGGACCTCATCTCCGTGTGGTTCACCGTGACGCCGGACCTGCACAGCGAGTTCCCTGCCGTCGCGGCACGGGAGCTCGGCATGGGCGACGTGCCGCTCATGTGCACCCAGGAGATGGACGTGACCGGCGCGATGCCGCGAGTAGTTCGGATCATGGCGCACGTGACCACACCGCTCGCGCGCGACCAGGTCACCCACGTCTACCTGCGGGGGGCGGTCTCGCTGCGCCGCGACCTGGCACAGTGAACGGGGCGGGCGCTGCCCAGCGGCCGGGCGCCGCGCCGGCGGTGGTGCGCATCATCGGGGCGGGCCTGATCGGCACCAGCCTCGGGCTGGCCCTGTCCCGCGGCGGGACCAGGGTCGTGCTGGAGGACCCCTCACCGACCGCGGCAGCCCTCGCCCGGGACCTCGGTGCCGGGGAACTGGGCACGACCGACGACCCACCTTCCGACCTCGTCGTCGTGGCGGCGCCGCCCGACGTGGCCGCCGCCGTGGTGGCGCAGGCGCTGACCCGGTGGCCCGACACGGTGGTCACCGACGTCGCGTCGGTCAAGGAGTCCGTCCTCGACGCCGTGACGGCGCTCGTCGGCCGCCGGCGCACCGGCCAGCTGCGGCGCTACGTCGGCTCGCACCCGATGGCCGGCCGCGAGCGCTCCGGCGCCGTCGCAGCCCAGGCCGACCTGTTCGCGGGGCGCAGCTGGGTCGTCTGCCCCGGCCCCGAGACCGACGACACCGCCATCGCGTTGGTGCGGAACGTCGCGACCCTGGCCGGCGCCGCGCCGGTGGTCATGACTCCGGCCGAGCACGACCGGGC
This sequence comes from Segeticoccus sp., assembly GCA_035690725.1. GTDB lineage: Bacteria > Actinomycetota > Actinomycetes > Actinomycetales > Dermatophilaceae > DASSKF01. Next base: position 15,406 of record DASSKF010000196.1, read on the forward strand.
GGTGGCGGTCGTGTCGCACACTCCGCAGGTCGCCGCCAGCCTCGTCGCCGGCCGGTTGCGGGAGCTGCCCGAGCCCGCGGTGTCCCTGTCCGGTCAGGGAATCCGCGACGTCACCCGGATCGCGGCCAGCGACCCGCTGCTGTGGACCCAGATCCTCACCGGCAACGCGGCCTCCCTGCTGCCGGTGCTCGACGCCCTGGCGGACGACCTCGAGGAGGTGCGTGCCGCTCTGCGGAACCTGCTCGACGAGTCCGGGGCCGGCACGCCCCGAGGCGTGCTGGCCAGAGCGGTCGCGCACGGCAACGCCGGCCACGCCCGCATCCCGGGCAAGCACGGGGCGGCGCCGACCGCCTACGGCACGGTCGTCGTCATCGTCCCGGACGAGCCGGGGTCGCTCGGTCGGCTGTTCCAGGACATGGGCGAGGCGGGCATCAACCTCGAGGACCTGCACCTCGAGCACGGCATCGGCCAGCCGGTCGGCCTCGCCGAGATCGCGGTGCTGCCGGCCGTCGTCGAGCGCCTGCAGGCGGTGCTCACCGCGAAGGGCTGGCGGGTGCACGCTCCGGGGTGACCTCCGGCTGCGCGAGCGCGCGGCTGCCGCAGATAGCATCGGCCGGGTGACCACCTCCCGGACCCCCGCGACCATCGCGATCGACGGCCCCTCCGGCTCGGGCAAGTCGACCGTCTCCCGGGCCGTGGCCACCCGCCTGGGTCTGGCCTACCTCGACACCGGCGCGATGTACCGCGCGCTGACCTGGTGGTGCCTCGAGCAGGGCGTCGACCTCGACGACCCCGACTCCGTGGCCGCCGCCGCCCGGGAGCTGCCGCTGCGCATGGGCACCGACCCCCGGTCGCCGTCCGTGCACGTGGACGAGACGGCGGTGGACGGCCCGATCCGGACCACCCGCATCTCCTCGGTCGTCTCCAAGGTGGCCTCGGTGCCGGCCGTACGCACCGAGCTCGTCGCCCGGCAGCGGAGGATCATGCAGGACGCCGCCAGCCACGGCGCCGGTGTCGTCGCCGAGGGCCGGGACATCACCACCGTCGTGGCGCCGGATGCCGACGTGCGGGTCCTGCTGCTCGCCGACGAGCACGCCCGCCTGGCCCGTCGGGCCAAGGAGCTGCACGGGCACTCGGGGGAGGACGCCGTCGCCGCCACCCGCGACCAGGTCAGCCGTCGCGACCGGGACGACTCGACGGTGTCCCAGTTCCTCAGGGCCGCACCGGGAGTGGTGACCGTCGACACCTCCACCCTCGACCTCGAGCAGTCCATCGAGGCCGTGCTCAAGGTGGTCGAGAATGGCTGACATGGCCGGACCCGAACCCTCCGACGACGCCGCGGTCGAGCGCGCCCTGCGCGCCGGCTTGGAGGACCTGGAGCTCAGCGACGAGGACCGCGCGCTGCTGGAGCGCGGCGACGCCGACCTCGCAGCGGGTGCCGGCGCACCCGCGCTGCCCGTCGTCGCGGTGGTGGGCCGCCCCAACGTCGGCAAGTCGACCCTGGTGAACCGCGTCCTGGGCCGGCGGGAGGCGGTGGTCGAGGACGTCCCCGGAGTCACCCGGGACCGGGTCGCCTACGAGGCGGAGTGGTCCGGGCGCCGGTTCACCCTGCTCGACACCGGTGGCTGGGAGGTCGACGCCGAGGGGATCCACCTGCGGGTCGCCGAGCAGGCCGAGGTGGCGGTCTCGCTCGCCGACGCGGTCATGTTCGTCGTCGACGCCACCGTCGGCGCGACCGACACCGACGAGGCGGTGGTCAAGCTGCTGCGCCGCTCCGGTAAGCCGGTGGTCCTGGTCGCCAACAAGGTCGACGACCAGCGTGCGGAGGGCGACGCGGCGATGCTCTGGTCGCTCGGCCTCGGCCAGCCCTGGCCGGTCTCGGCGCTGCACGGGCGGGGGAGCGGCGACGTCCTCGACGCCCTGCTCGAGGTGCTCCCCGAGCAGTCCGCCGTCGGTGGCCTCGGCGCCCTCGGCGGACCGCGACGGGTCGCGCTGCTGGGCCGTCCCAACGTCGGCAAGTCAAGCTTGCTGAACAAGCTCGCGGGCAGTGACCGGGTCGTGGTCGACGACGTCGCCGGCACCACCCGCGACCCCGTCGACGAGCTGGTCGAGCTCGGCGGCCGGGCCTGGCTGTTCGTCGACACCGCCGGCATCCGGCGCCGGGTGCACCAGGCCCGCGGCGCCGACTTCTATGCCTCGCTCCGCACGCAGACGGCCCTGGAGAAGGCGGAGGTCGCCGTCGTGCTCGTCGACGCCGGCGCCCCCATCACCGAGCAGGACGTCCGGGTCGTCCAGCAGGTGATCGACGCCGGCCGCGCGCTCGTCATCGCCTACAACAAGTGGGACCTGACCGACGAGGAGCGGCGCTACTACCTCGAGCGGGAGATCGAGAAGGACCTCGTGCAGGTGCCCTGGGCGCCGCGGGTGAACGTCTCGGCGCGCACCGGCCGGCACCTGGACCGGCTCGTGCCCGCCCTCGAGACCGCCCTGGAGTCGTGGGACAGCCGGATCCCGACCGGTCGGCTCAACGCGTTCCTCGGTGAGGTCGTCGCCGCCCACCCGCACCCGGTCCGGGGCGGCAAGCAGCCGCGGATCCTGTTCGCCACCCAGGCGTCCACCCGGCCGCCGCGGTTCGTCGTGTTCGCCAGCGGCTTCCTCGAGGCCGGCTACCGCCGCTTCCTGGAGCGGCGGCTGCGTGAGGAGTTCGGCTTCACCGGCACGCCCATCGAGCTGTCGGTCCGGGTCCGGGAGCGCCGGCGCCGCCGCTGACGTCCCCACCGGACCCGCCCCAACCCCTCCCGACCGGACACTGCTTCCGCGAGCGCACTCGCACGTTTCGTGCGAGTGCGCTCGCGGAAGCA
>DASSKF010000197.1:0-27438 GCA_035690725.1 Segeticoccus sp.
GGCGACGACAGCATCGCCTCGATGAAGCGTTCGACGCGCTCAACACCGCCGCCGGACTCCAGCCCTGACAGCCCACACGCACAGCCACCACGCCGACAGCGGTGCAGGGCATCCCACGCAAGCCGTCCCCGTAGCAGGATCGCTCTGCGGACACTGCCGCTGGGGTCCACGGGACGAGCCTTCTCGCGCGGCTGTGGCCAGGCGGTCCCGCTGCCGAGGTTGGTTGGGGCCACACTCTGTGTCATGTCGTCCGTCCCCGTGCGCCGATGGAAGGTCCGCGCGTATGCCGGCACCGATGAGAACAGTTGGCTTCGGTGCCGGGTGCTGGGGTTCTTGGATACCAGCTACTTCGACGACGTCCTCACCAGCAAGCCGACCCTGGACGGGCCTCAGCTGGTGGCCGTCGACGGTCAAGGCGTCGTCGGTGTCCTGGACATCAGCATCGATGGTCCCCTGGCCACCGTGGAGACCATCGCCGTGCACCCGGATCACCGACGCCGTGGCATCGCCACCGCCCTCCTCGACGAAGGACGAGGTCTCGCTCGGCAGCGCGGGGCCAAGCACCTGGCCGCCTGGACCCGCGACGACGCGGCCGCCCTCACCTGGTACCGGCAGCAGGGGTTCACGGAGCGCTTCCGCTACCTGCACGTCTACGCATCCACCGTGCAGGAGTTGGCTGCGGCCGTCGACAAGCGGTCACCACTGCTGCCGATGACTGCCTTCTTCCATGCTGCGATCGAGCACGAGGAGCAGCTACGCCGTCAGTACGCGCGGGTCCACGTGTGCCGGCAGTTCGTGAACGCCTTGACCAGCGAGCATGTCGAACCGCCGAGCGTGAACGCGAGCATGCTCCCACCTGTCTGAGCGATCCTTGCGCCTTCGCCGTAAGTCCATGGTGCACTGGTGACGCGGTTCGGCGATTGTGTCAACGTGCAGAACCTTGCCTCACGCGTTGTTGCCCCGCTCACCCGACTCGGTGACGCCTTGCGTCAGCCGGCCACGCAGACCGACCTTATGCAGATCGCCAAGGCGGTGGTGGCAGCGACCGCCGCCTGGTGGGTGGCCGCGCGCACGCTGTCGCTGCCCTCGCCGTTCCTGGCGCCCTGGTCGGCGCTGCTGACGGTGCAGGCCACGGTGTACCGCACGGTCTCCGGCGGTGCTCAGTCGGTGGCCGCGACCGGGCTGGGGATCGTGCTGTCCTTCGTGCTGGCGCAGGCCGTCGGCCGCAACGTCGCCACCCTCGCGCTCACCCTGCTGGTGGCCTTGCTGCTGGCCCGGCTGGGGGTGCTCCGCCGGGAAGGGACCACCGTGGCCACGACGGCACTGTTCGTGCTGACCTTGGGCATCGCCCACCAGGAGTCGCTGCTGCTGTCCCGACTCATTGACACGGCGCTGGGAGTCGCCTGCGGTGTGGTGGTCAACCTCGTGCTGTTTCCGCCCCTGACGCACCGCAGCGCCGAACAGCAACTTGATGCGATCGACCGGCAGATGGGCACCCTGATGCGCGACATGGCCGCCCAGATGGGCTCATCGTGGAGTGAGGAGGAGTCGGCGGAGTGGATCGAACGCACTCATGGCATGGACGATGACGTCGCACATGCACGGCAGCTGGTCACGCACGCCCGCGAGAGCAGCTGGTGGAACCCGCGCAGGCGCTGGAGCCGTCACGCGGGTGACGCCGAAGCCTACGAGTCGATCCTGCACCGAGTCGAGGACGGCATCGCCTACCTTCGCTCGATAGCCCGCACGGTGGACGAGACGACGCGGTCCGCGCAGCAGTGGGACCCAAGGTTCCGCAAGGCCTGGCTGAACCTGCTGGCCGAGACCGGCGCACGCATCGCGAACCCAGAAGCCAGCGTGTACCCGATGCGTAACCGGGTCGATGCGCTGACCCGCGAACTGTCCACCCTGGACCTTCCTGGCCTGCACTGGCCGGTGTACGGGAGCCTCATCGCCAACTTGGTCAACATTATCGACGTCGTCGACGACGTCGCCTCGGCGCGTCCGGCCCGCCCCTGAGCCATCGCCACGCCGACGGCCGCGCTCCGGTGTGCCGAGCACCGGCGCTTGGCCGGGCGCGGGTGTCCGCATTTGCCGTCGTGGCAGGCGCGCGACCGACGTCGACGGTGAGCCGATTGGACACTTCAGGTCGATGTGACTGCTACCGGGTGGAGGCGCGATCGCAGCGCAGGAGTAGCGGCACAACCGTCAGTCCTGTTGTCCCCGCCGGAGGCGAGATCATCACCCACAGGGTGGTCGCGGTCCACAGAATGGCGCGACGGGCGCGGTTGCCAGGGCAACCAACACGTCGTGACAGTTGCCAACTACCCAGAACGAACTTGCGGCCGCGGGGCAGCACGGCCGCCGCCGGCGGGGCCGCCGTGCTCCGCCGACGACTTCGGCGGTGAGCCGTTACTTCTCGATGTGCACCTGACGCAGCTCCTCAACCGTCTCGTAGCTGCGCTCGGCCGTGGGCGTGGACGCCGTGCCGGTGAGCAGCCGGACCAGGCGCTCGGCCACGTCCTGCACCCGGGTCTCCGTCGCCTTCGCGATGGAGGCCAGCAGCTGGAACGCCACCTCCGGCGAGGGCGTGAAGTCCCGCATCAGCATGCCCTTGGCCTGCTCGATCACGGGCAGGCTGGCCAGCTGCTCGTCGCGCTGGTGCACCTGCTGACGCAGTCGTTGGATCTCCTCAGCGATCGGAGACCCACCGGGTAGAGCGGTGGTGTCCTCGCAGGACTCGTGCGACATCACGGGCATACGTCCTTCTGGAAAAGCCGAAAGGGGCGTCGGACCCAGTGCCGGCCAGTGCGGAACTCACCGGGGAGTCAGCGGACCGGTCCAGCCGTGTTTGATGGGGGTGGGTGCGGGTGTGGTCGGTCAGGGCCGGGACTGCTCCTGAGGCCCCGCGCGGGGGTGGAAGGTGGACGTGGCGGCGAGCTGGGTGAACAGGCGCCGCTCGTTCGCGCTCGGATGAGAGGGGACGACGATGCGCACGTGCGTGTGCAGGTCGCCGGCGGGTCCGGTGGGGTTGGGAAGGCCGTGCCCGGGGGCGGTGAGCACTGCTCCGGTGGAGGTGCCGGCCGGCACGTCGAGGCAGACCTGCCCTGCGGGCGTCTGGAGGGTCACCGGCGCGCCGAGCGCGGCCTCCCACGGTGCCAGCGGGAGATCGGTGTGTACATCCCGGCCCTGGATGCGGTAGCGCTCGTGAGGAACCAGCCGCACCCGCAGGAGTACCGGGGGTGCGCTGTGCCCGCCGGGCAGGGCGTCGACCGGCACCCGCAGCAGCTGGCCGGTGACCACCCCGGGTGGGACGGTGAGCGGCACGACGGTGCTTCCGTGGGGACCGGTCACGGTCAGGGTGCGGCAGCTGCCGCGGTAGGCCTCCTCCACGCTGACCTCCACCTCGCCTTCGACGCCGGCGTCAGCGCCCGATGGGCGCGGATCGGTGCCGGCGGAGAACGCCTGAGAGAACCTGGGTCCACCCAGCCAGAACGCTGCCGCAGTGCCGGCGGGGGTGTCCTGGCCGACCCACGGCGGCCAGGGGCTGTTCCGGACCGACGGGCCGCGACGGCGGCTCGGTCGGTCCGGTGGCAGCGTGGCAGTCGTGGTGGTGGCGCGGGCGGTGTCGTAGCGGGCGCGGGCGGCTGGGTCGGACAGCACCCGGTAGGCGGTTGTGATCGCCGCGAAGTGGTCGGCGGCGCCCGGGCTGGTGGCCACGTCCGGGTGCCAGCGTCGGGCCAGGCGCCGGTAGGCCCGCGCGATGTCCGCGCTGCTGGCGCCCGGGTCGATCTCCAGCAGCCGGTACAGGTCCACACCCGGATCTACTGCCGTCATCACGCTGCCGCGTCAAACACCCCTGTGTCACCGAACCGGAAACCGACCGCACACCGGTCAGGCGGCACCCCGATGCGAGTCGGGGCACCGCCTGAACTGGCTTGTCGACCCGGGCGTGGCAACCGCTGGTCCGGCGCGCCGGAGGTCACGAGATCGCCGTGAGAGCGTGACGCCACAGCTGGCGGCGCCTTGCAAGGAGCAGACGTGGCGCGCGGAACCAGCGGCCGCCCGGTACTCGGTGACAAGGAGTGTTGACCCGATCACCTCCTCCTCATTCTTGGGTCGACCATTCATCGCGGGACCGCCCGGCCGGCCCGGTGACCGGCCCCATGCCCTGACTACTCGGCGTGCGGGGGTGAGCGCTGCCGGCACCACCCATCGACGCCGGGGCGCGCGGACCGGTCAGCCGGGGGCGAGGCGCCCACCCGGACCGGCACCGGTGCACCCCATCGGTGACGGTCGGCGCGGCGACCGGCTATGCGGATGGGGGAACCGGGCCATGCGGCGGCGATGATCGCCTCGAACTCGGCGGCCAGCAGTTCGGCATCGTCACAGACCATCGCCCAGAACTCCTCCTCGACGGCGGACTCGACGGCCGGGTCAGCGACGGCGACGTCGGTGCCGGCGTCGGGGACGCGTTCGACGCTGCTCGTGGTTGTGCCGAACATGACGGATCCCATCGTGGACACCACCTGCGAGATCGGTCAGGTGTTGATCGCCTGACGGCCCGAGTCGCCGGTGGAGATCTCGATCTTGCGGGGCTTGGCCTGCTCGGCCACCGGGATCCGCAGCGTGAGCACGCCGGCGTCGTAGCCGGCCTCGATGCGCTCGGTGTCTAGGTTGTCGCCGAGGACCAGCTGGCGGCTGAACGTGCCCCGGGCCCGCTCGGCGGCGATCATCTCCCCGGTGTCGGTTCGGGCGGGGCGCTCGGCCTTGACGGTAACCACGTTGCGCTCCACGTCCAGATCGATCGCGGCCGGGTCCACCCCGGGCAGGTCGAACTCCACCACGAAGCTGTCCCCCTCGCGCCAGGCGTCCATCGGCATCGCCGCCGGGTGGGCCAAGGTGCCGTTGCCGGTGACCATCTGCCGGGTGAGCCGGTCCAGCTCGCGGAACGGGTCGGTGCGCATCAGCATCTGTGCCATCGGTGATCCACTCCTTCCAACAGTCCTGTCAGTGCCGCCACGTTTGCTGTGGTGACGCGTATAGATTTGATATAGCACCTGTGGGACACTGAGGCAAGAGCTACGCAGAGAAATCTCGAGCGGAGGTGAGCAACACGTGATCCTGAAGGAGGTGTCGATGAAGCGTCTGGCCGTCACCCGCGGCTGCGGCCAGACGCGGAAGACCGACTACGACGTGCAGCACGTCGAAGACGGGCACGGCCATGACCGGGACTACTTCCACGACGGACTGCCCTGCCCCGACCCCACCGCACCGGGGGCGGTGCTGTGCCCGGGGTGTGGACGCCCGCACGTGGCGGTGGAGCTGCTCGCGCGCCGGGCCAGCCCGGTGGTCACGCACACCGCCGCAGGTGACTGGGGCACCCGGCCCGGACCGGGGAAGACCGCGGCCCGCGCCGGCGCGCCGCTGCTGACCGCGGCCGGCGCAGCCAGCGAGGCGAACCCGTGAGCCCGGTCGAACCCGGCCGCGGGGTGTACGGCATCTCGGTGGCCGCCGAGCTGTCCGGCATGGACGCCCAGCGACTGCGCATGTACGAGGCCCGCGGCCTGCTCGAGCCCGACCGCACCGCTGGGGGCACCCGCCGCTACAGCGCCGATGACCTGGACCGGCTACGCCGCATCGGTGCCCTGCTGGGCGACGGGCTCAACCTCGCCGGCATCGCCATGGTGCTGAACCTGCAGGACGAGAACGAGCAGCTGCATCAGCGGCTCGACGATCATGCCGCCACCGCCATCGTCACGGGTGACGGTGACAGCGATCAGGACGACGTCGACCACGACGGGTGGAACCCGCACCCATGACCCCGACGAACACCCCCAACCGGGATGACCTGCCCGCGGAGGTCACCGCTGAGGTGCCCGAGGCCGACGCCGTCGAACAAGCCACACCCGCCGTCCCCGACACCGTCGACGCCAAAGACCCCGGCAACACCAACGACGCAGGGCGCACCGCCCTGCCACCCGACCAGCCGCAAGAGGCCGACCCGGCCGACGCCTGGGAACAGGCCCTTCCCGTGCCCGGGGAAGACGACGATGACTACGATTACGACGGCACCACAGGCTCCGGCACCTGAGCCGGGAACCGCCGTGGTGCCGGCCGGCACCGCCGGCGCCGAGCGTAGGCGAGCCCAGATGCCACCGGAGCACGAAGCCCTGTCCACGCTCACCCTGCGCCAGCTGCTCACCCTGTTGGCCGACACCGAGCAACGGATCCGTCTGCTGCGCCGCCGGCCACCGGCACCGGCCGCGCTCCGAGCGGCCGCCCCGATTGCCATGACGATGGGCCGCAGGCGGTCCGGCACCTGCTGCGCCAGCAGAACCAGATCATCTCGGAGTTGCGGCGGCGCCGATTCCGCGTCACCGGCGGCGGCTGGTTGATCCGTCAACCGCGTCTCGTGGCGGGAACGATCACCGAGACGGAGCACGCTCGGATGGCCGCCCGGCCCCACGAAGGGCGTCGGTCGCCGTATGGGTCGTCCGGTGGTCTTCACCGGGACGGGGATCTCTCGGCGCCGAGGCCAAGGACTTGGGGCCGCGCTGAGGAGAGAGGTGGCCGGTCGACGCACGTTGATCCTGCCCGCATGCTGCACAGCTCCGACACGAGAACGGCCCCAGGTCGGCGTTTCCACAAGTCAGGGGCCGTTTCGAACTGGTGGACGATACTGCGTTCGAAGTCCTGCCCCGTCAGCAGGGGCACCTTCCGCCAGCTCGGCCGCTCGACAGGCTGAGGGCGCCGGTAGGTGCCCCTGACCTGTCGTGTCCGCTGCGGCACCGTACCGCCGCACAGCGCCAGAGCGTGTACGAGGAGGTCTGGCCTCATTTTGGCCTCACAAGGACCACCAACCATCCATCCATGCCAACAGTGGACAGCGGTCAGTAACAGGCGAATCCCTTTCCGCTGACTGCAGACCCGCTTCTCGTCAGCAAGCGTCGCCAACGGGCATAAGTTGCCTCGGAGGCCCTCCTAAAGCGGGTGTCGCAGGTTCGAATCCTGCCGGGGGCACCGACAAAACCGCAGGTCACCGGCCTGCAAACGGCCGCGGCGCCTCCGATTCTGCGGATGACCTCATTTTGGCCTTACGAACTCGGGCCCTGGCCTCGCTCAACCGCTCCGCCACGTCGTCCGGGTCCTCGTCGAGGAGTTCGCTGTCGACGTCGAACGTCGTGATCGGCCGGTCGTGTCCGAGCTCCGCTGCACCGGGGCCGGGACCAATCCGGGCATCGGTCAGTGCCGAACCCGTACTGTGCGCCGGCTTCACGGTGCTCTCCGCCGCGAGCGGGGCCGTGAGCACTCATGACCACTCATGGTCAGCGGACGGCTTGTCGGGAGACGGAGACCGAGGAGACGGGGGCATACCCGTGAGGCTCGGGGGCCTTGCGGTGAGCAGCACCCTGGTGGGCGACCAGCCGGCTGGGGCCTCGACGGGACGAAGGAAGCTGATCATGGGCACGAAGAACAAGCTGTTGCTGTCCGTGGTCCCGGTGGCCGGCGCCGTCGCCGCACTGGGCATCGCCGCGCCGGCCGCGCAGGCCGCCGGAGCCGACAGCTCGGGTCAGTGGAGCTAGCAGGCGGACTTGGCGCCGGTGGCGTTGAACACCCCGTCCGGAGCGGCCTCCGGGCACGTGATGGTCACGATCAACGGCGACCGGGCCACGGTCACCGAGAAGGTCTCCGGCCTCGCCGACAAGCTGCCGACCGACAAGAAGACCCTGGCCGCACTCGGCATCCCGGCAGCCTTCGCGGGCAAGCCGTTCCCGCACGTGCAGCACGTCCACATCCTGGGCCGGGGCCAGTGCCCGACCTCCTCGGCCGACGCCAATGGTGACGGCGTGATCTCCACCGTCGAGGGGCACGACGCCTACGGGATGATCGGCACCACCTTCTCGACCAAGGGCAGCACCGGCGCCGACACCGCGACCGACGTGACCGTGGCCCCCGGCGGCGGCAGCTACAGCTACAAGCGCACGTTCACCATGAAGCAGGACACCCTGGATGCGATCAAGGACGACAACGGGGTGGTCGTGGTGCACGGGCTGAACCCGGCCACCGCGCCCGCGCTCCGGGCCCTTCCGCGGATGGACGGCTACTCGGCGCGGATCAGATCCGGGCGGATGCGCGGGCTGGCGGCGATGACCGTGAGGGCCGCGACGACGACGGAGGCGCCGAGGGAGACGCCTGCCAGCGTGAGGGTCTGTGGCCAGGGGATGGCGTGCGCCTCGTTCCCGAACGCGAGGTAGGTGGCCCCGGCGAGGGCTCCGAGGCCGACGGCGAGGACGACGCCGGCCCCGAGGGGCAGCGCGGCCTCGAGCCACTGGGTGCGACGCAGCAGGCGTGGGCTGACCCCGGCGAGCTGCAGCGAGACGAGCTCCGGACGGCGGGACAGTGCTCGGTCGATGGCGCCGACGGCGAAAGCCAGCAGGCCGATCGAGAGCACCACCGTCGCCACCGCCCACACCAGCTCGCGCAACCCGGCGACGAAGTCGTAGTAGGAGGTGTCGGGCAGCGAGTAGGAGAAGTCCGGAGGCTCGGTCAGTCGCCGATCCAGGGCGGCTCCGAGGTCCACGCCCGGCTTCCCGACCGCCACCAGCTGGGCGGGGGTGTGCACGAGCAGGGGCTGCAGCCCCGGTGTCGACCGGGGGAGGAACAGGTCCGTCTCGAGCTCGTCGGCCACAGCGGCCGGCAGCCGGTACGTCGGTGCGGGGACCGCGAGCGAGGCTGCGCCGCGGTCGGGCTCGCCGGTCGGTCGCTCGGAGGTCAGGCGGATCGTCGGGCCGGCCTGTCCGTACGGCCCCCAGAGCCACGCCGGCTCGTCCTCCCGACAGCCCGGGACGGGGCCGAAGACGCGGGCGAGGTCGGCGCACGTGCCGACCACGGCCCGCACACAGGTCGGACCGTCCTGCTGACACGTGGGGCTGCTCAGCTGGGGGAAGGTTGCCGTGGTCCGGATGAAGGGAAACCGGCCCCAGCGCTCGCGCGCGGCGTCGGCGCGTGTCGCGGAGGTCCATCCGTTGGCGATCTGGCCGGTCGTCTGCAGCCGGGCCGCCGCCTGGTACTGCGGCGTCTGCTCGAAGGCGACCACCACGGCGCGGGCGCCGGTGACGACGAACAGGCCGATGAGCAGACCGGCCACGAGGCGGCTGGTCGCCGCCGGCTGGTCCTGCAGCCGACGACCGGCGATGACCGCCGCCGGGCTACGACCGCGGACCAGGGCGTCCGCGACCAGGCGGACGAAGGACGGCACGACCAGCACGGCGCCCAGTCCGAGAGCGACGATCCCGGTGAACATGAAGGGAATCAACGCCTCATTGCTGCGACGCGGGTCGGCGGCGAGCAGCACGTAGGCGGCGAGTGCGGCCCCGAGCACGAGGGGGACCAGTCGCCACATTGGCGGGCGCCGGTCGGCGGCCCGGCGTGCCTGCGCCAGGGCATCCGCGCCACCGCCCCTGCTGGGCGAGGCCGACACCAGCGTGACGGCCGCCGGCACCGCCACGAGCACCACGGCATACCCCGCGGCCGTGGGGGAGAGGGTGGACAGGTCCCAGTGCCGGCCTACCGGGTGCCAGGCGACCAGGACCGGACGGGCCAGCAGGAACAGCACCCAGCCCGCCAGCGTCCCCACCGCTGCCGCCGTCCCGGTCTCGACCGCGGCGACGACTCGGGTGCGGGCGCCGGTCATGCCGAGCAGGCGCAGGTTGGCGAGCCTGCGGTCCCGCATGGAGGCGGCGAGACGCCCCGCCGTCGCAGCGAGCACGAGCACCGGCAGCGCCACCGTCACGACGACGGTGGCCAGCAGCAGGGACATGCCGTGCGACGACACCAGCCCGTGGTCGGAGCGACCGGCCTCGCTGTGCGCTATCGCCAGCACGCCGAGCATCAGCAGGGTCCCGACCGCCCCGGTGAGCGCAACCATGCCGGAGCGGAGCCGGCTGCCGGCCGTGGCCGCGCCTCCCCCTGCGAGGCGCAGCCCCAGCCGGACAGCCGCGATCACGACAGCGCCGCCTGTGGCGCCGAGACCCGCCCGTCACGCATGCTCATCAGCCGGTCGCAGTGGGCGGCGACCCGGTTCTCGTGGGTGACCACGAGCAGCGCGGACCCCAGCTCGTCGGCGGCCCGCAACAACGCGTCGAGGACGTGGTCGGCACTCACCGAGTCGAGCGCGCCGGTGGGCTCGTCGGCGAAGAGCACCGGTGGCCGGTGCACGAGCGCCCGCGCGACCGCGGCGCGCTGGGCCTGCCCGCCCGAGACGGCACCGGCCCGGCGGTCGGCCACCTCCGCCACCCCCAGCCGGTCGAGCTCGCCCGCCGCCAGGGCCCGGGCCTCACGGGCGGGCCGGCCGAGCAGCTGCAGCGGAAGCATGACGTTCTCCAGGAGGGTCAGCTCCGGCACCATGTTGCCGAACTGGAAGACCATGCCCAGGTGCGCCAGTCGGTGCTGGCTGCGCCGACGCTCGGGCATCGCGTGCAGTGCGGCACCGGCGACCGTGACCTCACCGGAGCCGGGCACCAACACGCCCGCCAGGCAGTGCAGCAACGAGGATTTGCCCGATCCGGACGGCCCCATCAGCGCCACCGACTCACCGGCACGCAGCGTCAGCGAGACGTCGGTGAGGGCGGCGGTCGACCCGTAGGACAGGCTGAGTCCGTGTGCCTGCACCACCGGCTCACCCACCGTGCACCGCCGTCCCCAGCTCCTCGAGCCGTCGGCCGGCCTCCTCGATCCACCGCAGGTCGGCGTCGAGGTGGTTCAGCTCGAAGGTCACGGCGAGCAGCTCGGCCGGCCCGGCGGAGCGGCGCGCCCTGGTCAGCTCACGCATCCGCGCCAGATGCACCTCCCGCTGGGTGGTGAGCATCGCCTCGGCATCCCGCCCTGACATCAGGGCCACGGAGACCTTGGCGAACAGCGTGCTGGAGGAGTACGTCGTCGCCGGTTCCGCCGCCGACACCCATTCGTCCACCACCGTCACTCCCTCCGGCGTGATCATGTAGCGCCGACGCTCGGGCCCGCCCTCGGACTCGACGCCGACCACCTCGGCCAGCCGCTGCTTCTCGAAGCGGGCCAGCGCTGCGTACACCTGGCCGAAGGCGAGCGGCCGCGCGCGAGGGAAGCACTCGTCATACCGCTGCTTGAGGGTGTAGCCGTGCGCCGGCTCCGCCTCGAGGAGCCCCAACAACGCCTGCGACGTCGACATGACGAACACTATACACACTGTGAGTACTCGCGTGGCGGCGTCGGCCGGGTCCGCCGCTCGGACGCGACCGCTGCCGCAGCGTCCGTCCGTGAGAGCCTGCTGCCGGTTCCCACCGAGCGCACGGATCGACGGAGGACAGGATGGACGCGACCAGGACCCGCGCTGACCGGGAGGGCCGGGCGTGAGCTACGACGTCGACGCACTGCGCCGCCACTTCCCGTCGCTGGACTCCGGCCTGGCCCACTTCGACGGCCCCGGCGGCACCCAGACCCCTCGCGAAGTGGGCGAGGCCGTGGCGCGGACCCTGACCGGACCCCTGTCCAACCGGGGCACCGGCTCGGTCTCCGAGTCGAACGCGGACGCCGCGGTCGCCGCCTTCCGGGAGGCGTACGCCGACCTGCTCGGAGTGCCGCCGACCGGGGTGGTCCACGGCCGCAGCGCCACGCAGCTCACCTACGACTTCTCCCGGCACCTGGCCAAGGAGTGGGGTCCCGACGACGAGGTCGTCGTGAGCCGGCTCGACCACGACGCCAACGTGAGCCCCTGGCTCCAGGCGGCCGCGTCGGTCGGCGCCACCGTGCGGTGGATCGACTTCGACCCCGAGACCGCCGAGCTCGACCTGGACAGCGCCCGTCAGGCGATCACCGGGCGCACCCGGCTGGTCGCGGTCACCGCCGCCTCCAACCTCCTGGGCACCAAGCCGCCGGTGCGCCGCATCGCGGATGCCGCGCACGCCGTGGGCGCCCGGGTCTACGTCGACGGGGTCCACTACACCGCGCACCAGTTCGTGGACGTCGCCGAGCTGGGAGCCGACTTCTTCGTCTGCTCTCCCTACAAGTTCCTGGGACCGCACTGCGCCGTCCTCGCCGCCGACCCCGCGCTGCTCGACCGCGTCCGGCCGGACAAGCTGGCGCCGTCCACCGACGTCGTCCCCGAGCGCTTCGAGCTCGGCACCCTTCCCTACGAGGCGATGTCCGGCGCCACCGCAGCGGTCGACTTCCTCGCCGGCATCGACCCGGGAGAGGCCCGGACCCGCCGGGACCGGTTGCACAGCTCCCTGCACGCCGTGGACGCCCACGAGCTGCGGCTGCGCCGGGCGGTCGAGGCCGGCCTGGACGGGTTGCCCGGTGTCGTGCTGCACTCCCGGGCCGCCGACCGCACCCCGACGCTGCTGGTCACCTTCCCCGGGCGTCACGCCGCCGACGCCTACACCTTCCTGCTCGAGCGCGGTGTGCTGGCGCCGGCCGGGTGGTTCTACGCACACCAGGCTGCCCTGCGGCTCGACCTGGCCGACACCCATGCCCTGCGCATCGGGCTCGCTCCCTACAGCAGTGACGACGACGTCGCCCGGCTCCTCGACGGGCTGGGCGACTTCGTAGGGGACGCGAGGTCCCGGTCGGCGCGAACCGGCTGACCTCGCCTCACCCGGAGCCACCCGATCGGGCTAGCCCGTGGAGTGCCTCCGGGCCTACGCTGTGTCCTGCTGGACCCACGCGGTGGTCCAGACCGAGCAAGGACGTGCCATGCAGGCGAGACGATGATGGGTGCCGCTGGCACGGTCACGCCCGGTGGTGGGCGCGAGGCCACCACAGCCCACATCCGAACTCGCCTGAGCCACAGCGGCCTGTTCTACCGCAGTGACGACGAGTACACCCGAGTCGTCGGCGACTTCATCATGGACGGCCTCGACCACGACAGCCCCGTCTCGATGGCCGCGCCACCGGAGCAGATCGCCCTCGTCCGCGACGCCCTCGGCACCGACGCGGCGGCGGTCCGCTTCACCGACATGACCGCGGTGGGGCGCAACCCGGCGCGCGTCATGCCGATGATCCAGGCGTTCGTCGACGACCACGCGGGGCAGCACTGCCGGTTCGTCGGGGAGCCGATCTGGCCCGGCCGCGAGCGGGCCGAGTTCCAGGAAGCGACGATCCACGAAGCGCTGAAGAACGTCGTCTTCGCTGCAGCCGACGTCGACATCCTCTGCCCCTACGACGCCGAACGGCTGCCTCCCGAGGTCCTCGCCGACTCGATGCGCACCCACCCGACGCTGGTCAGTCCGGCCGGTACGGACCCCAGCCGGCACTACACCAGCGCCCAGGTGCTCTGCTCCCCCGCCCGCTGGCCGCTCCCGGAGCCGGAGAGCGGCGTGGAGACGCGGACCTCGGCCGACCTGCGCTCCATCCGGCAGTTCGTCTACACCCATGCCCTGCGCGGCGGGCTCGGGCCGGACCGGGCGGACGACGCGGCCCTCGCCTCGGTCGAGCTGTGCACCAACACGCTGCGGCACGCGAGCCAGACCCCCACCGTCTCGGTGTGGCGACACGGCGACACCTTCGTCGCGCAGGTGCAGGACAGCGGGACCATCACCGACCCCCTCGTGGGCCGTCGCCGGGTCGGCCCGCTCGCCGAGTCCGGGCGTGGGCTCTTCCTCGTCAACGAGCTGTGTGACCTCGTGCAGATCCGCTCCAGCCGGCAGGCCGGCACGACGGTCCGCATCCACCTGCACGGCGCCGGCTGACGCCCGCTCACGAGGCGTAGGCGGGCGGCGGCGGCCAGGCCCCGCCCGTCGCGCCGCCCGGGTTGCGCCAGGGCCGGCAGCTCGTCCCCGGGCACAGCACGACCTGGTCCGGCCACCGGTCGCGGTACTCCTGCTTCCCCACGTGGTACCGCACCTCGATGGCGTCGATCCGTGCGGGCCGGCCCCTCTGCAGCGGCCGCAGGGTGAGCCCGAGGACGTAGCTCTCCCCGCCCGCACCGGGAATCCGCGCCCCCCGCGCCGGTCTCCGGTCGGGATAGTGCTCGCCCGGGCCCCCCGTGAAGGCGGCCCAGAGTGCGCCCGCACGGGACGGGCTGACCCACGTCTCGACCGTGCGCACCTGCTCCCCCTCCGGCGGCGGCACCGCCCACACCCCGTCGATGACCGCCGGCTCGGCACCCGCGTTGGCCAGCGTGATGACCGCGAAGGTCGCCAGCCCGGCGGAGCCGGTGGGGATGCCCGTGCTGGTGAACCGCTGCCCCGGAGCCTGGAGGGGCCCCGAGGCCGACGCGGCGCTCCCGTCGCGGCTGACGGCCCAGGCGCCCAGACCGGCGAGCAGCGCCAGGCAGACGACGATGCTCCCCACCAGCATCGCCGGGTGGGGGTACCGGCGCCGGCCGCGTGTGAGCGCCCGGGTGAACCACGCCATGCCGTTGCCCTTTCGCCGGTCACGATCCGCTCCGGTGCTGTCCACACCCTTGCCCACATCGGTTGCCCCGGCGTCGTAACGGCGGGAAATGACCCGCGCGCGACCCGGACCTCGCCCGTCCGGAGGATCAGCGGCGTCCCTCGGCCGCCCACAGGTGCTCGGTCGCATAGGCCCGGTATGGCGACCACGCAGCAGCTGCCCGCGTCACCTCGCTGCTCGGCTGCCCTCCGAGCGCGCGGCGCAGCACGAGGTCCGTCGCCGGCAACGCGTCGCGGTCCCCGAGGGCACGCAGCGCGAGGTAGTCGACCGTCCACGGGCCCACGCCGGGGAGGGCCAGCAGGGCCGCGCGGACCGCACCGGGGTCCGCGCCGGGCTCGATCCGGAGCCCGTCGGCGCAGGCCCGGGCGACCGCCACGACGGTGCGCGCGCGTGCCCCGGGGACGCCCGCCACCTCGCGCAGCTCGTCCGGGGCGACCGACGCGAGGACGTGCGGAGCCGGGAAGGGGCGCAGGGCAGTGCCGGCGTGGGGGTCGGCATACCGGGCCAGGAGGCGACCCGCCACGGTCCGGGCGGCCGCGACGCTGACCTGCTGGCCGAGGACGGTCAGGACGGCACCCTCGAAACCGTCCACGTAGCCGGTGACCCGCAGGCCGGGCCGGGCGCGGACCAGCGGTGCCAGGCGCGCGTCGCGGCTGAGGACCGTCCGCACCTCCGCCAGGTCGGCGTCCAGGTCGAGCCAGCGCCGCACCCGACTCGCCACCGCGTCGCCCAGGTGCTCGCCACCGTCGTGCTCGAGCACGATCGCCGAACTGCCGGCACGCGTCACGGGCAACCGCACGGTCACGGCCACACGCCGGTCACCGACCGCCAGCAGGCGCCGGACCGTCCCCGCGGCAGCATCGACCTCCTCGAGGCCGGACACGGCGTGGGCGGCGAGGACGCCGAGCACCGACGCGGTCTCGAGCGGTTCGGGGACCTCGAGCTCGACGCGGCTCACCCGGCCGACCACACCCCCGAGGACCCCCGCCGGTGGCTGCCGACGAGGTGGGTGTCCACGATGCCGATCGCCTCCATGAGCGCGAACATCGTCGTGGGGCCGACGAAGGCGAATCCCTTGCGCCGCAACGCCTTCGACAGCGCCACGGACTCCGGGGACGTGGTCGGCACCTCCTCCGCCGAACGCGGCTGTGGCGTGTGGGCCGGCTGGAAGGACCACACGAGGCCTGCCAGCCCTCCCTCCCTGCGCAGCGCAATCGTGGCGGCCGCGTTGGTGACCGTCGCCTCGATCTTGCGGCGGTTGCGCACGATTCCCGCGTCACCGAGCAACCGCTCGACGTCCTCCGGGCCGAAACCTGCAACCGTGTCCGGGTCGAAGCCCGCGAACGCCGCCCGGAACGCGGGGCGTTTGCGCAGGATCGTGGCCCACGACAGGCCCGTCTGGAACGCCTCGAGGCTGAGGCGCTCGAAGACGCCGCGCTCGTCCCGGACCGGCAGTCCCCACTCGTGGTCGTAGTACTCCCGCAGCAGCGGGTCGGTCGCCGCCCACCGCGGTCGCGCCAGCCCGTCGGGGCCGCGGACCAGGCCGTCGCCGGGAACGGCCTCCCCCGCATCGGCCACGGTCACGCCGCCTCCAGCCGCAGCAGCACCTGCTTGGCCTCGGCTCCGCCGCGGTAGCCGCCGGACGAGCCGTCCGACCGGACCACACGGTGGCACGGGACGACGACCGGCACCGGGTTGGTCGCGCAGGCGCTGCCGACCGCCCGCACCGCCCGGGGGCTTCCCGCGGCGGCCGCGACCTCGGCATACGTCTCGGTGCGCCCGTAGCCGATCTCGCCGAGGTGGGTGAGCACCTGCCGGCGGAAGCCGGAGGACAGCCGGAGGTCGACGGGGACGTCGAAGGTGCGGCGGCGGTGCGCGAAGTACTCCTCCAGCTCGCGGCTCACCGTGTCGAGGCGCCCCGGCGCCGCGAGCACCCGGGGGCTGACCCGGGCGGCGAGGTCGGCCAGCACCGCGTCCTCGCCCTCGCGCTCGAAGGCGACGCGGACCAGTCCCCGCTCGGTCGCGGCGAGCAGCAGCCGCCCCACCGGCGAGTCGACGGTGCGGTAGGCGAGGTCGAGCACCCCCTCGCGGGCGGCATCGTTCGCCAGCCGCGTGCGCAACCGCGCCAGGGCCGCCGCCTCCTGCCCGGGTCCGCCGCCCGGCCCGGCGGCCAGGTGCGGCAGTGCCGTCATCAGCTCGTCCCGCTGCGTGTCGTGGGCGCTCATCATCGGTCCTCTCCCCCGCCTCGGGCGGGTGCATACGTACGGCGCAGGATGCGGATGCCGTCGGCGGCAGCGCGGCGCGCGGCCTCGGCGGTCCCGCCGGTGATCGCGGCGACCTCGGCGTAGGGCAGACCGGCGAGGTAGTGGTAGGCCACGGCCTCCCGCTGCCGCGTCGACAAGGTGACCAGCGCGGCATACAGGTCGTGGTCCCTGTCCTCCGGGCGGCCACGGGTGCTGACGCCGTCCGGCACCGTCTCGACCGGCACCGCCTGCCGCTGTCGTGACCGGGTCACGTCGATCGCCTTGCGGTGCGCGATGGTCACCAGCCACGCCTCGACGTTGGCGTCCTCGGCCAGGTCCGGCCACGCCCGCAGCGCCGCGAGGAAGGTCTCCGACCACGCGTCCTCGGCGTCGGCCGGCCCCAGCACGGCACGGCAGACCCGCAGCACGGTGGCCCCGTGCTCGGTCACGATCTGCTCGAACGGTCGCTTCATCACCCTGCAGACGCTCCGGGGCCGCGGGGCGTGAGGTGCGCAGCGGACATCGGCCCATGATCGGGCATGCCGGACGCACCGACAACGGGCGTCCGGGCGACGGCGGCCAGTCCCGCGGCCCGGTCCGGGACTGGGAAGTGACCGAGCGGGCGCCTCCCCGACCGGCTCCCCCGGCACCCCCCTGGGAAGTGACCGAGCGGGCGCCTTCCAGACCGAGCCGGCTCACGCGAAGGTGAAGTAGCGCAGCCACACGTAGGGCACCGCGATCGCGATGGTGATCGCCACGACCACGATGCCGGTCTTGGTGAACCGCCAGAACGAGATGGGCGTGCCGTTGCGGGCGGCGATGCCGAGCACGACGACGTTGGCACTGGCGCCGACGGCGGTCATGTTGCCGCCGAGGTCGGCGCCGAGCGCGAGCGCCCACCACAGCGCGCCACCGTGCTGGTGCGGCAGGTCCTGCGACAGCTGCAGCACGAGCGGAGACATCGTCGCGACGTAGGGGATGTTGTCCACGAACCCCGACAGCGCCGCCGAGGCGACCAGGATGAGCATGCTCGCCGTCAGCGCGTTGCCGCCCGTCGCGGTCGTGACGAGGGAGGCCAGCTGACCGATCACGCCGGTCTTGACGAGAGCCCCCACCATGATGAACAGTCCGGCGAAGAAGACGAGCGTCTCCCACTCCACGCTGGCGAGGAACTGCTCGGGCTCGGTGCGCGACAGCAGGACCAGCAGGCCGGCGCCGAGCAGGGCCACGACCGAGGGCTCCAGGTGGAACACGGCGTGGCCCACGAAGCCGGCGAAGACGAGCGCCAGCACGACGCCGCACTTGACCAGCAGCCGCTTGTCGTGGATGGCCTCCCGCTCGTTCAGCGCCAGGACCGACGCCATCCGCTCGGGGTCACCGGCGAACGAGCCGCGGAACAGCCAGCGCAGCAGGACCGTGAACACGACGACCTCGAGCACGATGATCGGGCCCATGTTGACGGCGAAATCGTTGAACGTGAAGCCCGCCCGGCTGGCGATGATGATGTTCGGCGGGTCGCCGATCAGGGTGGACGCACCACCGATGTTGGAGGCGAACACCTCCGCCATGAGGTACGGGATCGGTCCGACGCCGAGCCGCTCGCACACGAGCAGGGTGACGGGGGCGACGAGCAGCACGGTGGTGACGTTGTCCAGGAACGCCGAGGCGACCGCCGTGAGCAGGACCAGCAGCACCATGACTCGCAGCGGCCGACCGCGCGCCCGCTTGGCCGCCCAGATCGCGACGTACTCGAACACGCCCGTCTGCCGGAGGATCCCGACGATCACCATCATCCCCAGCAGCAGGAAGATGACGTTCCAGTCGATCCCCGTGTCCTCCGAGAAGAAGGCGTCGGACGGGTCGACGATCGTCAGCAGGAGCAGCACGCCCGCCCCGCCGAGCGAGGCGACGACGCGCGGCACCCACTCGGTGGCGATGAGCAGGTAGGCGACCGCGAAGATCGCCACGGCAGCGATCGAGACGGCGCTCACCGGGGCAGCACCAGCTGCAACAGCCGGGAGGCGGTGACCACGCCCACGACCCGGTCGTCCTCCACGACCGCGACGAGCGGGCTGCGCAGCCGGGCCATGGCGGCCGACAGCTCCAGCACGGTGTCGTCGGCGTGGGCCACCGCGAGGTCCCCCCGCTCCCGGTCCAGGAGGTGGCGCACCGGCACACCGGACAGCTTCTCGGCGACCCGGTCGGCGAGCGACTCGTTGACGACGGCGGCGAGCGAGGGGTCGTCCTGCACGTAGCGCGGGACGAGGAAGCGCACGACCTGGGAGGCGCCGAGGATCGCGGTGGGGCGGCCGTGCTCGTCGACGACGACGAGGCCCGGCAGTCGCTGGGCGGCGAGGACCTGCACGGCCTCGAGCGCGTCGGCGTCCAGGCCGGTGACCGGGAACTCCTCCATCATGTCGCGCGCTTGCATGGCCGAAACCCTACGGCCCGCGTGCGCGGCCGACGGTCAGCCGTCCCGGGCCAGCGCCTGCAGGTCGTGCTCGATCCGGCGCAGGATCCGCGACACCTGCATCTGCGTCACCCCGATCTCGTCGGCCACCTGCTGCTGGGTGTAGTCGTGCAGGAACCGCAGGTCGAGCACGGTGCGGTCCCGCTCGGAGAGCGTGGCGACCAGGCGGGGCAGCGCGGCGCGCTGCAGCACCTGCTCGAGCCGGTCGTCCGGCCCGCCGACCAGGTCGGCGACCGAGTGCTCCTGCCCGGTCCGGGCGCCGTCCAGCGAGAGGTGCCGGTAGGAGGAGGACGCCAGCCGGGTCTCCAGCACGTCCTCGGGGGGCACGTCGAGGCGCTCGGCGACCTCCGCCACCGTCGGGGCCCGGTGCAGCGTCTGCTCCAGCTCGGCACTGGCCGCCACGACGCGCGGGCGCAGCTCCTGCAGCCGGCGCGGCGGTCGCACCGTCCACCCGTGGTCGCGGAAGTGGCGCCGCAGCTCGCCGGTGATGGTCGGGACCGCATACGCGTTGAACGAGGGAGCGCGTCCGGGCCGGTAGCGCTTCACGGCGAGCACGAGGGCGAGCGAGGCGACCTGGACGAGGTCCTCGAGCGGTTGGCCCCGGCCCCGGTAGCGGGTGGCGATGCTGCGCGCCAGCGGCAGCTGCTCGACGATGACCTCCGCGAGGATCTCCTCGCGCTCCTCCGCCGACGCGGCCCGCTGTGCCTCGGCGAGCCGCTCCTCGACGGCCACGTCGCCCGGACCGCCGGCTCCGGGCGCCGGACTCCGGTCGGCGGTCCGCCCACGGTGCTGCGACCTCACCCTGTCCACCTCCGACCGTTGCCCGAGGGTTTGCTTCGGGACCCGACATATCGAGGAAAGCACCCGCGGCGGCTGCTGGCAAGAGTCCTCCGCGGGGGACTGGACGGGTGGGGCACGATGGCCGTATGGCAGCGAGGCAGCATCGGGTCGACGTCGCGCACGTCAAGGACGGCCGGCCCGCCAGCGGCCGCGCGGTGCTCGTGGACCGGGTCTGGCCGCGCGGGCAGCGCAAGGACGAGGCTCCGTGGGACGAGTGGCTGAAGGCGGTGGCCCCCTCCACCGAGCTGCGCACGTGGTACGCCCACGACCCCGACAAGCGCGAGGAGTTCGTGCGCCGCTACCGCGAGGAGCTCTCCGACGAGGAGCGGGCCGACGCCCTGGCGCACCTGCGCGAGCTGCACCGTGCCGGGCCGCTCACCCTGATGACCGCGACCAGGGACCTCGAGCTGAGCCAGGCGCAGGTGCTCGCCGACCTGCTGGGGCGGCGCTGATGGAGCTCGAGGGCACCATCTGCTGGGTGGTCGGGGCCTCGAGCGGCATCGGCGCCGCGGTCGCCCGGCAGATGCGCGCCCGTGGTGCGCGCGTCGCGGTCTCGGCGCGCCGGGCGGACCGGCTCGAGGCGGTTGCCGAGGGGGCGATGCTGACCGTTCCCGCGGACGTGACCGACGCCGCGGGCATGGTGGAGGCCGCCAACCGGGTGGTCGTGCGGCTCGGCGTGCCCGACGTCGTGGTCGCCGCCGCCGGGCAGTGGCAGCCGATGCGGGTCGAGGACTGGGACACGGAGGTCTTCCGCCGGCAGGTCGAGGTCAACCTCGTGGGGATGAGCAACACCGTCGGTGCGGTCCTGCCCCACCTGCTCGAGCGCGGGTCCGGCGTGCTCGCCGGCGTCGCGTCCCTCGCCGGCTACCGCGGGCTGCCGCGCGGTGGCGCCTACTCGGCCACCAAGGCGGCCCAGATCTCCCTCCTGGAGGACCTGCGCACCCAGCTGGCGCCCCGCGGTATCCGGGTCACGACCGTCTCCCCCGGCTTCGTCCGCACCCCACTGACCCAGGCGAACCGCTTCCCGATGCCGTTCCTCATCGACGCGGACGCGGCGGGCCGCGCCATCTGCGACGGGCTGGAGCGCGAGCGCACCGAGATGGCCTTCCCCCTGCGCATGGCCGTGCTCGCCAAGGCCGCGCGCTTCGTGCCGGTCCGGGTCTGGCCCCACCTGTGGGGGCCGACGGCCCGTCGCCGGCGGAAGCGCTAGCGGCCGGTGCCCGGACGAGGTATGCCGTCCCGCGCCGTGCGCCGCACCGTCGCCGTCGTCGCCCTCGGCGGGGCGGTGGGCGCGGTGACCCGGCACCTGGTCGAGGTCGCCTGGCCGTCGGCCCCCGGCGGGTTCCCGGCCGCGGTCCTCGCCATCAACGTGGTCGGCTCCGCGCTGATCGGGGTCCTCATGGTGGCCGTCACCGACGTGTTCAGCCCGCACCCGCTGGTCCGCCCGTTCCTCGGCACCGGCGTGCTGGGCGGCTTCACCACGTTCTCGACGTATGCCGTCGACGTCCACACCCTCACCGCGACGGGCGAGACCGGCCTCGCCGCGGGGCTCGGCTACCTGGTGGCCACCCCCGTGGTCGCGCTGCTCGCGGTCTGGCTGGCCGCGAGCGCGACCCGCCGCCTCGTCGATCGGAGGACCCGATGACCCTCACCGGACCGGCCCAGCGGCTCACCGTGCTGCTCGGCGAGTCGGACACGTGGCACCACCGGCCGCTGTTCACCGAGATCGTGCACCGGGCGCACGAACGCGGCCTCGCCGGCGCCACGGTCCTGCGGGGCATCGAGGGCTTCGGGGCCTCGCACCACATCCACACGTCCCGGATCCTGTCCCTCAGCGAGGACCTGCCGGTGGCCGTGGTCATCATCGACACCCACGAGCGGATCGCGGCGTTCCTGCCCGAGGTCGAGGAGCTGGTGGACGAGGGCATGATCCTGCTCGAGGAGTGCCACGTGGTGCGCTATGTCGGGCGCGGCGGGGACGGGGCCGGTCCCGGCGAGGGCCGCGCGTGAGCCTGCTGCTCGTCGCGCTCGGAGCGGCGGTCGGCGCTCCCCTGCGCTACCTGACCGACCGCGCGGTCCAGGCGCGCGGCGGCCTCTTCCCGTGGGGGACGCTCCTGGTCAACGTCGTCGGCAGCCTGGTCCTCGGCGTGGTGGTCGGCGCCACGTCCACCGGCGCCCTGTCCCACCGGTGGGGGCTGTTGCTCGGCACCGGGCTGTGCGGTGCGCTCACGACATACTCCACGTTCTCCTACGAGACGCTGCGGCTCGCCCAGGAGGGCGCACGGCTGTATGCCGTGGCGAACCTCCTCGGGACGGTCGTCACCGGAGTGGCCGCCGCCTTCGCCGGCTACCCGCTCGGCCGGCTGCTCGGGGGCTGAGCACGGCGCCCGGCACGCCGCGGCGCCCGACGGGCTGCCTCAGCGGCCGAGGTCGTGCCAGGCCGCCTGCAGCTGCTCGAGGTAGGTCTCGGTCGTCTGCAGCCCGACCCTCTCCTGCCCCTCGTTGACCCGCACCCAGGGCACCGTGGCGATCCCCAGGGCGGCCGCGGCGTCCTCGTCCTCCTGCACGTCGCGGACGTACTGCTCACCCGCGAGCACGGCCGCGAGGCGCCGCTCGTCGAGGCCGGCCTCGGCCCCCAGCCGCTGCAGGGCCTCGTGGTCGGCGAGCGAGCGGCCCTCCCCGAAGTGGGCCCGGAACAGGCGCTCGAGCACCGCCGACTGCAGCGCGGGA
The DNA here is from genome assembly GCA_035690725.1 of Segeticoccus sp. Lineage (GTDB taxonomy): Bacteria > Actinomycetota > Actinomycetes > Actinomycetales > Dermatophilaceae > DASSKF01. The sequence goes on from DASSKF010000197.1 coordinate 22,717, forward strand.
CCACCCATGCCGCGGGCCAGCTGCACCGTCCGGTGCGCGTCGAAGGTCGCCGCCGGCTGGACCGTGCCGGGGTCGAGCGGCAGGCCCTCCTCCCGGGCGGCGGCGAGCGCCTCCGGGGAGGCGGGGGCGTCGGGCAGCTGGACCGACCGGTAGCGGACCTCCACCTCGGCCGGGTGCTCGAAGGCGCCGACGGCCTCCTCCAGCCGGCGCTTGCCGACGTAGCACTCGGTCGAGGTCAGGTCGACCCAGAACTGCACGGCGAGCCGCGGACGCGTGCCGGACGGGGCCGGCCCGCCTCGCGTGGTGGTCATGGCACCGAGTGTGGCAAAGAGTGCCCGTCCTCCCAACCGCAGCAGGGTCCGTCACCGGTGCCGGTGACGGACCCTGCGCAGCGGTGACGGCTCGCTCAGGGGCGACCGAAGCTGTGCGCGCTGCTCCAGATGGGGCGCTTCTGGACGACGGTCCCCGGGTGCGGGGAGTCGTACATCATCCCGCCGCCGGCGTAGATGCCGACGTGGTAGGCGGGCGAGCCGAAGAACACCAGGTCACCGGGCTGCGGGCTGGACACCGGCGTGGACGCCGCCTGCTGTGCGGCCGCCGTGCGGGGCAGGCTGATGCCGGCCTGGCCGAAGACGTACTGCGTGTAGCCGGAGCAGTCGAAACCGGAGGGGCTGCTGCCGCCGTAGACGTAGGGCGTGCCGACGTACTGGGCGGCGATCCCCAGGATGCCGCCCGTCGGGGCGGGTGCGGCGGACGCCGGCTCGGGCTCCGGGGCCGGCGCAGGAGCAGGATCGGCAGCGGGCGCCGGAGCGGGGTCGGTGGCCGGCTCGCGGACCGTGTCCCGGCTCGCGACGTCGGCGGTGCGGTCGGCGACGACCGGCTCCGGCTCGGGGGCGTCGTAGGCGGCCGCCGGGACGACGGAGGCGAGGTCGGGCTTCTCGCGGGTGAACCCCACGTTGCCGAAGTCGGGGGCGACCACCGTGGCGGAGGCGGTCGCCGGCGCGGCGACCGTCGGCGCGTCGAACTTCGCGCCGGCGTCGACGGCCTGGTGCTGGCTGCCTTGCGGCTGCTGCTGGCCGGAGGCCGGGTCGGCGACGGCGGGCACGGCCACGGAGGCGACCATGCCGCCGGTGACGGCGACGAGGGCCGACGCCTTCACGGCGGGGCGGGTGGAGCGGGTCAGCGCCGAGGACAGCGCGGAGGCGGTGCTCGGCTGGTCGGGGGCGCGGTGACGTCCGGGACGGGGCTTCGACACGGTGGAACTACCTCTCACACGCCTGCGAGGTCAGCTGTCGGGTTCGGGTGGGAGGGTCACCCGGTTCCCGGGCACCGGCCGCTCGGTCCGTCCGTGCGGTGGGCCTTTCCGGTGCCGCCTGGGGAACTTCACCCCAAAGGGACGTCTCCCGACGCCCCGCAAGTGGGTCCCCCGCTCCTGCCGACGGGTTGTCGCGTTGTCCCGGACGCGGTGGCAGGACTCGGCGATCCACCTCCGGGAGCCACCCCGAGGGTGGGGCAGCGGGCTCAAAGGTACACACCGGCAGCACCCATGTCACGCAGCGGTCACGAAAGCGCCAACAAATGGTCAAACGGATGACCGTGGCAGGCTGGCCCCGGACGACGGAAGGAGCAGTGCCGCATGGGCAGGGACGACCGGGTCGACCCGCACGTCCCGGCCGCCGACGCGCGGCCGGGGCCGCTGCGCGGCGCCCTGCTGCTCCTGCTCGCGTTCATGGTGGGCGAGGTCGTCGTCGCGTTCTGGTCCGGCTCGCTCGCCCTGCTGTCCGACGCCGGCCACATGCTCTCCGACGTCGGCGCGATCGCGGCGGCCCTGTGGGCGCTGCGGCTCGCCGCCCGGCCACCGACCGGCGCCTGGACGTTCGGGTGGAAGCGCGCCGAGATCCTGTCCGCCGCCGGCAACGGGCTGACCCTCGCGGTCGTGGCGGGGATCCTCGCCGTCGAGGCGGTGCGGCGCCTCGTCTCGCCCGAGCCGGTGTCCGGCACCCCGGTCGTCGTGGTCGCAGCGGTCGGGGTGGTCGTGAACGTGGCCGCGACCTGGTTGCTCGCCCGGGCCAACCGCACCAGCCTCAACGTGGAGGGCGCCTACCAGCACATCCTGACCGACCTCTTCGGCTTCCTCGGGACGCTCGTCGCCGGCGTCGTCATCCTGCTCACCGACTGGGTCCGCGCGGACGCGATCGCCTCCCTGGTCGTCGTCGCCCTCATGGTCCGCGCCGCCTGGTCGCTGCTGCGCGACTCCGGGCGGGTCCTGCTCGAGGGAGCGCCCCGGGACATCGAGCTCGCCGAGGTGCGCGGCCACCTCCTCGGCAACGAGCACGTCCGTGACGTGCATGACCTGCACGTGTGGACGGTGACCTCCGGCCTGCCGACGCTGTCCGTGCACGTCGTCGTGGACGAGGAGTGCTTCCGGGCCGGGCACGCCCCGCGACTGCTCGACGAGCTGCAGGAGTGCCTCGTCGGCCACTTCGACGTCGAGCACTCGACGTTCCAGCTCGAGCCGGCCACCCACGCCCAGCACGAGCCGGGCATGCACTGAGCAGCCGGGCCCGGCACGACCGCTCGAACCTCGAAAGTTGCGGCCGGGGCAACTTTCATCGTGGGGGTGTCAGACCTCGGCGGCGAAGACGTGCATGGCCACCTCCGGCGGCAGCGACACGCCCGCCGCCGTCTCCCCGCCGTCCGGGACGATGATGGTGCGGCCGTCCTCCGTGCGCAGCCGCACCCGCTGGCCGGGCAGCAGCCCCGCCGAGGTGAGCAGCTCCAGCGCCTCGCGGTCGACCTGCGCCGGCTCGCCGATCCGCCGCACCACGACGGTGCTCTCCCCCGCCTCGGCCAGCTCGATCAGGCTCTTCACGCCGCGCCGGAAGTCCTCCCCCGGCTCCTCCCCGAGCTCGTCCAGCCCCGGGATCGGGTTGCCGTAGGGCGACTCGGTGTGCTCGCCGAGCAGGCGCAGGAGCTTGCGCTCGACCCGCTCGCTCATCACGTGCTCCCAGCGGCAGGCCTCGTCGTGGACGTACTCCCACTCCAGGCCGATGACCTTGACCAGCAGCAGCTCGGCGAGCCGGTGCTTGCGCATGACCCGCGTCGCCAGCAGGTCCCCCTCGCCGGTGAGCTCCAGGTGGCGGTCGCCGCCGAGGGTGAGCAACCCGTCGCGCGCCATCCGCGCCACCGTCTGGGACACGGTGGGGCCGGAGTGCCCCAGCCGCTCCGCGATCCGCGCGCGGAGCGGGGGGATGCCCTCCTCGCGCAGCTCGTAGATGGTGCGGAGGTACATCTCCGTCGTGTCGATCAGGTCACTCACCCCCCTACCCTCTCATTACTCGCGCGCACCGGCGCCGCCCCGATCCGCCCGTCCGGCTGGGCCGATGGATCCGGTCGAGGTGGCACCCGGCACGCCTCCTGTCGGACGTGAGGCACGGCACCCGAGTGCCGGTTCGTTCCCGGAATGGCGCAGAAGTGGTTGAGGTTTCAATGACACATGAGCACTGACACGTCGACCCACCCCAACGACCTGCACGACCTGGAGGCGCAGCTCACGCGCCACCTCGAGCTCGACGTGCAGGCCCAGGACCTCCTCTTCCGCGAGGCGCGCACCGCGAACGCGTTCACCGACGAGCCGGTCAGCGACGAGCAGGTGCGGGCGGTCTACGACCTGGTCAAGTGGGCCCCCACCTCGATGAACATCCAGCCCCTGCGGATCGTCCTGGTCCGCTCCCCCGAGGCCCGGGAGCGCCTCGTGGGCCACCTGTCGCCCGGCAACCAGCCGAAGACGTCCGAGGCGCCGCTGGTCGCGATCCTCGCCGCCGACCACTCCTTCCACGACGAGATGGAGCGCACCTTCCCTATCCGCCCGGCGGCGCGTGAGCTGTTCGTCGGCGACGACGACTTCCGCGGCTTCACCGCCCGGCTCAACGCAACCCTGCAGGTCGCCTACTTCATCATCGGTGTGCGGGCCGCCGGCCTCGCCGCCGGTCCGATGACCGGCTTCGACGTCGACGGCGTCACCCACGAGTTCTTCCCCGACGGCGAGCACCGCGCCCTCGTCGTGGTCAACCTCGGCCACCCCGCGGACGACGCCTGGATGGACCGGCTCCCCCGCCTCGACTACGAGGACGTCGTCACCACCGTCTGACCGGTCGCCCGAGCCCGTCGCCGCGACCGGGCAGGAGAGGGCAGAAGAGGGCAAGCTCGATCAAGCGCTCCGGGCCCTGTCGTGTGCACAGTGGACCCACGCGGACACGCGTCCGCAGAACTGCGAGGAGGCCCACGATGAGCAATACGGTCACCGACCCGGACGCCCTGCCGGTCAACGACCCCAAGCGGCACACGATGAAGTGCCGGGCGCGGATGACGGACCTCGCCCAGCACCTGCGCGAGGACGTCGAGAAGGTCGACGACCCGCGCGCGAAGGCGATGTTCGAGACTGCCGCCGAGGTGCTGCTGGGCCTCGACAAGGCCTTCGCCGACTACGAGGAGGGCGCCGAGGCCGCGTGGCGCTGACCGGCGTCGAACGGACCGCACGAGTCCCTCCGTGCGACCGGTGGAAAGTCATTGCGCCGGGCGCGCGGCCGACATACCGTCGGGGCACACGAGAAGGGAGGTGGTCCGAGTAGTGATTGATCTACGGACGCGTGAGGTGGCTGCGCGCTAGCCCAGCCGTCGTGCCGCTGGCCTCCAGCTCGGATGCCGGCCTCGGACGGAACG
>DASSKF010000198.1:0-7962 GCA_035690725.1 Segeticoccus sp.
CCAGGGCCGGCCGGCGTAGTGGTGGTGGGTGAACTCGGCCTTGTACGTGGCCATGTCGACGTTGACCGGGCAGTCCGACAGGCACCCCTTGCAGGACAGGCACAGGTCGAGCGCGTCGCGCACCTCGGTCGAGCGCCACCCCTCGGTGACCACCTCGCCCTGCAGCATCTCCCACAGCATTCGCGCCCGCCCGCGGGTGGAGTGCCGCTCCTCCCGCGTCACCTGGTAGCTCGGGCACATCACCCCACCGGAGTGCTGCCGGCACTTGCCGACGCCCACGCACCGCCGCTGCGCCTGCGCGAAGCTCCCCCCGTCCTCCGGGTAGCTGAACAGCGTCAGCAGCTGCCGCCGGTTGGCCGGCTCCCGCTGCCGCAGGCCCGTGTCGAACGGCGGCGGGTCCACGATGATGTGCGGGTTGAGCCGGTCGGCGGGGTCGAACGCCCGCTTCACCTCGCCGAACACGTCGACCGCGTCGGCGCCGTACATCCGGGTCAGCAGCTCCGAGCGCACTCGCCCGTCCCCGTGCTCGCCCGAGACCGAACCCCCCAGCGAGACAACGAGATCCGTCGCCTCCTCGATGAACTGCCGGTATGCCGACACGCCCGCGGCCGTGAGCAGGTCGAAGTTCATGCGCATGTGCATGCACCCCTCCCCGAAGTGCCCGTACGACGAACCGGACAGTCCGTGCCTCCCGAGCAGGTCGTCGAGGCGGCGCAGGTACTCCGCGAGCTTCTCGGGCGGAACGGCGGCGTCCTCCCAGCCGCCCCAGGCCTCGCCTCCGTCGGCGCGCCGGGTCGCCAGGCCGGTGCCGTCACGGCGGCAGCGCCACACGATCGCTTGGGCGGCCGGGTCGGTCACCAGCGACGAGGTGACCGGCAGCCCGGAGTCGCGCAGGTCGTCGACGATGGCGTTCGCGGACTGCGTGGCAGCGTCGGCGTTCTCGCCGCCCACCTCGACGAACAGCCACGCCCGCCCGTCGGGCAGGCCCGCCTGCTGCGCCTGGGCTCGGACGTGGTCGGGCAGCCGGTCGAGCAGCACCGCGGCGATCGACTCCATCGTCAGCGGGTGGTGCGGCAGGATCCGCATGACGCTCTCGGCCGACGTCACCGAGTCCGGGAAGCCCAGCGCCAGAAGGACTTTCGTCGAGGGCAGGGGCGTCAGCGCGACGGTTGCCCGCAGGGTGGTGGCCAGCGTCCCCTCGCTGCCGACGAGGAGGCGCGTGACGTCATACAGGTTCTCGGGGAGCAGACGCTGCAGGGCGTAGCCGGAGATCTGCCGGGAGAAGTGGCCGAACCGGCGGCGGATCAGCAGCTCGTGCTGGTCGCCGATCCGCAGCAGCTCGCGGCCCACATCCCCCTCCCGCCCCGGGCGGCCGACCAGCCACGCGCGGCGTCCCGTGAGGTCGTCGCCGGGGAACGGCGTGTGCAGGGTGGTGCGCTCACCGCCGGGGAGCAGCACCTCGAGGGCGCGGACGTTGTCGGCCGTGGTGCCCCAGGCGACCGAGTGGGCGCCGCACGCGTTGTTCCCGATCATCCCGCCCAAGGTGGCCCGGCTGCCCGAGGACGGGTCGACGCCGAAGGTGAGCCCGTGCCGGGCCGCGGCGGCGTTGAGCTGGGTGAGCACGACGCCCGGTTCGACCACCGCCGTGTGCGATTGGGGGTCGAGGTCGACGATCCGGGTCAGGTGCCGCGAGGCGTCGATGACCACGCCGCCGATCGCGTTCCCGGCCATCGAGGTGCCCCCGCCGCGGTTGACGACCGGCGCCCCCGCCTCGGCGGCGAGCCGGGTCGCCACCGCGAGGTCGTCCACGTCCTGCGGCACCACCACCAGGTCGGGGACCGCGCGGTAGTTCGAGGCGTCATGGGCGTACATCGCGCGGTCGCCGCGGTCGGTCGACACCCGGCCGCGCAGCTCCCGGCGCAGGTCGCCGGCGAGGGCCTCCATGTCGAAGACCGGCCCCCCGGCGGCGCTGTCGGGGGTCGCCGTCCTCGGCGCGGTCACCTGCTCGGTCATGGCATCCTCCGTCGCGGTCCCGGGCGAATGGCCCCACTGTAGGGAGACAGTCCGCTCCGGCGCCGACTCGTCCGCGGCGGGCCCGACCCGTCTCGTGCGCAAAGTCCCGAGGTCCGCGGGAGAGTCCCGAGGTCCGCGGGAGAGTCCCAAGGTCTGCGGGAGAGTCCCGAGGTCTGCGGGAGAGTGCCAAGGTCTGCGGGAGAGTCCCGAGGTCCGCGGAGGGCGGGCGTTGACGCCGTTCTGTAGTATTGTCGACAATCACTCACCTCACGACGCGGAGGACCCATGACCGAGTCCGACACCGTCGCCCCCGACCGGACGCAGGCCGCCACGATCGGGCTGCTCTATCCCGGACACAGCGCGGAGGACGACTATCCGGCCCTCGAGGAGCGGCTCGGCGGCGCCGTGCGGCTGCCGCTCGTGCACACCTCGGTGGACCTGGACGCGCACGAGGTCGGCGCCCTGCTCGACCTCGGCAACCCCAAGCGCCTCGCCGACGGTGCCCGGGAGCTGCCACCGGGCGTCGACGTGGTCCTGTGGGCGTGCACCTCCGGCAGCTTCGTCTTCGGCTGGGACGGTGCCCGCAAGCAGGTCGACGAGCTGGCCGCCATCCTGGGCACCCCGGCCTCGTCCACCTCGATCGCCTTCGTGGAGGCCCTGCGCACACTCGGGCTGTCGCGGGTGAGCATCGCCGCGTCCTACCCCGAGCCGGTCGCGCAGAGCTTCGTGGACTTCCTCGGCCGCGGCGGCATGACCGTGACCGCGATGGGCTTCCACGACATCTTCACCGCCGCCGAGGTGGGCACCCTGGACGAGGCGGGCGTGCTCGAGCTCGGCCGTGGCGCGAAGGTCGACGGCGCCGAGGCCCTCCTCATCCCGGACACGGCGATGCACACGCTGTCCTACCTGGAGGCACTCGAGGAGGCGGTCGGCATACCGGTGCTGACGGCGAACCAGGTGACGGTGCACGAGGGGCTGCGGCTGCTCGGGCCCGTCCCGCGGCTGCCGGGACTGGGGACGCTGTTCCGATGACCCGGCGCTACATCGAGCCGCTCATGCAGAAGTCGACCCCGAGCATCATCGCGGACAAGCTGCGCGAGGCGATCGGGCACGGGGAGCTCGCGCCGGGCAGCCAGCTGTTCGAGGCCCAGCTGGCCCGCGAGCTCGGGGTGAGCCGGGGTCCGCTCCGCGAGGGGATGCAGCGGCTCACCCAGGAGGGGCTGCTCACCTCGATCCGCAACCGCGGCCTCTTCGTCATCGAGATGACTCCCGAGAACATGGAGGACATGTATGTCGCCCGCAGCGCCATCGAGCGTGCCGCGGCTGCGCGCGTGGTCCGGGGCGATGCCGAGGCGGCGGCCGAGGAGCTGCTCACGGTGGTGGACCGGATGGCCCGCGCCGCGGGCCGCAAGCGGGAGACCGCCGTGGGCGAGGCGGACATCGAGTTCCACCGCGTGCTGGTCGACCTCGCGGAGAGCCCGCGGCTCAAGCGGATCCACGAGACGCTGATCACCGAGACGCGGATGTGCATCCACGCGCTGGCGGCCTCCTACCGCGCCTCGGAGCGCCGGGTGGAGGAGCACCAGGGGATCGCCGACGCGATCGCGGCGCGGGACACCGAGCTCGTCGACCGCCTGCTCGTCGAGCACATGGACGACGCACTGCACCGGCTCACCGGCGACCGGTCCGCCGGTGTCGGCGCAGTCGCGGCGCACCCCACTTCGGCCTGAGCAGCGCGGCGGCGTGCCTGTCCCGGCGCCCGGGCTCGGTCACATGGTGATGCCGACGTACTTCGTCTCGAGGAACTCGTCGATCCCGTTCGGTCCGCCCTCGCGGCCGAGACCGGACTCCTTGACGCCACCGAACGGCGCGGCCGGGTTGGACACGACGCCCTGGTTGAGGCCGACCATCCCGCTCTCGAGCCGCTCCGCCACCCGCAGCGCCCGGCGCAGGTCGTTGGTGAAGACGTAGGCGACGAGGCCGTACTCGGTGTCGTTGGCCGCCTGCACCACCTCATCCTCGTCGGTGAACGGGGTCAGCGGAGCCACCGGTCCGAAGATCTCCTCGTCGCTCATCCGCGCCGCGGAGGGGACGCCGGTGAGCACCGTGGGCGGGTAGAAGTAGCCGCCGCCGTCCGGCTGCTCGCCGCCGAGCACGACCTGCGCTCCGTGGTCGAGCGCGTCCGTGACCAGGTCGGAGACCTTGGTCCGGCCGGCCTCGTCGATGAGCGGGCCCACGGTGACCCCGTCGTCGACGCCACGACCGACCTGCATGGCGCCCATCTTCTCGGCGAGGCGGCGGCCGAACTCGTCGATGATGTCGGCGTGCACGTAGATCCGGTTCGCCGCGGTGCACGCCTCGCCCATGTTGCGCATCTTCGCCTGGATGGCACCGGCGACCGCCTCGTCCAGGTCGGCGTCGCCGAAGACGAGGAACGGCGCGTTGCCGCCGAGCTCCATCGAGGTGCGCAGCACCTTGTCCGCGCACTGCCCGAGCAGGATCTTGCCGACCTTGGTCGACCCGGTGAACGACAGCTTGCGGGCCAGGCCGGACCGGATGAGCGGCTCGGTGACGCCGCCGGCGTCGGTCGCGGTGACGCAGTTGACGACGCCGTCGGGGACACCGGCCTCCTTGAGGATCCCCATCAGCGCGAGCATCGACAGCGGCGTTTGGTGCGCCGGCTTGATGACGCTGGTGCAGCCGGCCGCGATGGCGGGACCGATCTTGCGCGTACCCATCGCCATCGGGAAGTTCCACGGGGTGATCAGGATGCAGGGGCCGACCGGCTGCCGGGTCACCAGGAAGCGGGCGTTGCCGGCCGGGGAGGTCTGGTAGTTGCCGCCGATCCGGACCGCCTCCTCGGCGAAGTGCCGGAAGAACTCGGCGGCGTACGCGATCTCGCCGCGGGAGTCGGCCAGCGGCTTGCCCATCTCCAGGGTCATCAGCAGCGCCAGGTCCTCGATCCGCTCGTGCAGCAGCTCGAACGCCTTCATCAGCATCTCCGAGCGCTTGCGCGGCGGGATGGCGGCGAACGTCTCCTGGGCGGCGACGGCCGCCTCCAGGGCCCGCTTGCCGTCGGCCGGCGTGGCGTCGGCCACGCTGCACAGGACCTTCCCGGTCGAGGGGTCGTCCACGTCGAACGTCGCGCCACCCTCGGCGTCGACCCACTGCCCGCCGATGAACAGCTGCTTCGGGACGGCGTCGACGACGCGCTGCTCCTGCTCCGTACCGGGGGTCGCGGACGTCGTGGTCGAGGTCATCGCTGTGCTCCTTCGCAAACGAGTGGGGGCCGTGCCCACGCTACTCACGGGCCGGCATACCGGCACGCGGGCCTGCGTTGACGGCGGGCCGGGGACGTTCCTACGCTGATTGTCGACAATCTACCAAGAGGAGTCCCCATGGCCCAGCTGTCCCAGTTGCTCAAGCAGGCCACGCCGGTCGTCGCCGCGCGCGGTGAGGGCGTGAACCTGTATGACGAGGAGGGTCGCCGGTACCTCGACTTCACCGCCGGCATCGGCGTGACGAGCACCGGTCACTGCCACCCGAAGGTGGTCGCAGCGGCGCAGGAGCAGGTCGCGACGCTGATCCACGGGCAGTACACGACGGTCATGCACCGGCCGCTGCTCACCCTGGTCGATCGGCTCGGCGAGGTGCTGCCCCCGGGGCTGGACCGGGTCTTCTTCGCCAACTCCGGGTCCGAGGCGATCGAGGCGGCCCTGCGGCTGTCGCGGCAGGCGACGGGGCGGCCCAACGTCATCGCCTTCCACGGCGGGTTCCACGGGCGCACCGTCGCGGCGGCGTCGCTCACCTCGTCCGGCACGAAGTTCCGCTCGGGGTTCGCGCCGCTGATGGCGGGCGTGCAGTTCGCGCCGTTCCCGAACCCGACCCACTACGGGTGGACCGAGGAGCAGGCGACCGACTTCGCGCTCGCCGAGCTCGACTACGTGCTGCAGACGCTGTCCTCGCCCGCCGACACGGCCGCGTTCCTGGTGGAGCCGGTGCTGGGCGAGGGCGGCTACGTCCCCGGCAACACGCGGTTCTTCGCCGGGCTGCGCGAGCGTGCCGACCAGCACGGCATCCTGCTCGTCGTCGACGAGGTGCAGACCGGCTGGGGACGCACCGGGAAGTTCTGGGGGCAGGAGCACTTCGACCTCAAGCCCGACGTGCTGGTCACCGCCAAGGGGCTGGCCAGCGGCTTCCCGCTGTCGGGTATCGCCGCGTCCGCGGAGCTGATGGCCAAGGCGTGGCCGGGGTCGCAGGGCGGCACCTACGGGGGCAACGCGGTCGCCTGCGCGGCAGCGATCGCCACCCTCGACGTGATCGAGGAGGAGAAGCTCGTCGACAACGCCGCCGGCCGGGGCGCCGAGCTCAAGGAGGCACTGGGCAAGGTCGCGGCCGACCACCCGCAGATCACCGACGTGCGCGGCCTCGGCCTGCTGATCGGCAACGAGTTCCGCGACGCCGACGGCAAGCCGGACGGTGCGACCGCCTCGGCTGCGCAGCAGGAGGCCGCCAAGCGGGGCCTGCTGCTGCTCACCTGCGGCGCCTGGGGTGAGGTGGTCCGGTTCATCCCGGCGCTGGTCGTCGACAGCGACCAGGTCGGCGAGGCCGCCCAGATCTGGGGCGACGCCGTCGCCGCCGTCACCTCCTGACGGAGGTCTGCTCGTTTCAGGCCGCTTTGCGCGGTTCAGGCCGCTCTCCCGGCCTCCGCGAGCGGCCTGAACCGCGCAAAGTAGTCTCAGGCGAGCACCACCCACCGATGCACGAGGGGCCGCCACCCGGTTCTGGGTGGCGGCCCCTGTCGTGTGCCGCGGGAGAGGCGCAGCCGGTCAGCTCGTTGCCGGCTCCGCGCTGGAGACGCCGTTGAGACGTGCCTCCTCCTCGGCGTGGGTGCCGGGGACGTGACGGCCCCGGATCGACCGGCCGACGGTCTCGGGCACCTTGACCAGCGCGACCATGCCGACCACCATCGCCGCCATCATGTAGAAGGCCGGCATCAGCTCGTTCCCGGTTGTGTCGATCAGGGCGGTGTTGACGTAGAGCGCCGTGCCACCGAAGGCCGCGGTCGCGACGTTGTAGCTGATCGCCATGCCGCCGTAGCGGACGTGCGCGGGGAACATCGCCGGGAAGGTCGCCGAGATGGTCCCGAGCTGGAGCAGGTAGATCAGGCCCATGACGGTGAAGCCGACGATGCCCCAGGCGAAGCCCTGCTGGATGAGCCAGAAGCACGGCGTCGCCACGATGAACAGGCCGACCAATGAGATCCACCAGCACTTCTTCCGGCCGATGCGGTCCGACAGCGTCCCGGCCAACCAGATGAGCGACATCATGATGAGCTGCCCGATGATCAGCAGCACGTCCGTGCTGGTCCCGGACAGCCCCACCTGCTTCTGCATGTAGGTCGGCATGTAGGCCAGCAGCGTGTAGTTGGCGATGTTGAGCGCGACGACCAGCCCGAACAGCCGCACGATGGGGCCCCAGTACGCCTTGAAGAGGTCCTTCAGGGCAGCGCCGGCGCCCGCCTCGACCTCCTGCTTCTCCTCCAGCTCGCGGAAGACCGGGGTGTCCTCCATCTTGGTCCGCAGGTAGAGCCCGACGAGCCCGAGCGGGAGACCGATGAGGAACGGCACCCGCCAGCCCCAGGAGTCCATGGCCTCCTGCCCGAGCGAGAGCCGCATGATCAGAGTGATCGCCAGACCGGCCGTGAAACCGGCCAGGGTTCCGAACTCCAGGAAGGAGCCCCAGAAGCCGCGCTTCTTGTCCGGCGCGTACTCCGCCATGAAGGTGGCCGCGCCGCCGTACTCACCGCCGGTGGAGAAGCCCTGGACCACGCGGAGGAGGACCAGCAGGACGATCGCCCACACACCGATGCTGTCGTAGGTGGGGATGACGCCGACGAGGAACGTCCCGAGCGACATGAGGATGATGGTCATCGCCATGACCTTGTTG
>DASSKF010000199.1:0-29725 GCA_035690725.1 Segeticoccus sp.
GGTGCGCGATCGCGATGACGGTGCGGCCCTCCAGCACGGCGCTCAGCGAACGCTCGAGGTGCCGGGCTGCACGCGGGTCGAGCAGCGAGGTCGCCTCGTCGAGGACGAGCGTGTGCGGGTCGGCCAGGACGAGCCGGGCCAGCGCGAGCTGCTGGGCCTGGGGCTCGGTGAGGCGGTGGCCACCTGAGCCAACCCTGGTGTCGAGGCCCTCTGGTAGGCCGAGCGCCCACTCGCGGGCGTCGACCGCCCCGAGCGCATCGAGCAGCTGCTCGCGGGACGCTTCGGGCCGGGCCAGCCGCAGGTTGTCCTCGAGCGTGCCGACGAACACGTGGTGCTCCTGGGTGACCAGCGCCACCTGCCGGCGCAGCCGGTCGAGCTCGAGGTCGACGAGCCGGACGCCCCCGACGTCCACCCGCCCCGACCGGGGACCGTCGATGCCGGCGAGCAGCCGTCCGAGGGTGGACTTCCCGGCACCCGAGGGGCCGACGACGGCCAGGCGCTCACCGGGCCGCAGGTCCAGCGACACCCCGCTCAGGACGTCCCGCCCGGGGCGGTAGGCGTACCGCGCGTCCCGGACCTCCAGCTCCCGGCCGGCCGGCTCCTCGCCGGTCGGCACCCGGTCGGGCGGCACGTCGGCGATGCCGATCACCCGCGCCAGCGAGGTCGCCGCCACCTGGATCTCGTCCAGCCAGCTGAGCAGCTCGTCCAGCGGGCCGGTGAGCTGCTGCAGGTAGAGCACGACGGTGGTCACCGTGCCGACGGTCGCCTGGCCGGTCGACACGAGCCAGCCGCCCCAGACGAGCGCCGCCGCGACCGGCAGCAGGTAGGCGAAGTCGACCTGCGGGAACCACCACAGCCGCAGCCGCAGCGTGTAGCGCTCGGCGTCGAAGCAGCCGCGCACCGCCTCGTCGATGCGTTGCCGCCGGCGCTCCTGCAGCGACAGGGCGTCGACCGTCCGCGCACCGTCGACGGTCTCGGTCACGACGCCGTTGGCCACGGCGTAGGCCGCCCGCTCGGCGAGGTAGCCGTCGGGCGCCAGCCGAAGGTAACGACGTGTCGACCACCAGATGATCGGCACGCCGAGCACGATCGGCAGCGCCACGAGGGGTCCGGCGAACAGGGCCGCCACCGCGGTCAGGACCGTGGTCACGACCGCCACGAGGATCGCCGGGATGCCGAATCGGACCACGTAGGACAGCGACTCGACGTCGTTGGTCGTCCGGGAGACGAGGTCGCCGGTGCCGGCACGCTCGACCGTCGACAGCGGCAGTGCCATCACCCGTTCGACGAACTCCTCGCGGAGCTGGGCGAAGACGGTCTCGCCCATGACGACGGACGACCGGCTCGCGGCCCACGTCAGCCCGGTCTGGAACAGCACGGCCACGGCGATCATCAGCGCGAGGTCGTCGACGAAGGACCGCTCGGTCCCGTGGGTCACCGCGTCCACGAGCTCGCCGACGAGCCGCGGCGCGACGAGGCCGGCGAGTGCCGCCAGGGCGTGCAGGGCGACGACCCGCCCGAGGGTGCGCCCGTGCTGCCGCAGCATGGCCGCCGTGTGCCGGCGCACCGAGCGCATGTCCGCCACCGGCAGCGCGCGCGTGGTTGGTTCGACGGTGAGCACGTCAGTCCTCCTCGCCACGCATGACGACACGTCGGTATGCCGGGCAGCTCACCAGGAGCTCATGGTGCGTCCCGCCCGCGGCGGCGCGGCCCCCCTGCAGCAGCACGACCTCGTCGCACCGGTCGAGCAGCAACGGGCTGGCCGTCATGACGACGGTGGTGCGCCCGGCGCGCGCCGTTGCCAGCCGCTCGGCGACCCGTGCCTCGGTGTGCGCGTCGACCGCGCTGGTCGGCTCGACGAGCACGAGCACCTCGGCGTCGGTCAGCAGGGCGCGGGCGAGGGTGAGCCGTTGCCGCTGGCCGCCGGAGAACGAGCGCCCACGCTCCTCGACCTCGCTGTCCAGTCCGTCGCTCAGCGCCTCGAGCAGGTCCTCGCCGCTGGCGGTGGTGACCGCCTCGAGGATCTCCTCGTCGCTGTGCCGCCCGCGCGGGTCCAGCTCCTCGCGGAGCGTCCCGGTGAACAGCCGGGGGTCGGTCTCGCTGACGACCACGCGGCGGCGCACCTGCGCCACCGTGAGCGACGACAGGGCCGTGCCGCCGAGGGTGACCGGCGTCGGGGCCGGACCGAAGCGGCCGAGCCGGTCCGCCAGCGCGGAGCTCTCCGCCGGTCGCGCCGACACCACGGCGGTCAACCGCCCGGGCCGGACGGTCACGCCGCTGGCCGGGTCGTGCAGTGGTCCGGAGTCCGGGTCGGCAGCCGCGGACCCGACGGCACCGGCGTCGGCGTGGTCCGGCTCGACTGCCAGCACGCGGATGATCTTGCGCGCGGCGACGACGGCGCGGGTCGCCCGGTCGGCGAACTCGGTCGTCGTCCGCAGCGGGATGACGAGGAAGGCGGTGTAGCCGTAGAACGCGACGAGCTGCCCCACCGAGATGCCGCCCTGCAGGGCGAACCGGGCTCCGAGCCACGTCACCAGGACCACGAAGCAACCCGGCAGCAGCACCTGCGCCGCCTCGAGCGTGGCCTGCACACCTGCCACGTGGACGCCGACCCGGCGCACCCGCTGGCTCTGCTCGACGTAGCGGCCCAAAAAGGTCTGCTCTCCGCCGATGCCGCGCAGCACCCGCAGCCCGGCCACGGTGTCGGCGCCCAGGGTGGTGAGCCGTCCGGACTCCTCGCGCTGGTGTGCCTGCCGCTGCTGCAGCGGCCGAACGATGAGCGAGAGCGTGGCGACGACGACGGGCAGGCCGAGCAGGATGACGAGGCCCAGCGGCACCGACTGGCCCAGCAGCAGGACCGCCACGACCCCGTAGCTGACGACCGCCCCGACGAACCGCGCGGACACGTCATACAGCCCTCCGAGCCGTATGACGTCCGAGGCGACTGTCGCGACGACCTCACCGGTGGGCAGGGTCCGCGGCAGGGCCTCCCCGGCGCGGGCGGTGTGCTGGCCGATCAGCTGCATGGCGCGGAACGAGGAGCGCAGCCAGTTCTCGACGGAGTAGCGGTGGCGGCCGGCGCCGCACAGGGCGCTGAGCACACCGAGCAGGAGCAGGACCACACCCCAGCGCCAGAGCGCGTCGTCGTCCCGGGCGACGATGCCCTCGTCGATGGCCCGGCTCACGGCCGCGGGGAAGAGGGCCTGCAGCACCATCCACGCGATGCCGAAGGCGGCGGCCACGAGCTGGGTACGCCACTGTCCCCCCAGGACCCAGAGCAGGAGACGGAGCGGGCTGCGCAGGTCGGGGGTCCCCGGGTCGTCGTAGGGGAGGGTCTTCATCAGATGGACAACGGTATGCCGCGTGGCGGTCCGGACTCGACCGAATTTCCGCCTACCCTTGACTCCCGGAACATCGCCCAGTGGACCGGGGAATGCTCGTGCACCTTCGCCAGGAATCCGTCTACGTGCGCCGTCGGCGCATCGTCGCCGCCCTCGCGCTCGCCCTGGCCGTGGCACTCGTCGTCGCGGTCGTCGGGCTCGTCTCGCTGAGCCGCGGCGGCGGATCCGCGGTGGCGCAGGAGCCCGGCCAGCCGGTCGCTGCCGGCGCCGCCCCGTCGGACGAGCCCTCGAGCGGGTCGTCCGCGGCTCCCTCCGAGGCGCCGTCGGCCGCACCCAGCCCGACCGGCCATCGCTCCGACCGCACCCGGCTGCAGCGCGTCGACCGGATCACCGGGGCCATCACCCCGAAGTCCGTGGTCTCCTCCCAGCACGGGGTGGTGATCGCGAACAACATGATGTACAGCCACACGGTCACCGCCTACGACGCGAGGACCCGCAAGCTGCTGGCCACGATCCCGGACTCGGTGGACCTGTCGGAGTTCGGCGTGAAGGGGCACCCCGGGACCTCCCAGGGCGCGCCGGTCGAGGGGGCGTTCACCAAGGACGGGCGCTACGCCTACGTGTCGAACTACTCGATGTACGGCAACGGCTTCGGCCCGCACGGGCTCGACGTGTGCAGTCCCAAGGACGGCTACGACGCGAGCTACCTCTACCGGATCGACACGAAGACGATGTCCGTCGACCAGGTGATCAAGGTCGGGGCGGTGCCGAAGTACGTCGCGATCACCCCGGACCAGACGAAGGTCCTCGTCACGAACTGGTGCGACTACACCCTGTCCATCGTCGACCGGGCGACGGCGAAGGAGATCGCCACGGTCAAGATCGGCCCGATGCCGCGCGGCATCGCGATCGCCCCCGACGGGAAGACCGCCTACGTCACGGCGATGTGGACCGACCACGTCTACGAGGTGGACCTGACCGACCCGCCGAAGCAGGCCCCGATCTTCGTCTCGCCCGGTGACCGCATGCGCCACCTGGACCTGTCGCCCGATGGGCGGTGGCTCTACGGGGTCAGCAGCGGCGACAACGCGGTCTTCAAGATCGACACCCGCACCGGCAAGGTCGTCGACCGGGCCTCGACCGGCGCCGAGCCCCGCAGCATGGCGATCTCCCCGGACGGTCGGGCGCTCTACGTCGTCAACTACGACGAGGCGACCCTGTCCAAGATCCGCACCTCCGACATGAAGCCGATCGGCAAGGTGCAGACCGACATCCACCCGATCGGTGTGACCTACGTCCCGGCGACGAGCTCGGTCTGGGTCGCCTGCTACGGCGGCAGCATCCTCGTGTTCGACGACAACGAGCTCGCCAAGGACGATCACGTAGCCTGAGGGCGTGTTCCGCACGGCCCTCCGCCCCCGCATGCTGGGCCTGCTGGCGTTGACGCTGGTCCTGATGGCGGTGATGTCCGGGCTGGGCGTGTGGCAGCTCGGGGTCGCCCGCGACAACGGCCGGGTGGAGGCGATGCAGGAGGCGCGCTCGCGGCCCGTGGCGCCGCTCACCGACGTGGTCGGTCCCCACGAGCAGTTCCCGGACAACGGCTCGCTGCGCCGGGTCACGGCGACGGGCCACTACGACCCCTCCGGGCAGGTCCTCGTGGCACCGCGGCGGCTGCACGGCCACACCGGTGCGTGGGTGGTCACGCCGCTCGTGGTCGATGGCACGGGTGCCCGCCTCGCCGTCGTGCGGGGGTTCGTCGACGGCCCCGACGCGACCCCGCCCGCCGTGCCCACCGGCACCGTGACCGTCACCGGCGCGCTCGCCCCCAGCGAGGAACCGAGCGACCCCGGGCGTCCCGCCGACCGGCTCAGCACGGTCGACCTGCCCCTGCTCCTCGACCGATGGGGCGGCTCGATCTACAACGCCTTCGTCTTCGCCATCGACGAGGCGCCCGCCAGCGGCACGCAGACCGACGCCTCGGCCGGCCTGCAGCGCATCCCGCCGCCGCGTCCGGAGGCCGGCCTGGACCTCCGCAACGCCGGCTACGCCCTGCAGTGGTGGGTGTTCGCCGCATTCGTGGGCTACATGTACGTCCGCATCCTGCGCGACGAGCACCGCTCGCACACCGAGCCGGGCCCCGACGACCCGGCAACCGAACCGACCACGAATGAGAGAGCCCATGTCTGAGCAGGCCCGCCCTGCCTCCCGTCCCCTCGACGTCAGCGCCGCTGGCAAGGCGCTCACCTTCTTCAAGGTGATGGCCACCCTCGCCGGCATCGCGCTGTTCATCCTCGTGATCGTCGTGATCATCCACTACGGCTTCGGCAACGCCCGGCCGTCGGAGATGTGGAGCCCCATCCACGGGATCATCTTCTTCGTCTACGTCGTGTCGGTCGCGAACCTCGGTTTCAAGGTCCGCTGGAGCCTGCTGCGCATGGTCCGCATCATGCTGGCCGGCGTCGTGCCGATCCTGCCCTTCTTCGTCGAGCGCAAGGTCGCGGCCGAGGTGGAGCAGCAGCTGGCGGCCGCGGGGGCACCGGGCGGCCGCGACCGACGGGGGTATGCCGGCCGGTAGCCTTGAGCCGTGAGCGAATCCCTGCAGTCCAAGCCGGTGCTCGTCGTCGACTTCGGGGCGCAGTACGCCCAGCTCATCGCGCGACGGGTGCGTGAGGCGGCCATCTACAGCGAGGTGGTCCCGCACACCATGCCGGTGGCGCAGATGCTCGAGAAGGAGCCGGCTGCCGTCATCCTCTCCGGCGGCCCCTCGTCGGTCTACGCCGACGACGCACCGGGTCTCGACGCCGCGCTGCTCGAGGCGGGGTTGCCGGTCTTCGGCATGTGCTACGGCTTCCAGTCGATGGTCCAGGCGCTCGGCGGCGAGGTGGCCCACACCGGGCTGGGGGAGTACGGCTCGACGCCGGCCACCATCGAGGACACCGGGTCCACCCTGTTCAACGGGCAGCCCGACGACCAGTCCGTGTGGATGTCGCACGGCGACTCGGTGACCCGGGTGCCGGACGGCATGCGGGTGACGGCCACGACCGCCGGCACCCCGGTGGCCGCGTTCGAGGACGACGACCGACGGCTCTACGGGGTGCAGTGGCACCCCGAGGTGGTGCACTCCACCTTCGGCCAGCGGGTCCTCGAGAACTTCCTGGTCCGCGGCGCCGGCATCGAGGCGGACTGGACGCCGGAGAACGTCGTCGACGACCTGGTCCAGCGGATCCGCGAGCAGGTCGGTGAGAGCCGGGTGCTCTGCGCGCTGTCCGGCGGGGTCGACTCCTCGGTCGCCGCCGCACTCGTGCACCGGGCGGTGGGCGACCAGCTCACCTGCGTCTTCGTCGACCACGGCCTGCTGCGGCAGGGCGAGGCCGAGCAGGTCGAGAAGGACTTCGTCGACGCGACCGGCGTCGACCTCGTCGTGGTGGACGCCCAGGAGCGCTTCCTGGCCGCCCTCGAGGGCGTGTCCGACCCCGAGGAGAAGCGCAAGCTCATCGGGCGGGAGTTCATCCGCGTCTTCGAGCAGGCCGCCCGCGACATCGTCGGCTCGGCCGACGCCAAGGGCCACCCGGTGGAGTACCTCGTCCAGGGCACCCTCTACCCGGACGTGGTCGAGTCCGGTGGCGGCACCGGCGCCGCCAACATCAAGAGCCACCACAACGTCGGCGGCCTCCCCGAGGACCTGCAGTTCACCCTCATCGAGCCGCTGCGCAGCCTGTTCAAGGACGAGGTCCGCCAGGTGGGCCTCGAGCTGGGGGTGCCCGAGGGGATCGTCTGGCGGCAACCGTTCCCCGGCCCGGGCCTGGCGATCCGGATCGTCGGCGACGTCACCGCCGAGCGGCTCGCCACACTGCGGACCGCGGACGCGATCGTCCGCGAGGAGCTCACGTCCGCGGGCCTCGACCGGCAGATCTGGCAGTGCCCGGTCGTGCTTCTGGCCGACATCCGCAGCGTGGGGGTGCAGGGCGACGGGCGCACCTACGGCCACCCGGTCGTCATCCGGCCGGTGTCCTCCGAGGACGCGATGACCGCCGACTGGACCCGGGTCCCGCACGACGTGCTGGCGCGCATCTCCACCCGGGTCACCAACGAGGTGGCCGAGGTGAACCGGGTGGTGCTGGACGTGACCAGCAAGCCGCCGGGGACGATCGAGTGGGAGTGAGCCACCAACCCCCATGGTGGCGCGCAGCCTGCCGAACGGCGTGTCGGACCTCCCACCGGTGAGTCCGTGCCCGTGACCGACGCCCGAGCCCGCACGGGGACGTCACGGGACGTGTGGCTCATCGCCGGCGCGCTCATCCTCGGCGGCACGCTGGCGCTCGTCCTCCTCGTGCGGGTCGCGGTGGACACGGCGCGCGGCCAGCGGTGGGACGAGGCAGCACGGTATGCCGTCAGCGGACCCCCAGCGACCGTGCACTCCTTGGTCGAGGCCATGAGCCTCGTCTCCATCGGCACGGTCGGCGTCGTGCTGCTCGGGTGCTCGCTGGTCGCGCTCGCCCGAGGGCGGGTGCTGGCCGCGCTGGCCGCCCTCGGCCTGGTCGCGGGGGCCAACGTGACGACACAGGTGCTCAAGCACGTCGTCATCGACCGACCGGACCTGCTGGGACTGGGAATCGGGAACTCCCTGCCGAGCGGCCACACGACGGCGGTGCTCTCGCTCGCCATGGCGGCAGTCCTCGTGGCACCGGCCCGGGTGCGGTGGCTCGTCACCCTCGCGGCCGCGCTGGCGGCCACACTGGTGGGCGCCGGGACGGTCATCGCGCGGTGGCACCGGCCGAGCGACGTGCTCGCGGCCACGGCGGTGTGCGCCGTCTGGGGCGGTCTGGTCCTGCTCGCCCCCCTGGTCCGGGCGCGGGCCAGCCGCCCGCGGCCGACCCGCGCCCCCCAGCACCTGGCCGCACTGGCGGGGGCGGGCGCAGTCGGCGCGCTGGTCGTGTCGTGGGGCGTGCGACCGAGCGGCGGCAGCGGGAACCTGCTCCTGGCGGCGGGGTCGCTGGGAGCGATCGGGGTCGCCTGCGTCGCGGTGCTGGGCGCCTTCGCGCACGCGGTGGACCGCGCCTGGACCTGACCCGCCCGGGTCACGGGAGGCAAGCGGGCCCTCCCGTACAGTTGCGCCGTGCTCAGGACCTTCAGGAGCGTCGTCGCGGTGGCGGCGGGCAAGACGACCCGATCGGTGTCCCGGCTGCGGGGCGGCGGGTCCGCGCTGCCCGGCCTGGTGGTCGAGAAGGTCGACCCGACCTTCCTCGCGCACGCCCTGGCCGACTTGCCGCGCGGCGTGGTCGTCGTCAGCGGCACCAACGGCAAGACCACCACCACCCGGATGCTCGTCGCGATCCTGCGCGAGCACGGGCTGCGGGTCTTCACCAACCCCACGGGCAGCAACTTCACCCGCGGCGTCATCTCCTCGATGCTCGGTGAGGTCCCGCTGTCCGGACGGCTGCGCGCCGACGTGGCCGTGCTCGAGTTGGACGAGGCCCACGCGCTGAAGTTCGCGGCCACCGTGCGCCCCACCCACGCCCTGCTGCTCAACGTCGCCCGGGACCAGCTCGACCGGTTCGCCGAGATCGACCACACCGCACAGCTGCTCGGGTCGCTGGCCGAGCGAACGACCGAGGGGGTCGTGCTCAACATGGACGACGCGTTCGTGGCCCGGATCCGGGACCAGCTGCCCCACGGGGTCGACGTGCGCTGGTTCGGCGTGGACCCCGCGGTGGCCGACCGGCTGCCCGAGCTGCAGGAGGCCGACGTCCGCTTCGACGACCCCGCCGAGGCACCGGATCCCGAACCCTCGACCGGGCTGCTCACCCCCGACGACGAGCGCACCTTCCGGGTCCGCTTCGGCGACGGCCGGGACGTCGGGCCGCTCGAGCTGCGCCAGCGCGGGCTGGCGGCGATGATCAACGCCACCGCCGCGACCACCACGGCACGCCTGCTGCTGGACGGCGGCTTCCGGGCGGACTCCGCGGGCCAGGCACTGCGCACCGTCACCCCGCCGTTCGGTCGGGGCGAGGTCATCGACGCCGACGGGCAGCCGCTCGAACTGGTCCTCGTCAAGAACCCGGCCGGCTTCACCGTGGCGCTCGGCACCTACGGTCGCACACCGGTCGCCTCCATGGTCGCCATCAACGACAACTACGCGGACGGCCGGGACGTCTCCTGGCTCTACGACGTCGACTTCGCCAGCCTCCGCGAGCGCGGGGTCGCGCTGACGAGCGGCGTCCGCGCCTACGACATGGCGCTGCGGCTGCAGTACGACGACGTCGAGGTCCAGGACGTGGAGCCCGACCTGGAGCGGGCGCTGGAACGCTTCCTCACGGCATACCGGGACGAGCCCAAGCGGATCTTCTGCACCTACACGGCGATGATGCGGCTGCGGCGCAACCTCGCGGCGCGCTATCACCTCGCGGACTTCGGGGAGGAGTGAGGCAGTGCGCGTCACGAGCAAGGGCCGGATCAACGTGGTGCACCTCTACCCGCGGGAGATGAGCATCTACGGCGACCTGGGCAACACCCGCTGCCTCGCGTCCCGACTGCGCTGGCACGGCTACGAACCGGCGGTGCACGAGCACCACCCGGGCACCCCTTTTCCGGAGGACGCGCACCTCGTGGTCGGTGGCGGTGGGCAGGACTCCGGGCAGGCCCGGGTCGAGGACGACCTGGCCCGCAACGCGGACCTGCTGCGGGCGCTCGCCGAGGACGACACCCCGATGCTCATGGTGTGCGGCACCTACCAGCTGTTCGGCCGGTCGTTCACGACGGTGCAGGGGACGGTCCTGCCGGGGCTGGGCATCCTCGACGTGACGACGACCGGCAACGCCAAGCGGATGATCGGCCCGGTCGTGTTGGAGACCGCCTACGGCGAGGTCGTCGGCTACGAGAACCACTCGGGCTCCACGATTCTCGGCGAGGGGCAGCGCCCGTTGGGCACCGTCCGCGCGGGCAGCGGCAACAACGGCACGGACGGCACGGAGGGCGCCGTGACCCGTCAGGTGCACGGCACCTACCTGCACGGGCCGGTCCTGCCGGCCAACCCCGCCCTCGCCGACGCGCTCCTCGCCGCCGCGGTGCGCCGCGCCCTCGGCCGCGACTTCGAGCCCGGCGACGTGGACGACTCGATCGCCGACACCGCCCGCAGCCGCCAGGTCCAGCGGCTCGTCGGCTGAGGGGCGGACGCCGACACCGTCGGTTTCCGGCGCTGGGCCGCCACTGCAGTCGCGGCTCAGCGCGGGGAAGTGGTGGGCCGGGCCGACTGCTGCGACTGGGCTGCCGCTGCAGTCGGGGCTCAGCGCGGGAAGTGGTGGGCCGGGCCGACTGCTCGTGCGAGCCTTGGTTCGGTCTCGCAGAGGGCGCAACCGTCGTGCTCGCTCCACCGTTCCCGTCGTAGGTTCGTTCCGTAGGGTCGGTCAGCGGACCAGGGTCGGCTCGACCGGGCGCTCCTCCCGCTGCCGACGCCGGCGCCGGCCCACGCCCCAGACGAGCCATCCCAGTGCGCCGAGCGGCAGCTCGGCCAGGTGACTGTAGAGCGAGAACAGCACCACCCCCGCCACCGCGGCGGTCGACTCGGCTCCCCAGGACGTGAGCACGAGGGCGGTGCCGGTCTCGGTGAACCCGAGCCCGCCCGGGGTGATCCCGACGGCGGTGAGCAGTCGCCCGAGCGCGTAGGCGGCGAAGACCTGTGCCGGTGACAGGTGCACCCCCGTCGCCAACAGGCACAGCCAGAAGAGCACGAAGTACACGCCGAAGAACCCGACCAGTCCCCCGGTCATCGACAGCCAGCCGCGGTGGACGACGCTGGCGATGCGGTCGCGCAGGTCGAGGATGAGCGCGTCGACGTCCACGTCGCGGGCCCTCGGCAGCCAGCCCCGGACGGGCGTGAGCAGGGCGTTGACCCCGCGGCCCACGGTCCTGGCCGCCGAGCCGGAGGCGATGACCGCGACGAAGACGGCCACCAGCGCCACACCGACGACGGCGCCGAACAGCCCGCCCCGGACGACGGCGTCGGGCAGGCTCACCGGTGCCGCGAGCAGCGCGACCAGCCCGAGCACCGGCAGCGCGACCCGGGCCAGCACGTTCCAGACCCCGCTGACGATGATCGAGGTCGAGATGTCCCGGCGGGAGAAGCCCCAGGACCGGCACATCAGGTAGGTGGCGGCGACGCCGGCCGCGCCGCCCCCCGGCAGCAGGTTGCCGACGGCGGAGCCGGACACGTTGACGACCAGCGCGCGCGGGTGGGTCAGGCCCGGCAGGGAGCCGGTCAGCGTGAACGTGTAGGCCCACAGGCCGGCCAGCATGAGCACGAGCAGTGCCGCCGCCGTCGGCCAGCCGACCGTGCCGATGGTGTTCGCGACGTGGCCCCACGACGTCGAGGTGAGGCGGGGGAGGACGACCCCGAGCAGCACGGCGGCGAGGGCGAGGCCCAGGCCGACCTGCACGACCCGCCGCACCGAGGGGCGTCCGGGACGCATGGGGGTCGGCGGCCTCACGGCAGCCCCGCGAAGACGTCGGTCCGGATCGGCTCGCCCGCCGGGGCGGAGCGGTCGACGTACCACTCCCGGCCGAAGACGAGGTCGAACAACGGCCGCGGGATCCGCAGGAACGCCGCCAGGGTCCGGTCCGCGCCGCCGTCGGCGGCCGACTGGGAGACGTGCGCGCGCATCGCGGCGCGCTTGGCGCCGGAGTGCCGGCGCACGTTGACCCGGTGGGTGATCCGGGCCCGCGGGCTGTAGGCGCGCTCGAACGACGAGGCGTCGAACTCGGGCGGGAACCGGTAGACCCTTCCCGCCAGGCGCAGCGCGCGGCAGATGGTGTCGCGCGGCACGGTGGCCTCCAGTACCCGCGGGGTGCCGGCGAGCTCGCCGGCGCGTGCGCCGACCCGGTGCACCTGCACGTGGTCGGGATGGCCGTACCCGCCGCGCTCGTCGTAGCTGAGCAGCACGTCCGCGCGCTCCTCGCGCAGGATGTCCGCGAGGCGCCCCGCGGCCTCGTCGACATCCGCGCGCACGAAGCGGGTGCGCCCCGGCGGGTCCGGGCTGAGCTCCCCGCCCAGGCCGCTGTCGGCATAGCCGAGGTGCTCGACGCGGGCCACTCCCAGCGCCGCCGCGCTGCGGCGCAGCTCGTCCAGACGGCGGTCCCCGAGCCGTCCGTCACCGGTGAACTGCGCCGCGCTCAAGCCGAGGGCCCCGTCGGTCGCGACGACGAGCACGACCCGGTGGCCCTCCCGGGCGGCACGAGCCATCGTGCCCGCGGTCAGGAGGGCCTCGTCGTCGGGGTGGGCGTGGAAGGCCACCAGTGTCCGTCCCATCTGACTCCTTTCGCGGCTCCCGCGACGTCGCCGCTGCTCCCATCCTCTCGCGACCGTCCGGGCGTCGTCGTCGAGTTGGTCCGTGCGACAGTGAGCGGCGTGAAGGTCGCCCTGCTCAGTGATTGCTACCTGCCGAGGCTGGGAGGAATCGAGGCGCAGGTGCACGACCTGGCGGTCCGGCTGCGCGCTCGCGGCCACGACGTGCAGGTGTTCACCGCCACCCCCGGCCCGCACGGGGAGCGGGACGGGGTCGTCGACCGGGTGGACGGCGTGCCGGTGCACCGGCTGGCGCTGCGGCTGCCGTACGAGCTGCCGGTCAACCCGCTGGCGCCACCGGTGCTGCGTCGCCGGCTCGTCGAGGGCCGCTTCGACGTCGTGCACGTCCATACCGGCGTCGTGAGCCCGTTCGCGACCGACGCCGCCCGCGTCGCGCACCGGCTCGGGCTGCCCACGGCCATGACGTGGCACTGCATGCTCGGCCGCAGCGAGCCGGTCTTCCGCCTGCTGCCGCGGCTGCGCATGCTGGCCGGGACCGGGACGGCGATGAGCGCCGTCTCCCGTGTCGCCGCGGCGTCGGTCCAGCGCGTCATCGCGGACGCGGGCGAGGTCTGCGTGCTCCCGAACGGCATCGACGTGGCGGCCTGGGCACCGACCGGCGACGGGCACGGCCCGGCCATGCCCGGCACACCGACGGAGGTGCGCCTCGTCTCGGCGATGCGGCTCGCCCTGCGCAAGCGTCCGGTGCCCCTGCTGCGCGTCGTGGCCCGGGTGCGGGAGCTGGTGCCGGAGTCGGTGCCCCTGCGTCTGGACGTCCTCGGTGAGGGTCCCGAGCGGGCCCGGACGGAGCGGTATGCCGCCCGCCACGGCATGGCGGCGTGGGTGCACGTGCCCGGGCGGCTCACCCGGGAGGAGCTGCGGGCGTGCTACCGGACGTCGGACGTCTACCTCGCGCCGGCGCTGCTCGAGTCGTTCGGCATCGCCGCGCTCGAGGCTCGCGCGGCCGGCCTGCCCGTGGTCGGTCGTGAGGGGAGTGGCGTGGGCGAGTTCGTCGAGCCGGGGGAGGGCGGCTGGCTCGCCGGCGACGACGAGGAGATGGCACGCCAGGTCGCGGGCCTGGTGACCGATCCCGCACTGCGACAGCGGTTCCGGGCACACAACCACCGGGTGCGGCCGGCCCAGGACTGGCCCCGGGTGCTCGACCTCGCGGAGGCCGAGTACGCGCGAGCGGTGGCCCTGCGCACCGGGGGCCCGCGGCGACGGGCTGCCCGGCGGTGAGGCCGGCCCCCGCCCGCGCGCCGCGCGTCGAGCTCGTCGGGGAGGACGAACGGGGACGGACCGTGGCGCGTTCACCGCTGCCCCACGGAGCGGACCCGGCCGAGGTGCTCCGAGGCCTCGGGTGGGCGGTGGTCCGGGTCCGCGCCGCCGAGGGCACCCCGGACGGCGAGGGCACCCTGCGGCTGCACTTCCTGGTCCGCCCGCTCGGTGCGGTGTCCGGCGCCAGTGGCGGGCCCGACGCGGGCGAGGTGCCCCATGACGCCGACCTCGTGCTCGACGAGGGGGAGCGGCTGGTGGTGTTCCAGCGCGTCGCCGCCTACGCCGTGGTGGAGAGCGCTCGCGGGGTGCTGATGTCCGAGGCGTCGGAGCTGACCAACGCCCCGGGGACGTGGGCCCTGCCCGGCGGCGGGGTGGACCCCGGGGAGGAGCCGGTCGAGGCGGTCGTCCGGGAGGTCTGGGAGGAGGCGGACCAGCGGGTCGAGGTCGACGAGCTGGTCCTCGTGCAGAGCCAGCACTGGGTCGGACGGGCGCCGGGCGGGCGCCCCGAGGACTACCACGCGGTGCGCCTCATCCACCGGGCGAGCTGCGTCGAGCCGCACGACCCGGTGGTCAACGACGTCGGCGGGACGACCCGGTCGGCCGCCTGGGTCCCCGTCGCCGACCTGGCGTCCCTGCCGATGTCCGACAGCTGGCGGGCGGCGCTCGCCGACCTCGGGATGCTCTGAGGGGCAGGACATCCCGGGGCCGGTGAGCCGCCCGTGGCTCACGGCCCCTGCTCGCCGGTGTCCCGGCGCTCGCGGACGATCCCGAGGACGCCGATCGCGAGCAGGACCAGACCCGTCGCGATGATGATGACCGGACCGGAGCCGGACCAGGGCAGCCCGACGTAGCCCACCACCTGCCGGGCGACAGCGAGGCCCGCGACGACGAGGCAGATCAGGGCCAGCAGCACGGTCGGTGCGTGTGGCCCGCTCGGCGGCACCGGCAAGGCACGCGGCGGCTCGGTGCGGTCGGTCTCGCGGAGCGGCTCGGTGGGGTCGGTCTCGCGGAGCGGTTCGGTGGGGTCGGTCTCGCGGAGCGGCTCGGTGGGATCGGTCTCGCGGAGCGGCTCCGTCGCGTCGTCGTGACGCGGCTCGTCGGTGCTCATCGTGCCTCCTGCTGGATGTCGATCTGGCCGATGCCCATGTCGGCACGGACCACGAGGTCGGTGGGCCCGTCGCCGAGCGTCACGTCCTTGCTCACGTTGAGGCCGCCGCTGCCGCTGTGGCCGTCGCCGGTGCTGGTCGCCGGTCGGTCGACGTCGACCTGGCCGACGCCGACGTGGCTGACGACCCGGGTCGTGACGTCCTCCGGCACGATCACGCGCAGGACGCCGAAGCTCACCGACGCCTCCACCTCCCGGCCCTGCACCTCGCCGGCGGACAGCCGGCTCAGGTCCAGGACGCCGGTGCCGGCGTCCAGGGAGTAGCCCGTGTCGCTGCTGAGCCGGGTCGGCGCCCAGCGCTGGTCGTGCACGTCCGTGTTCCACGCGAGGTTCTGCGGGACCACGCTGGCCACGACCGCGACGACGATCCCGACGACCCCGAGGAAGCTGACGAAGCCGCCGCGCCGCCCGGCGAGGCCGACGGCCAGCAGGAACAGGCCGACCGCCGCAAGGGCGG
Source organism: Segeticoccus sp. (assembly GCA_035690725.1). Taxonomy (GTDB): domain Bacteria; phylum Actinomycetota; class Actinomycetes; order Actinomycetales; family Dermatophilaceae; genus DASSKF01. The sequence goes on from DASSKF010000199.1 coordinate 15,579, forward strand.
CCGCGATCCCCACCGCCCAGCCGTTGCCGGGGATGCCGTAGTAGCCGTCGGCCCACTGGACCACCCCGTAGGCGACGAGGCCGAGCCCGACCGCCACGACCACCCCGAGGAACCCGGTGGAACGCCGCCGGGGACGGCCGCGGTACGGCGGTGGCGGGGGAGCGGCAGGCTGCCACCCCCGGGCCCCCTGCTGGCCCGGGGGAGGCGGCGTGCCCGGCCCCTGGACGGAGCCGGCCGGTCCGGGACCGGCCTGACCCGGCCCCGTCTGGGATGCGGTGGGGGTGCGGCGACCCCACTGCTGGGCGGCGGTGCTGACGCGCTCGCCCGTCTGCTGGCCCCACTGAGCCGCCTGGGTGCCGACGTTCTGGCCCCACTGGGTCGCCTGCTGGTTCACCCGGCGGCCCCACTCCTCGGCGCTCTCGCCGCGGCGCTGGCCGGGGGCCCGGCCGCGGGACCACGCCCACACCCACCAGATGATCAGGCCGACGATGATGAGGGCCCAGGGGATCCCCGGCCCCCAGGAGCCGTCCCACCACCAGGGGAACCCGCTGAAGAGGACCAGCCCGGTGATGACGAGGAGCACGACGGAGCCGGCGTCGCCGTCTCGCAGCGCCCGCTCGGCCGGGATCTCGCCGTCGGTGTCGGCGAGCAGGACCCACGCGAGCAGGTAGAGCGAGACGCCGATGCCGAACAGCAGGCCGAGGAGGATGAAGCCGGCCCGGGTGACCAGGGGGTCGACGCCCAGCCGGTCGGCGAGCCCCGAGCTCACGCCGCCCAGCCACTTGTCGGTGCGGCGGCGCCGCAGGCCGATGTTGCGCAGGCCGTCGAAGAACCGGTCCAGCCCTGACGGCTCCCCGGTCGGAGGGTCCTCGCGGTAGCCGGTGCCCGGCCCGCCGGAGGGCGGTGGTGTTGTCATGGCACCAGCGTGCGGGACCCTGCGACCGGCTGCCATGAGGGTCGACCCTGAGCCGCCCCTGAGGGCACCCCTGATTTCGGCCGGGAGACGGTCCACGGGCTCGGATCAGCTCCCGGCGTGCGCGAGGATGGGGACATGGACGACCACGGGGGACCCCGGCGCCCGACCCTGGCGCGCGGGACCGACGGACGCTGGGTCGCCGGCGTGTGCGTCGGGCTGGCCGGGCACCTGCGCGTGCCGGTACGGGTCGTCCGCGTCTTCTTCGTGGTGGCCGCCCTCGTCGGCGGCGCGGGCCTGGTCGTCTACGCGTTCCTCTGGGCGCTGACTCCCACGGCGGGCGCCGCGCAGACGGCAGCCGACCCGGACCCTCCCACCGGACCCGAGCAGGACTCCCCGGCCCGTGCCGGTCCCCGCGAGGAGGCGATGCGCAACCTGCTCATCGGCGTCGCCCTCGTGGTGGTCGGCTTCGCCCTCTTCCTGCAGGCCCGGGGCGTGAACCTGCGCCTCGGCCTGCTCATCCCGCTGCTCGCCGTCGGCGTCGGCGCGGTCCTCGTCTGGTCCCGCCTGGACGACGCGGAGCGCGACCGCTGGCTGTTCGCCGGCCCGGGGCGCCGGCGGGAGTCGCTGGTCCGGTTGGGGATCGGCGTCGTCCTGGCCGTGGTCGGCCTCGTCGCGCTGGCGACGCAGGGCCGCGGCCTCGCCGGGTTGTGGGACGCCGGGGTGGCCGCCCTCGCGGTGCTCGCCGGGGTGGTGTTCATCATGGCGCCCTGGGGACTGCGCCTCTGGAACGACTACCGGGCCGAGCAGACCGAGCGGATCCGGGCCACCGAGAAGGCCGACATCGCCGCCCACCTGCACGACTCGGTCCTGCAGACCCTCGCCCTCATCCAGCGCAAGGCCGAGGACCCGGCCTCCGTCGTGCGCCTGGCCCGCGCCCAGGAGCGCGAGCTGCGCAGCTGGCTGTATGGCGGACCCGCCGGCTCCTCGTCCAGCCTCGCCTCGTCCGTGGCGGAGGTCGCGCACGAGGTGGAGGACCTCACCGGTGTCCCCGTCGACCTGGTCGCCACCGGCGACCGTCCGCTGGACGAGCACGGCACGGCGCTGGTTCGCGCGCTCCGGGAGGCGCTGCTCAACGCGACGCGGCACGGCCGGCCGCCGGTGTCGGCATACCTCGAGGTGGGCCGCGACCGGGTGGAGGCCTTCGTGCGCGACCACGGCCCGGGGTTCGACCTCGACCAGGTGCCCCCGGACCGGCTCGGCGTGCGGCAGTCCGTCCTCGGCCGGATGGAGCGCCACGGCGGCACCGCGAGGGTGCGCCGGCTCGAGGACGGCACCGAGGTCTCCCTGTGCCTGCCGGTCAGCGCCCCGGCCGACGCGCCGCGGGAGCCGGGACCGGCCCCGGCCGAGCCCGGCCCGTCCACCGCATCCCCCACCGAGGAGCACGCACGTGACTGACCCGATCCGCCTCGTCCTCGTCGACGACCACCGCATGTTCAGGTCCGGGGTGAAGGCCGAGCTCGACCCCGCCCTGCAGGTCGTGGGGGAGGCGGCCGACGTCGACCGGGCCATCGATGTCGTGCGGGAGAGCGGGCCGGACGTGGTGCTGCTCGACGTGCACCTGCCCGGGGGCAACGGCCGGGGCGGCAGCGACGTGATCACCGGGTGCGCCGGCGCGACGACCCCGGGCGGCGGGCCCGTGCGCTTCCTCGCGCTGTCGGTGTCGGACGCGGCGGAGGACGTCATCGCGGTCATCCGGGCAGGGGCGCGCGGCTACGTGACCAAGACGATCAGCGGGGACGACCTGAGCCGGGCGATCCGCCGGGTCGCCGACGGGGACGCGGTGTTCAGTCCCCGGCTGGCCGGCTTCGTGCTCGACGCGTTCGGCGCGGCGGCGGGCGAGGTCGCCGAGGTCGACGAGGAGCTGGACCGGCTCAGCGCCCGCGAGCGCGAGGTGATGCGGCTCATCGCCCGGGGCTACCAGTACAAGGAGGTCGCCAAGGAGCTGTTCATCTCGGTGAAGACGGTCGAGACGCACGTGTCCTCGGTGCTGCGCAAGCTGCAGCTGTCCTCGCGGCACGAGCTCACCGCCTGGGCGATGGGGCGCCGGCTGCTCTGACCCGGTCCCCTCCGTCACGACCCGTCAGCCCCACCGCACTCGGCTGCAAGAACTTCCGGCGGAGCCGTGCCCCGGCCGGTTACCGTGAGGACGTGAGTCGGGGTGAGCAGGGGGTGGCGGAACGCGCGACGGGAGCGGTCACCCGGCCGCGGGCCCGTCGCTCCGCCGTGGCCCGATGGCTCGAGCTGCCCGTCATCGCGGTCATCTTCGCGGTCTACGAGCTCGTGGTGCACCTGCTGCCCCAGCGGTGGGTGCCCGCGCAGGTGCATGCCGCGCAGATCCGGGCCGCGGAACACCAGCTGGGCATCGCGGTCGAGCTCGACCTCAACCGGTGGGTCTCCGAGCACACGGTGCTCGCCGTCGCGTCGGGGGTCTGGTACTCGCTGTTCCACTGGGCCGTGACCCCCGCAGCGCTGATCTGGGCGAAGCTCCGGGCGACCCGCGCCGACTTCGTGGTCGCCCGCGACACCCTCATCACCGCGAACGTGGTCGCCCTGGTCGGCTACGTGACGTTCCCGACGGCGCCGCCGCGACTGGTGCCCGGGGACGGGTTCACCGACACCCTCCTCGCCTACGCGTCCTACGGGTGGTGGCAGCCCGACTCCGCGTTGAGCAGCACCGGCGAGCTCGCGAACCAGCTGGCCGCCATGCCGTCGATGCACGTGGGCTGGGCGGTCTGGGTGGCGCTGGTCGTGCTCACCCTGACCCGTCGGTGGTGGATCCGGGCCGTGGCCGTCGCCTACCCCTGCCTGACGGCGCTCGACGTGGTGGCCACCGCCAACCACTGGGTGCTCGACGTCCTCGCCGGTGCCGCCGTCGTCCTCGGGTGCTGGTGGGCGCGCCGCGGGCTGGCGCGGCGGGCCGAGGAGCGCGAGCTCGACCGGCTCGCCCGGCAGGCCGGGGGCGAGTCGCGTCGCGAGCCGGCGCTCGCCGAGTGAGCAGCGACCGACCGGTCAGGGACGCCAGCCGTCCGGGTCCACCCCGCCGGGCACGTCCGCGTCCGTCTGGTAGGGCGTCCGCGTGAACCGGAACGACGCCAGGTCGAGGTATGCCGTGCCGTCACCGGTGCGGCGCACCTCCAGCGGCTCGCCGGCGAAGTAGCCGTCCAGCCCGACCCAGCCGGCACCGTTGCCGTTGCTGCTGATCCGGCGGAAGCGTGACCCGCGGCCACTGGTGCCGAGCGGGCGCAGCTCCAGCCGGCCGTCGTCGCCGGCCCGCAGCTCGTGCGGTGCGGTGCCCCAGTGCCACAGGCCCAGCAGCTCGCGCACGTCGTCGTCGGCCGGCTGCGCGTGCCAGGGTCCGCGAACCGCCGGCTCGGCGTCACCGAGGAGGCGCAGCAGGTCGCTGCCGAGGTCGCCGGTCAGGCCCGTGGTGGCGTTGGCCATGGTGACCACGCCGTCACCGCTCTCGGGATCGACCAGGACGTTGGCGAGGAACCCGGGCATCGACCCGCCGTGGCCGACGAGACGCCGCCCGTCCCGGTTCCAGACCTGGATTCCCAGCCCGTGGGCGACCGTCCAGGGCTCGCCCGGCACGTCGTACCACGCCATCGGCCGGCACATCTCCTCCCACGTCCCGCGGCGGAGCACCTCGCCGGTGTCCCCGCCGAGGAACCGCGCCCAGCGCGCGAGGTCGTCCGCGGTGGACCACAGCTGCCCGGCCGGGGCCATCGCCCGGGTGTCCTGCACCGCCTCGGCGATGACGAGGTCGGCGAACGGGTGGACGCCCAGTCCCGTCGCGGCCGGCCCGGCCGGCAGGTAGGTGGTGCGGCCCATGCCCAGCGGCTCGAGCAGCTCCTCCCGCACGGCGTCGGCCCAGCACGCGCCCCGGTGCCCCTCGACGAGCCGGCCGAGGACGGCATACCCGGTGTTGGAGTAGTGGTGCCGGTGCCCCGGGCGGTGCCGCTGGGCGAGGTGGCCGGCGAGCTCGTCCCAGGTGCGACCCGGGCTGCGCTCCCACCAGCTGCCGTCGGTCTCGGCCTGCAGGCCGGAGGAGTGGCTCAGCAGCTGGGCGACGGTGGCCGTCACCCCGGCGTCGGGCACGTGCCGCTCCACCGGGTCGTCGAGGTCGAGCCGTCCCTCGTCGCGCAGCCGCATGACCAGGACGGCCGTGAACGTCTTGGTGATCGACCCGATCCGGTACTGCGTGTCCGTCGTGGCCGGCGTCCCGTCGGCCAGTCCGTCAACGGTGCCGACCGCGCCGGACCAGACCCGCTCGTCCCGGCGCACGAGCGCTGCCGCGACCGAGGGCAGCCGACGCCCGGACTGCTCGGCGGCGAGGCGGTGGGTGAGGCGGACGGTGGTGCTGTCGAGGAGCATGGGCCCGACCCTACGGCGCGGTCGGGCGGCTGCCCGGTCACCGGTCCGTCTGGGTCACCTTGTGCAGCCCGCGGGGGGCGTCCGGGTCGAGCCCGAGCCGGCGGGCCAGGGTCTCGACCACGAGCTGGCCGGCGACGACCAGGGCGATCGGTGCCACGGTCTCGGGCAGGTCCGGCCCGGCGACGGCGACGTCGGCGGCGTCCGCGAAGGCGCGGTCCCCGCCGATGCCGACGGTGACGGCGCCGCGCTGGTGCAGGTCGCCGAGCAGCTCGGTCAGGCCGGGGACCATCGGGCCCTCGGCGGGGGCGAGCACGATGGCCACCAGCTGCGGGTCCACGATCGCGATCGGTCCGTGCCGCAGGTCCGCGTAGGACAGCCCGCGGACCGGCCGCAGGCACGTCTCCTCGAGCTTGAGCGCCGTCTCGAGGGCAGCGGCGAAGCCGAGCCCGCGGCCGCTGACGAGGACCTCGTTCGTGCGGGACAGCGCGGTGGCGGCCGCGTCCACGCCGGCCCGTTCGCCGAGCAGCGCCTCGATCGCGCCCGAGACCCGGTCGAGGTCGGCGTCCAGGGCCGTGGGGTCGTCGGCGAGCGCGGTCGCCAGCACCGCCACTGCCGTGAGCTGGGTGGTGAACGTCTTGGTCGCGGGCACGGCCCGCTCCGGCCCGGCCCGCGTGACGAGGGCGAGGTCCGCGTCCGCGGCGAGCGCGCTGTCGGCCACGTTGGTCACGGCGACGGTCGCGGCCCCGCACGCGCGGGCCCACGCCTGGGTCTGGACGATCTCCTCGGTCTGCCCGGACTGGGAGATGGACACGACCAGCGCGTCGGACAGGTCGAGCGGGCTGCGGTAGTGGGTGGCGACGCTGGGCGCGGCCAGCCCGGCGGTGCGGTGCGCGTGCACCTCGAGCAGGTAGCGGCCGTAGATCGCCGCGTTGTCGGAGGACCCGCGGGCCACGAACAGGACCTGCCGGCGGCCCCGCGCGAGCTCGCGCACCCGGGACCGCATCGGCCGCAGCGCCGACAGGGTCCGGGCGATCGCCTCGGGCTGCTCGGCCATCTCCCGTGCCATCGTCGTCACGGGCGCACTCTAGCCAGCCGGGCCGCCCGCGGGCCCACCGTCGCCGCGCTCCCGGGCGGACTCGGCGTCCTCCGGGGGTCCGTCCTGGGGTGCCGGGGCATGGGAGGAGTCGAGCAGCCGGCGCAGCCGGTCCTCCACCCCGGGGCGGGAGAGCACGGTGACGACGTCACCGGGGTGCAGCCTCTGCGTGCCGATGCCGAAGTGCAGCGAGTCCCCGTGCTGCACGGACACGACCACCGCACCGTGGGGGAGGGAGCTCTCGCGCAGCGGCCGTCCCGCCAGCGGCGACCCGGGCCCCACGCGCAGCTCCACGACACCGGAGTGCGCCGACACGTGCGACATCCGCCGGGCGTCGGAGCGGATGGCCCGCCGGTAGCCGCGCACGATGTCGCTGTAGGCGATCGTTCCCAGCACGTGGCGCTGGTCGTCCAGGACCGTGATCCACCGCCCGCCGGCGGGGATCGCGTCGAGGGCGTCGTCGAGGGTCGCGTTGTCCGGCACCGTCCCGGCGGCGGCGTCGAGGGGAACCCCCGTGGCCTCCTCCAGGCCGGCTCCGTGGACCACCCCGACGAAGCGGCCCTCGTGGTCGACGACCGGGGCGCCGGGGACGTCCGCCTCGGCCAGCGCGTCCCGGACGTGGGCGCGGGAGTCCCCTTGGCGCAGCACGAGCCGGGGGCTCGCCATCGCCGACCGGACCGCGACCCGGCGCAGCAGCGGCAGGCCGCGGCGCAGCCGGGCCGACTGCGCCTCCTCGCGGCCGCGCAGCTGGCTGCGGTAGATCGTGGCGCCGGTGCGCCGCACGATCAGGTAGGCCAGCCCGACGGCCACCATGGCCGGCGCGAGGACCGTGAGGCTGCCGGTCATCTCGGCCACCATGAGCATCATCGCCAGCGGGGCACGGGCGATCGCGCCGAAGCAGGCCATCATGCCGACGATGACGAACACGGCGGGGTTGTCGGGCACACCCGGTGCGAACCCCTCGAGCAGCCGCCAGACCGCGGCGCCGGTGAAACCGCCGATGACCATGCCGGGCCCGAAGATGCCGCCGGAGCCTCCGGTCCCGATCGAGAACGCGGTGGCGACGATCTTGGCGAACGGCAGCAGCAGGACCACCCAGAGGGGAAGGCCCAACAGGCCGTCCCGGTCCAGCGAGGTCTGGATCCAGCCGTAGCCGGTGCCGAGCACCTGCGGGACCGCGAGGGCGAGCAGCCCGACCAGCACGCCCCCGATCGCCGGGGTGAACAGCGGGGAGATGCCGCTGCGGCCGGTGAGGCCCACGACGCGGTAGAAGGTGCCGCTGTAGAGAAGGCCGGTCCCCGCGGCGGCGAGACCGATGACGGCGAACCACAGCAGCTGCACGGGCTGGTGGAACTGGTAGCCGGGCAGGGCGTAGCCGAACATCGGGGACCAGGTGATGAGGAAGCCGAAGACCGTGTAGCCGACGACGGCACTGATCAGCCCGGGGATGAGCGCCTGCTCCTCGAAGTCGTCGCGGTAGACGATGTCGGCGGCGAGCACCGCGCCACCCAGGGGTGCCCCGAAGATGGCGCCGATGCCCGAGCCGATCCCGATCGAGACGGCGATCCGGCCGTCCTCGGGAGACAGGTTGAGCGTGCGGGCGAGCAGCGAGCCGAAGCCGGCCGAGATCTGGGCCGTCGGCCCCTCCCGGCCACCGGAGCCGCCCGAGCCGATGGTGATCGCCGAGGCGACCAGCTTGACCACCACGGCCCGTGCCCGGATCATCCGCGGGTTCTCGTGGACCGCCTTGATCGCGGCGTCGGTGCCGTGCCCCTCGGCCTCCGGCGCGAGCCACTGGACGAGGGCACCGGAGACGAGCCCGCCCAGGCCGACCACCAGCGGGACGGCCCAGGGCCGGCTGAAGTGGCCGGACCCCGCGCCACCGCCCTCGCCGACCGGCCGGGGCACCTCGTAGCCGCCGATGAGGCCCAGCAGCAGGTGGCCGGCTCCGACCAGGGCGAGGTAGAACACGACGGCGCCGAGCCCGGCGATGACGCCGACCGCGATGCCGAGCACCACCCACTTGCGCAGGTAGCCGGCACGGCGGATCCAGCCGCCGGCCAGGGCGCCCAGCCGCCGCAGCTGCTCCCGGGGGTCGAGGACCGCGGTCAGCGTGCCCCCATCCGTTGCAGCGCCTCCCCGTCGACGCGGAAGGTGGTCCACTCGTCCTGGGACAGCGCGCCGAGGCTGCGGTAGAAGCCGATCGACGGCTCGTTCCAGTCGAGCACCCACCACTCCAGCCGTGGGTAGCCGCGCTCGACGCAGACCCGGGCCAGCGTCAGCAGCAGCTCCTTGCCCAGTCCGCTGCCGCGGTGCTCCGGCTCGACGAACAGGTCCTCGAGCCAGATGCCGGGCCGCCCGGTCCAGGTGGAGAAGGAGAGGTACCAGAGCGCCATACCGACGACCCGGCCGCCCGCCTCGGCGACGTGCGCGAACGCGACCGGCTGGCCGCCCGCGGGGAAGAGCGCGGCCGTGAAGTCCGCCTCGGTCGCCGTCGCGGCCTGCGGCTCCCGCTCGTAGGCGGCGAGCTCGCGCACCAGCCGGATCAGCTCGGGGACGTCCCCGGGCGCTGCCGTCCGGACACCGCCATCGGTATGCCGTGTGCTCACGGCCGAAGCCTACGGCCGCCTGTCGCGCCCTCCGCTTAGGGTGGGAGGCGAGATGAGCACGCTGTTCGACGACCTCCCCCTGCCCGGCATGTCCGCCCGAGCCGCCTCCGGCGAGGTGGACCCCGACGGTGTGCCCGCGTGGGCGCGCGGAGACGGGGAGCCACCGGCGCCGGTGCCGTGGGGGGACCGGGCGCCCGGCACCGACCCAGCGGCGCTGCTCGCGGACCTCAACCCGCAGCAGCGTGCGGCCGTGACCCACGAGGGCAGCCCCCTGCTCATCGTCGCCGGGGCCGGATCCGGCAAGACCCGGGTTCTGACCCACCGGATCGCCCACCTGCTGGCCGAGCGCGGTGCGCAGCCCGGCCAGATCATCGCGATCACCTTCACCAACAAGGCCGCCGCCGAGATGCGGGAACGGGTCGAGGCGCTGGTCGGCGGCCGCGCCAAGGCGATGTGGGTGTCGACCTTCCACTCGGCCTGCGTGCGGATCCTGCGCCGCGAGGCGACCAAGGTGGGGCTGAAGTCGAGCTTCTCGATCTACGACGCGGCCGACAGCCAGCGGCTGATGAGCATGGTGCTGCGCGACATGGACCTCGACCCGAAGCGCTACCCGCCGCGGTCGTTCTCCCACCAGGTGAGCAACCTCAAGAACGAGCTCGTCGACGAGGAGACGTTCGCGGCCCGGGCGGCCGACGGGCCGCACCAGGACCAGGTGCTCGCCGAGGCGTACGCGAACTACCAGCGGCGGCTGCGGCAGGCGAACGCGCTCGACTTCGACGACCTCATCATGACGACCGTCAACATCCTGCAGGCCTTCCCCGACGTCGCCGAGCACTACCACCGCCGGTTCCGCCACGTGCTGGTGGACGAGTACCAGGACACCAACCACGCACAGTACGTGCTCGTGCGCGAGCTCGTGGGTGACGGCGGCGCACCGCGGGCCTCCGAGGAGCAGGGCGGTGGCGGCGTGCCGCCGGCCGAGCTCGCGGTCGTGGGCGACGCCGACCAGTCGATCTACGCCTTCCGCGGTGCGACGATCCGCAACATCAGGGAGTTCGAGCAGGACTACCCGCACGCCCGGACCATCCTGCTCGAGCAGAACTACCGCTCGACGCAGACGATCCTGCGCGCCGCCAACGCGGTGATCGCCCGCAACGAGGGACGTCGGGCGAAGAACCTCTGGACCGAGGCCGGGGACGGGCCGCCCATCGTCGCCTACGTCGGCGACTCCGAGCACGACGAGGCCGCCTTCGTCGCCCGCCAGGTCGACGCCCTGACCGACGAGCACGGCGTCCGGCCACGGGACGTGGCCGTCTTCTACCGCACCAACGCGCAGTCCCGGGCCATCGAGGAGGTCTTCGTCCGGGTCGGCCTGCCCTACAAGGTGGTGGGCGGCACCCGGTTCTACGAGCGGCGCGAGGTCAAGGACGCGCTGGCCTACCTGCGGGTCATCGCCAACCCGGCCGACACCGTCAACCTGCGCCGCATCCTCAACGTGCCCAAGCGCGGCATCGGGGACCGGGCCCAGGCGTGCATCTCGGCGCTCGCCGAGCGGGAGCGCATCCCGTTCGTCGCCGCGCTCGGCCGGCCCGACGACGCCCCCGGCATCGCGACCCGGTCGGTCACCTGCATCACGGCGTTCACCTCGCTGCTCGAGGCCCTGCAGACCGTCCGGGAGGGCGGCTCCGGCGTGGCCGAGCTGCTCGAGGCGGTGCTCGAGCAGACCGGCTACCTCGACGAGCTGCGCAGGAGCCACGACCCGCAGGACGAGACCCGGGTGGAGAACCTGGCCGAGCTGGTGGCGGTGGCCCGCGAGTTCGACGAGGCGAACCCGGACGGCTCCCTCGACGACTTCCTCGAGCAGGTCTCGCTCGTCGCCGACGCCGACGAGATCCCGGAGGGTGACGAGGAGGCAGAGCAGGGGGTCGTGACCCTGATGACCCTGCACACCGCCAAGGGACTCGAGTTCCCGGTGGTCTTCCTCACCGGCATGGAGGACGGGACCTTCCCGCACATGCGCGCGCTCGGCGACGCCCGGGAGCTGGAGGAGGAGCGCCGGCTCGCCTACGTCGGCGTCACCCGTGCGCGGGAGCGGCTGCACCTGTCTCGCGCAGTGGTCCGCTCGGCCTGGGGCGCGCCGCAGTACAACCCGCCGTCGCGCTTCCTCGACGAGATCCCCGACGAGCTCATCGACTGGCAGCGCACCGAGTCCACCGGCACCCGCCCCTCGTCCACGCCCGCGGTGGCCCGGTTGGCCGGCCGGCCCGGGGTGAAGTCACCCGGCAACCGGCCGGTGGTCAGCCTCGACGCCGGCGACCGGGTCACCCACGACACGTTCGGCCTCGGCACGGTGGTGCGGGTCGAGGGCACCGGGGACAAGGCGATGGCGCACGTGGACTTCGGCGGCGACGCCGGCGTCAAGCGGCTGCTGCTGCGCTACGCGCCGGTCGAGAAGCTCTGAGCGCCGGCTCACCCGCCCCGATCCGCACCCGCAGGCGCAGCCGCTGGAGCGCACCCCGGGGGGTACCGCTTGTTGGGAATGATCGTTGGGTTTGGTGCTCGTAACGAGCACCAAACCCAACGATCATTCCCAACGAGTGGTGGGGTCTTAGATCAGCAGCGGACGTCGTGCTCGGCGAGCCAGGGTGCCGGGTCGATCGGGTCCCCCCCGTGCGGGTGCACCTCGAGGTGCAGGTGCGGGCCGGTGGAGTGACCGGTGCTGCCGGAGTAGCCGACGAGCTGGCCCGGGCGCACGTGGTCACCGACGGAGACCGTTCCGCGCGACAGGTGCAGGAACTCGATGACGGTGCCGTCCCACTGGCGGACCGCGACGACGAAGCCGCCACCCGGTTCCCACCCGGCGGTTGTCACGGTGCCGCTCGACATCGCGTGCAGCGGCGTGCCGGCGGGGACCGCGATGTCGAGGCCCGCGTGCAGCCGGCCCCAGCGCTCGCCGAAGCCGGAGGTCACCCGGCCGCTGGTCGGCCGCACCCAGCGGTGGGCCCGCGCGCGCTCGCGCCGATCGCGCCGCTCGGCCCGGTGCCGCTCGGCCCGCATGGTCCGCAGCTGCTGGCCGCGGGACGCCCGGGCCCGGGCGCGGTCCTGCAGCGGTCCGTCGTCAGCCGGGGGAGCAGCGATGGCTCCGAGCACCCCCGCGCGGGTCAGGTCCTGCGTCGCGGATGTCGCGCCGGCCGGCTCCGCGGCGGCGGAGGTCGTGCCCGGCTGCACACTGGCGCCGGTGCCCACGACGAGCAGCACGCCGGCCGCGGCCGCGGGCAGGCCCAGCGCCCACACCCGCGCCCCGGCGGGCGCGTGGCGACGTGACGGCGCGGTGCCACGGTGGCGGCCGGCATACCGGGGACGCAGCACGGGGTCTCGGACTCCTCGGGGCAGCTCACGCGGCGGACGCGCGGGTGTGACAGGGACCGAGCCGACCATAGCGGGTCCCGTCACACCTGCCGACCCCTGGCGTTAGTCTGCGCACCATGACTGCCTCAACGTCCTCTCCGTCGACGCCCCTGCGTGTGGTGGTCGCCAAGCCCGGCCTGGACGGGCACGACCGCGGCGCGAAGGTGGTGGCCCGCGCCCTGCGCGACGCCGGCATGGAGGTGGTCTACACCGGGCTGCACCAGACCCCGGAGCAGATCGTGGAGGCGGCGATCCAGGAGGACGCGGACGCGATCGGTCTGTCCGTGCTCTCCGGGGCGCACATGACCCTGTTCGCGAAGGTCGTGGAGCTGTTGAAGGAGCGGGACGCCGCGGACATCGTGGTCTTCGGCGGAGGCATCGTGCCCGACGCCGACATCCCGAAGCTGGCCGAGCTGGGGGTCGCCAAGGTGTTCACCCCCGGCGCCACCACCCACGAGATCGTGGGCTGGGTGCGCCAGCACGTGCACCAGCAGTAGGGCTCGTCTGCAGGCCGCGGTCGCACCGGCACGACGGCCGACCAAATCTTGGAACGGGTCTGCACGTCGTGGCGCGAGTTGTGCTCCGGGCAGTGAGTTCCCCAGCGCTGCACCAAGATTCGGTAAGAACCGTTGACCCTCTCTGGCGTCGGACGACATCGTCCGACGCGGCCATCGGCCCCCGGTGGCCCGACAGTGAGGAGATCAACCCATGAACCGACTGTCCTCGGGTGTCGCCGTGGAGGCGCTGGTCGCCGCGACGGCACTCGTCCCGGCCACCGGTGCCTCGGCGGCGCCACCGACCGCTGATCGACCGGAGCCGTCGGTCCGGGCCGAGCAGCAGGACGCGGCGTCCGTCGCCCGGCAGCTCGGCCTCGGCGGCCGGCAGGACCTGGCCGTGCAGGACGTGGTGGGGAACCCGGACGGGTCCTACTACGTCCGCTACAGCCGCACCTTCGCCGGCCTCCCGGTCGTGGGCGGCGACGTCGTGGTGGAGCGATCCCGCACGGGCGCCGTCCGGGACGTCAACTGGGCCGTCGGCACGGGCCGGGTCACCGTCGCCTCCACCACGCCCGGCTTCGCGCTCGGCTCGGCGAGGCGGACCGGGCTGCGGGCCTCCCGGGCCACGGAGCACGAGCGGGTGGCGCACCACCGGCTCGTCGTGTTCGTCACCTCCGACGGCACACCGCGCCTCGCCTACGACGTCCTGACGAAGGGCCTCACCGAGGACCAGACCCCGACGAAGCTGCACACCTACGTCGACGCGCAGACGGGCGCCACGCTCGCCACCCGTGACGAGGTCAAGACGGGCACTGGGCACGGTATCTTCGTGGGCGACGTGCAGATCGGCACGCAGCAGACGAGCTCGGGCTACCGGATGAAGGACGGGGAGGGCAACCACACCACGGACCTGGACAATCGCACGTCCGGGAGCGGTGACACGTTCACCGGCTCCGACGACGACTGGGGCAACGGCTCCCAGGGCAACCGCGAGTCGGCAGGGGTGGACGCGCACTACGGCGCCGAGATGACGTACGACTTCTACGACGACGTCATGGACCGCGCCGGAATCTGGAACGACGGGAGCGGTGCCCGGTCCCGGGTCCACTACGGCGACAACTACGTCAACGCCTTCTGGGACGGCACCCAGATGACCTACGGCGACGGGTACGCCAACCAGAACCCGTTGG
>DASSKF010000200.1:0-4773 GCA_035690725.1 Segeticoccus sp.
ACCCACCGCTTCGACGACGGCGTCATCACCGTCAGCTTCCAGGTGCTGCCCACCGAGCAGAGCAACGCGGTCCGGATGACCCGCGAGCACCGGGCCGAGTCGGTGTCGGTCCGTCGCCTGCTCACCCCCCGCTCGGTCGCCGTGGTCGGCGCGAGCCGGCGCGAGCGGGCGATCGGTGCCCGGCTGCTGCAGCACCTCGTCGACGGCGGCTTCACCGGCGCGGTCCACGCGGTCAACCACGACGCCGCCGAGGTGGCCGGGCTGCGCACCGTCGCCCGGGTCGGCGACATCGGTGAGCCGGTCGACCTCGCCGTCATCGCGGTGCCCGCCGAGGCGGTCCTCGACGTGGTGCGCGACTGCGCTGCGAGCGGGGTGCGCAACGTGCTCGTCGCCTCGGCCGGCTTCGCCGAGGCCGGTCCGGAGGGGGAGCGGCGCCAGGCCGAGCTGCTCCGCACCGCCCGCCGCAGCGGCATGCGTGTCGTCGGGCCCAACTCCTTCGGGCTGATCAACACCGCCGCGGCGGTCCGGCTCAACGCCTCCCTCTCCCCGGAGTTCCCGCCGACCGGTCGGCTCGGCCTGTTCGCCCAGAGCGGTGCGCTGGGCATCGCGGTCCTCGCCTCCGCCGCCCGGCGCGGCCTGGGCATCTCGGTGTTCGCCTCGGCCGGCAACCGGGTCGACGTCTCCGGCAACGACCTCATGCAGTACTGGTTGGACGACGACGCCACCGACGCCGTCGGCCTCTACCTCGAGTCGATGGGCAACCCGCGCAAGTTCTCCCGCATCGCCCGCAACCTCGCGCGCGCCAAGCCGGTGATCGTGATCAAGTCGGGCATCTCCGCGTATGGCGTGCCGCCGGGCCACCGGGTCCGGGCCACCCGGGCGCGCCCCGAGGCGTTCGACGCGATGCTCCGCCAGGCGGGCGTGATCCGGGTGGAGAACGTGCACCAGCTCTTCGACGTCGCCCAGCTCGTGGTGCACCAGCCGCTGCCGGCCGGCCCCCGGGTTGCCGTCGTCAGCAACTCCGAGGCCCTGGGCTCCCTGAGCGCCGACGCGGCCCTGAGCTGGGGGATGGAGGTCACCCACGGCCCGGTGTCGGTCCGGTCCGAGGCCAGCGCCGAGGAGTTCGCGCAGGCGCTCGCGGCCGCGTTCGACGACCCCGACGTCGACAGCGTCGCGACCTGCTTCATCCCGCCGGTCGCGACCCAGGACGAGGACGTCGCACGGGTGGTCGCCCGCGCGGCCGAGAAGGGTGGAAAGCCGTGTGTCGCCACGTTCCTCGGCATGCGGGGGGTGACCGATGCCCTGTCGGGGGAAGCGACCGGTGCGGACGGACGGACCAGCACCGTGCCGGCATACAGCACCCCCGAGGACGCGGTGCGCGCACTGGCGGCCGCGACCCGCTACGGCGAGTGGCGCTCCCGTGACCACGGCACCCGGGTGCACCCGGACGGGGTCGACCGGGGCGCTGCCGAGCGGATCGTCGACGAGGTGCTCGCCGGGTCGCCCGCCGGACGGGCCCTGCAGGCGGACGAGGCGCGCCGGCTGCTCGCGGCCTACGGCATCCCGGTCTGGCAGACGCTGCCGGCGGCCAGCGCGGACGCAGCGGTGGCGGCGGCCGAGCAGGTGGACTACCCGGTCGTGCTCAAGTCGGTCTCGCCGCTGCTGCGGCACCAGGCCGGGTTCACCGGCATCCGGGTGGACCTGCGCAGCGAGTCCGCGGTGCGGGAGGCGTTCGCGGTGATGCAGGACCGGCTCGCGCCGCTGCACGCGGACAAGTTCGTGGTGCAGCGCATGGCGACCCCGGGAGTGGCCTGCGTGGTGACGACGGCCGAGGACCCGCTGTTCGGGCCGGTGCTGTCCTTCAGCATCGCCGGCATGCCCACCGAGCTGCTGGGCGACATCGGCTACCGGATCCCGCCGCTGACCGACGTCGACGCCGAGGAGCTGATCGGGTCGGTCCGGGCCGCACCCCTGCTGTTCGGCCACAAGGGCGGCCAGGCGGTCGACCGCGGCGCCCTCGCGGACCTGCTCGCGCGGGCCTCGGTGCTCGCCGACGACCTGCCCGAGATCGCCTCGCTCGTGCTCAACCCGGTCAACGCGCACGGCGGCGGCGCGGAGGTGCTCGGGGCCGAGGTCACGGTCGGGCCGGCCCCTGCGCGCACCGACACCGGTCGGCGCGCGCTGCCCGATACGCAAGGATGAGGGGCATGGCTGACCGCTCCACCTCCACCTCCGCCAGCACCCTGCCGTCCGGGCTGCGCCGGGACATCGAGCGTGCCGGCTACTACCCGGCACTCGTCACCGACGTGACCGCCGCGGCCGTCGCCGGCGACGAGGTCGTGTCGCACCTCGTGCACCAGGAGACGACCTTCGACCAGGACAGCGTGATGCGGCACATCACCGTCCTGGCGCTCACCCCGGGGCGGCTGGTGATCGCCCACGCCGACGACCATGCCGCGGAGGGCGCCGACGACAAGCCGGTCGCCACCGCCACGTCGGAGACGGTGCCGCTGGGGGCGGTGCGCGGGGTGATGCTCACCCACGTCGTGCCCGACCCGGACTCCTACCGCCCGGGCGCGCTCGGCCGCGAGGTCACCCTGACCCTCGGGTGGGGGACCGTGAGCCGGCTCGACCTGCTCCCGGCCACGTGCGGAGACCCGAGCTGCGAGGCCGACCACGGCTTCGAGGGCACCGTCACCTCCGACGACATCGCGCTGCGGGTGAGCGCCGACGCCGACGGCGAGCACGTGCTCGAGCAGGCGATGCACTTCGCCCAGTCGCTGTCCACCGCGATCGGCCGCTGAGGCGTGGCGGGACCGACGGGGCGACCGGTCTACGACACCGGGGGCCTGGCGACGGTGCTGCCGTCGGTGGCCCGCTCCCTGGGGGTCCCGTCGTTCAGCGAGGGGTCCGCCCCGGACCGGGGGATGCTCGAGCTGCCGCCGTCGCGCCGCGCGGTGGTGGTGCTCGTCGACGGGTTGGGCCACGACCTGCTGCAGCAGCGCAGCGGGCACGCGCCGTTCCTGCGCACCCTGCTGCCGACCGGGCGCCGGCTCGTCTGCGGCTTCCCGTCG
Source organism: Segeticoccus sp. (assembly GCA_035690725.1). Classification (GTDB taxonomy): domain Bacteria; phylum Actinomycetota; class Actinomycetes; order Actinomycetales; family Dermatophilaceae; genus DASSKF01. Next base: position 3,075 of record DASSKF010000200.1, read on the forward strand.
ACCACGGCGACCAGCATGGGGACGTTCGGCACCGGCCTGCCGCCCGGCGGGCACGGCCTCGTCGGCTTCCAGGTGCTCGTGCCGGGGGAGGACCGGCTGCTCAACGAGCTGTCCTGGGAGAAGGGGCCCGACCCGCTGGCCTGGCAGCCCAGCGAGACGGTCTTCGAGCGGGCCGAGGCCGCCGGCGTGGAGGTGACCCGCGTGGGGCCCGGCTACTTCGACGGGTCCGGGCTGACGAACGCCGCGCTGCGCGGAGGCTCCTTCGCCGCCGCCCGCGACCTCGAGCAGCGCGTCGACCTGACCCTGGAGCGGCTGCGGCTGGCGCCGCGGGCGCTGGTCTACCTCTACTGGGGCGACCTCGACAAGGTCGGCCACGTCCACGGGTGCCGGTCCTGGCAGTGGGGTGACGAGCTCGAGGCGATCGACGCCGCCCTCGCCCGGCTCGCCCGGTCGGTGCCCGGCGACACCGCCGTCCACGTCACCGCCGACCACGGCATGGTCGACGTGCCGCACGAGCAGCGCATCGACCTCGCCGAGGACCCCGAGCTCGCCGCCGGCATCCGGCTCGTCGGCGGGGAGCCCCGCGGCCTGCAGCTCTACTGCGAGCCGGACGCCGTCGAGGACGTGCGACAGACCTGGGAGGCCCGGCTCGGTTCCCGCGCGCTGGTCCGCACCCGCGAGGAGGCGGTCGCGCTCGGCTGGTTCGGGCCGGTGGCCGAGCACGTCGCCCCCCGCATCGGGGACCTCGTCGTGCCGATGGGCGACGACTTCGCGATCGTCGACTCGCGGTTCATGCGGCCCCAGCTGGTCCGCCTGCTCGGGGTGCACGGGTCGCTCAGCGACGCCGAGCTGGGGATCCCCCTGCTGCACGTGCCGGCCCGCGCGGTCGCATGACCGGCGGGGGAAGGGGCGGGTGAGCGCACGGCATACAGTGTGGGGCCGTGGCTGAGCTCGTCTTCTTCTCCGGGACCATGGACTGCGGCAAGTCGACGCTCGCCCTGCAGACCGACCACAACCACGCCGCACGGGGGCTGTCCGGGCTGCGGTTCACCAGCCGCGACCGGGCGGGGGAGTCGGTGCTGTCCTCCCGGCTCGGGCTGTCGACGCCGGCCCTCGAGGTGAGCGACGAGCTGGACTTCTGGGACGTCGTGGTCGAGCAGGCCACGCACGGGCGGCGGGTCGACTACCTCATCTGCGACGAGGCGCAGTTCTACACGGCGGCACAGGTCGAGCAGCTCGCGCGGCTGGTGGACGAGATGGCCATCGACGTCTACGCGTTCGGGATCACCGCCGACTTCCGCACCTGCCTGTTTCCCGGGTCGCAGCGGCTGATCGAGCTGGCCGACCGGGTGCAGCCGCTGCAGGTGGAGGCGCTGTGCTGGTGCGGGCGCAAGGCCACCCACAACGCGCGCGTGGTCGACGGGCTGATGGTCGTCGAGGGGGAGCAGGTGGTCGTCGGGGACACCGGGGCCGCGCGGCGGGGCGTGGTGGAGTACGAGGTGCTCTGCCGGCGGCACTTCATGCGCCGGATGACCTCGCAGGCGGCACGGGCGCAGGCGACCTCACCCGACGTGCTGCCGTTCGACCTGGACCTGTGCCCGCTGCCCGGACACCGGCAGGGCCAGGTCACGCATCACCCGCAAACCTAGGGAGTCTCCGCGGGACCTCGGGAGTCTCCCGCGAACCTCGGGACTTTGCG
>DASSKF010000201.1:0-6786 GCA_035690725.1 Segeticoccus sp.
GACGCGGACGGCTTCAGCCGCAGGACCTCCTCCAGCGCAGCGGCGTAGTTCTCCACCAGCGCCCGGTCGTCGAACGAGGTCTTGCCGACGATGAAGTGCAGGTTCGAGTGCTTGTCCACGCGGAACTCGATCTTGCCGCCCTTGATGTCCGAGACGGCCTTGGCAACGTCCATGGTCACGGTGCCGGTCTTCGGGTTCGGCATGAGCCCGCGCGGGCCGAGCACCTTGCCGAGCCGGCCGACCTTGCCCATGAGGTCCGGGGTCGCCACGACCGCGTCGAAGTCGAGCCAGCCGCCCTGGATGCGCTCGATCAGCTCATCGGTGCCGACGTGGTCGGCGCCGGCGTCGGTGGCCGCCTGGGCCCGGTCACCGGCCGCGAAGACGAGCACCCGGGCGGTCTTGCCGGTGCCGTTCGGCAGGTTCACGGTGCCGCGGACCATCTGGTCGGCCTTGCGCGGGTCGACGCCGAGCCGCATGGCGACCTCGACGGTGGCGTCGTACTTCGTGGTGGAGGTCTCCTTCGCCAGGCGGATCGCCTCCAGGGGGGTGTACAGCCGGTCCGCGTCGATCTTGGAGATCGAGGACCGGTAGGCCTTGCTGCGCTTCATGTCTGCTCCTGCGGGTGTTTCGGTGTGGAGTTGTGGTGCGGGCCAGCGCGTGACCCTCCCACGGGGCCCGACGGCACGTCGGGGCCCCTGGTGACCGGAGGGAACCGGTCGGTGGTGCCTAGTCCGTGGTGATGCCCATGGACCGGGCGGTGCCGGCGATGATCCGGCTGGCCTGCTCGACGTCGTTGGCGTTGAGGTCGGTCATCTTCTGCTCGGCGATCTCACGCACCTGGTCGGCGGACAGGTGGCCGACCTTGGTCTTGTGCGGCTCGCCGGAGCCCTTGGGCACGCCGGCGGCCTTCTTGATGAGCTCTGCGGCGGGGGGCGTCTTGGTGACGAAGGTGAAGGACCGGTCCTCGTAGACCGTGATCTCCACCGGGATGACGTTGCCGCGCTGGCCCTCCGTCGCGGCGTTGTACGCCTTGACGAACTCCATGATGTTGACGCCGTGCTGGCCGAGCGCCGGGCCGACCGGCGGGGCGGGGGTGGCCTGGCCGGCCTGGATCTGCAGCTTGATGAAGCCGGCGACCTTCTTCTTGGGAGGCATGTTCCTGGTGCGTCCTTCTCTGTGGTGGTGGGCCCACGCCCTGGGCGATGACCCGGTTGCATGCCCGGGCGGAGCCCGGGCGTCTTTCAGTTGTGCGGGCGAAGCCCGCTCCCCTTGTCGGGGGTTCCCGGGGGGCGGAGCCCCCGGGCGTCTAGATCTTGGCGACCTGGTTGAACGACAGCTCGACCGGCGTCTCCCGGCCGAAGATCGAGACCAGCACCTTGAGCTTCTGGGTGTCGGCGTTGATCTCGGAGATCGTGGCGGGCATGGTCTCGAACGGGCCCTCCATGACGGTGACGGACTCGCCGACCTCGAAGTCGACGACCTTCACCTCGGTCTGGCGGCCACCCCGCTCGGACGGCGCCGCACCGGCGGCCGGGGCGGCGGTCTCGACGGCCGGGTTGAGCATGGTGAACACCTCGTCGGCCGACAGCGGCACCGGCTGGTGCGTGTGACCGACGAAGCCGGTCACACCCGGCGTGTGCCGCACGGCACCCCAGCTCTCGTCGGTGAGGTCCATCCGGACGAGCACGTAGCCGGGCATGCGCACGCGGCGGACCAGCTTGCGCAGGCCGTTCTTGATCTCGGTGACCTCCTCCATGGGCACCTGCACCTCGAAGATGTAGGGCTCCATGTTCAGGCTGGTCACGCGGTTCTCGAGGTTGGTCTTGACCCGGTTCTCGTAGCCGGCGTAGGAGTGCACGACGAACCAGTCGCCCTCCTGCAGCCGCAGCTGCCGCTTGAACTCCTCCTCGGTCATCGGAGCGTCCTCGGCCGGCTCATCGCTGCCGCCCTCCGCCTGCTCGGTCGGCTGCTCGCTGCCGCCCTCCGCCTGCTCGGTCGGCTGCTCGCTGCCGCCCTCCGCCTGCTCGGCGGTCTGCTCGGCGGTCTGCTCGGCCGCGAACTCCTGCTCCGCGCTCGACTCGCCGGCCTCGGCCGGCTCCACCGTCTCGGCGGCAGGGTTCAGCGCGTCCTGCTCGGCGCCGTCGGCCTCGGCGGTCCACTGCGGGGACTGATCGGACATTGACCTGCTTCCTCTACTGCGGCAACTTCCGCGGGTGGTCGAACGGGGCGGGCTGGCTCATCGGGGCGTCCGGCGTCAGCCGGCGCCGCCGAACACGAACAGGACCAGCTTGGTGAACACGTAGTCCAGCCCGAACACGTAGGCCATGATCGCCGCGACGAAGACGATGACGACGATCGTGTAGGTCGTCAGCTCCTCGCGCGTCGGCCGCACGACCTTGCGCATCTCGTCGATGATCTGGGTGATGAACAGGGCGAGCGCGCCGAAGATGCCCCGCTTGTCCTGCGTGGGCGGCCCGGATCGACCGGAGCCGCGGGTGCCCGCGGTGCTCGTGTCGGTCACACTTCCTCATCTCTGGCGCTCAGGAGCCAGCGACTTCGGCCACCGACACCTGACCGTGCGGTCGGCTATCGAACAACACCATCAAACGACGCAGGGCAGGAGGGACTCGAACCCCCAACCGCCGGTTTTGGAGACCGGTGCTCTACCAATTGAGCCACTGCCCTAGGGGTACTGCGTGCGAGCGGTCTCCGGCCACGTCCACGCGCCGCGACCACAGGAGCCGGGCACGCTTCAGTGTGGTTGTCGTCAACCACCCGAGCGGAGAGTCTACGCGACCGGCGCCCACCGATGCGAACTCGCCCCGGGCGACCACAGGCGCACGGTGACCAGTGTGCGGACGTGCGAGTCCGGCATACGGGCGCCTCTGCGACCATGGGGCCGTGACCGAGACGACCACGACCTCTGTCCCCAGCACCCGCCCCACCGACCGCCGGGTCTCCGAGCGGATCGGCAACATCACCGAGTCGGCCACCCTCGCGGTGGACGCGAAGGCCAAGGCGCTCAAGGCCCAGGGCCGCCCGGTGATCGGCTTCGGCGCCGGCGAGCCCGACTTCCCGACGCCGGACTACGTCGTCGAGGCGGCCCGCGCCGCGACGACCGACCCGAAGAACCACCGCTACTCCCCCGCCGGCGGCCTCCCCGAGCTCAAGCAGGCCATCGTCGACAAGACGCAGCGGGACAGCGGGTATGCCGTGCAGCCGGACCAGGTGCTCGTCACCAACGGCGGCAAGCAGGCCGTCTACAACACCTTCGCCGCCCTGCTCGACCCGGGTGACGAGGTGCTGCTGCCGACGCCCTACTGGACCACCTACCCCGAGTCGATCAAGCTGGCCGGCGGCACGCCGGTGAGCGTCTTCGCCGGGGAGGACCAGGGCTACCGGGTCACCGTCGACCAGCTCGAGGCGGTGCGCACCGACCGGACGAAGGTGCTCCTGTTCAACTCCCCGTCCAACCCCACTGGCGCGGTCTACCCGCCCGAGGAGGTCGAGGCGATCGGCCGCTGGGCCGTGGAGCACGGGCTGTGGGTGGTGACCGACGAGATCTACGAGCACCTGACCTACGACGGGGCGACGGCGCCGTCGATGCCGGTGCTCGTCCCCGAGCTGGCCGACCACTGCGTCGTGCTCAACGGGGTCGCCAAGACCTACGCGATGACGGGGTGGCGGGTCGGCTGGATGCTCGGCCCCCGCGACGTCGTCAAGGCCGCGACCAACCTGCAGTCGCACGCGACGTCCAACGTCGCGAACGTCTCACAGCGGGCGGCGGTCGCCGCCCTCAACGGCTCCCTCGAGGCGGTCGAACAGATGAAGGTCGCGTTCGACCGGAGGCGTCGCCGGATCGTGGAGATGCTGGGCGCCATCGACGGCGTGGAGTGCCCGACGCCGCAGGGAGCGTTCTACGCCTACCCCTCGGTCAAGGGCCTGCTCGGCAAGACCGTCCGCGGCCGCACCCCCCGCACCTCCGTCGAGCTCAGCGAGCTGATTCTCGAGGAGGTCGAGGTCGCCGTGGTGCCGGGCGAGGCGTTCGGCCCCAGCGGCTACCTGCGGCTGTCCTACGCGCTCGGCGACGCCGACCTCGAGGAGGGCGTCGGCCGGATCCAGCAGCTGCTGGCGGAGGCCCGCTGACCCTCCCTCCCTGCACCCGTCGTCGACGGTGCCCGCGGCCCCCTCGGGGTCGCGGGCACCGTCGCGTGGTGGCAGGGTCGTGGCATGACCGATCACGAGAGCACGGGCGCTGAGTCGATGGGCAGCTACAGCCTCGACGACGAGACGCAGCTGTCGGAGCAGGACAGCCTCGTCGACCGGGGACTGGAGGACCCGCTCGACGAGGGGTACTCGCCGCCGGAGCGGCCGCGGGGCGTCGACAGCTACGGGACGACGGTCGAGGAGCAGGAGGACCGCGAGACCATCGACCAGCGGATCAGCCAGGAGGAGCCGGACCCGGAGACCGCCTACGGGGCGCCTGACGACGAGGGGGGCCTGGAGGAGGAGCAGGACCGGGTCGGCGGCGACGACCCCGACTCGATCGCCGCCGAGGACGACTTCCTCGGCGACGACGAGGTCGGCGACGAGCGGAGTGGCCGGCTGATGGCCCCGGACGAGGGCACCCACGAGGACGAGCAGAAGGACCTCGTCGCCGAGGACGTCGGCATCTCCGGCGGGGCGGCCTCGAGCGAGGAGGCCGCGATGCACACCGTCGACGTCGCCGAGGCGGACGAGGCGGGACTCGGCCGCGACGTCGAGGAGGGTGACGCGCAGGAGGGCGAGGCGGGGCTGGCAGACTGAGGCCATGCCGCGGCAGGTGCAGCAGCTCCCGAAGGCGCACCTGCACCTGCACTTCACCGGCTCGATGCGGATCTCGACGCTGCGCGAGCTCGCCGACACGCACCGGCTGCACCTCCCGGAGTCGCTGACCACCTCGTGGCCACCGCGCCTGCGCGCCACGGACGAGCGCGGGTGGTTCCGCTTCCAACGCCTGTATGACGCGGCGCGCGCCTGCGTGCGCGACGAGTCGGACATGCGCCGGGTCGTGCGCGAGGCCGCGGAGGACGACGCCGCCGAGGGCTCACAGTGGCTGGAGATCCAGGTCGACCCCACCTCCTACGCCCCGCACCTCGGCGGCATCACGCCGACGCTCGAGATCGTGCTCGACGAGGCGCGCGCCGCGAGCGCGGCGACCGGGACCGACGTCGCGGTGGTCGTGGCGGCCAGCCGGATGCGGCACCCCCTCGAGGCACGGACCCTGGCCCGGCTCGCCGCCAGGTACGCCGGTGAGGGACCGGGGACGGTGGTCGGCTTCGGGCTCAGCAACGACGAGCGGCGCGGCGTCACCGGCGAGTTCGGCAAGGCCTTCGACATCGCGCGCCGCGCCGGCCTCGCGCTCGTGCCGCACGGTGGCGAGCTGCTCGGCGCCGACGCCGTGGCCGAGACGCTCGATGCGCTCGTCCCCGACCGGCTCGGCCACGGGGTGCGCAGCATCGAGGACCGGGCGGTGCTCGACCGGGTGGTCGAGGAGGAGGTCACCCTCGAGGTGTGCCCCGGCAGCAACGTGGCCCTCGGCGTCTACCCCGACCCTCCGGCCGTGCCGCTCCCGACGCTGCTCGCGGCCGGCGCCCGAGTGGCCCTCGGCGCCGACGACCCCCTGTTGTTCGGCTCCCGGCTGCTCGACCAGTACGAGTCGGCCCGCCGCGACCACGGCCTGGACGACGCGGCGCTGGCCGACTTGGCGGCCGCATCGGTCACCGGCTCCCGGGCTCCCGACGACGTGCAGAAGCGGCTGCTCGCGGACATCGACGCGTGGCGCGAGGGGGACGGCTCCGGCGACGGCTGTGCCGGGTCGGACCGGCGCCGCTGCGGCGCCGTCAGCGGGCGGCAGCGCCCCAGCCGTGCCAGCGCTCGACCTCGATCAGCGCGCTGACCCGGGCCCGCTCGCGGTTCGCGTACGGCTTGCCGGTGTAGTGCCGGGCGAGCAGGTCGATGTCGGTCAGGTCGGGGTCGTCGCGCCACTGCGACACGCGGCCCTGGACGCTCACGTGGGTGTACCAGTCCCCGTCGTCGAGGGCCGTCAGGGAGACCCGCGGCTCCGCCCGGAGGTAGTCGATCCGCTTGCGTCCCTCGTCCATGTTCACGAGGATCCGGCCGTCATCCTCCACCAGGTACCAGGTCGCAACCGACACCGGCTGCCCGTCCGGCCGCACCGAGGTGATCACCGCCGGGTTGGGCCGAGCGAGCAGCTCACGGACCTCGTCGGGCATCGGCATTCCGGGCATGTTGGTCTCCTTCGTTCGTCGGTCCCGTCGTACCGCACCATGCCGGCCCGGTGATCGGTCGCCGGCGGCGGTGCTGCCTGTCGGGGCCGGCTGCCGGCGCACCACCGGGCACGCCGCCTCACCTTCCCGCACCACTGGTGGCAGCTTCGGCACCCGTACGGGACGCCCCGGCGAGAACCACACTGGACGGCGGAGCCGAACTGGGACCGGTTGCTCAGAGGGTGAGGCCGACGAGGACGGGCTCGTTGACGAGGGTGACACCGAAGGCGTCCTCCACCCCGGCACGCAGCTCCCGGGCGAGGGCGACGACGTCGGCCGCCTTCGCGCCACCGCGGTTGGTCACCGCGAGTGTGTGCTTCGAGGAGAGCGCGGCGGGTCCGGGCAGGCCGTGCCCCTTGCCGAACCCGGCCTTGTCGATCAGCCACGCGGCGCTGGTCTTCACCCGGTCCTCCTCCGCGGGGAAGCGGGGTGGCACCGGGCCGTCCGCCCCGAGCCG
>DASSKF010000202.1:0-11577 GCA_035690725.1 Segeticoccus sp.
CGGACCTCGCCGAGCCCTGGCGTCCCTCGTCCCCGCAGCCGCACCTGGACGGGATCCTCGGGAGCTGGTGGACCGAGGGGGAGGAGCTTGTCCTCGAGGTGCGCGACGACCAGCTGTGGGCGCGGATGCCCGGTGGACCGAAGCTGGCCGAGACCCGGTTCGAGCCGGACGGGCTCGACCGTTTTCGCGCGGTCGAGGGTCGCGAGCGTGGCGAGCTGCTCGAGGTCACCCGCGACGCCGAGGGGCGGGTCGAGCGGCTGTACTTCGCGACCTACCCGATGACGCGGCGACCCACGGCTTTCGCTGACGCCGCACGCTGACGGCGAGGCGCTCTCGTCGGGCGCCGACCTCCGACGGCGACCGGTTGACCTGCTGTCGGCTCGCCTCCACGGGACGCACCATCTGCAGCGGCCGACCCCTGTCAGTGCCCGCGGCTAGTGTGTCGAACACCAGTCGGAAGCGATACTTCGTCCGGAGGTGGGGTGCATGGCAGTGACGACGACGGGGGGCTCGGGTCTCGGCTTCGCGGAGTCGGTGTTGGAGCGGGAGCTGGACCGACTGCTGCGCGACGAGCTGGATCGCCTGTTGCCCGGTGAGGTGCTGGAGCCGGCTCTGGACGGGCGGGTTCTGGACGGGCGGGCTCTGGACGGGCGGGTTCTGGACGGGCCGGAGCGGGACGAGGTGGCGCCCGGCGAGCGCGAGCACGCCGCCGGCTCGGCGCCCTCGGTGGAGCTGCCCGACTCGTCGATGCCGGAGCCGGTGCGGGTGGCGTTGCGCGCGCTGCTGGTCGCGGCCGAGCCGGGAGCTGTCGACGGACTGGACGGGGACGGTGCGCTGCAGCTGGTCGAGGCAGCGGGTGTGCTGCGCGGGTGGGCTGACTCGGTGATGGTGGACGGGGCGCGGGTGCTGTTCGAGCAGCTCCGCACGCTCACCGGTGGCGGTCCCGCCGGGGAGGCGGACCTCCCGAGGAGCCGCCGGGAGCGGGCGCTGGCCGAGGCGCGGTCCTTGACCGTGGACGAGGTGGAGGCGGCGACCGGCGCGGGACGCACGCAGTGCCAGAAGGTCGTCGGGTTCGCGACCGCGGGCCGGGAGCGGACGGCGGCGGCACGGGAGGCGATGCGGGAGGGCCGGTGTGAGTTCTACCGAGCCCAGGTCGTCGAGCACGCGACGACCGACCTCGACCCCGACCTGGCGGACGAGGTCGCGGTGCACGTACTCGGGTGCCGCCCGGACGGCACGCCGTGGTCGCACCGGCAGTTCCGGGGCCGGCTGCGGCGCCGGGTCCTGAAGCACCAGGACCGCGAGCAGCGGGAGAAGACGCATGAGAAGGCGGTGGCCGACCGGGGCGCGTGGACCGAGCTGGCCGACGACGGCACCGGCGAGCTGAGCCTCACCGGGGACGCCCCACGGGTGGTCGCCGCTCGGGAGCGGATCGAGGCGGTCGCCCGGGCGGTTCGCGCCCAGGGCGACGAGCGGACGCTGGACCAGCTGCGCTCCGACGTGGCGCTGGACCTGCTCACCCACGGCGTCGTCCCGCCGGTTGCGGCGGGGGCCGACGGAGTCGGCGGACCCGCCCACGTGAGCGACTCGACGAGCGCGGATGGTGGTGCGGTTGGTGACCCGCTGGCGGTGTACCGGGCAATCGGTGAGCTGCCGCCGGCGCAGGTGTCGCTGACCGTCCCCCTGGACACCCTGCTCGGGTTGCGGGACGGGCTCGGAGAGCTGGCCGGTTACGGGCCTGTGGATGCCCAGCAGGCCCGGCGCATCGCGTTCGCCCCGGGATCGGTCTGGTGGCGGGTCGTGACCGACCCGGTCACCGGGTGGGCGGTCGAGCGCTCCGTGAACGCCTACCGACCGGACCCCCGCATGGCAGACCAGGTGCGCACTCGAGACGGTACGACCCGCGAACCGGGGTCGACCACGCCGGCGGGCCGGCCGACGGTGGACCTGGACCACCGCGTCCCGTACGCCAGCGACGGTGAGGGCCGCAGCGTCGGCGGGCCCACCAGCGCGGCGAACCTGTATGCGCTGACCCGGCGTGCGCACAACCGCAAGACGCGCGGGTACTGGAGCTATGAGGTGAACGCGCACGGCGTGTGCACCTGGACCACGGCGACGGGACGCACCTACACGACGGCGCCCTGCGACTACGAGGAGCTGGCCGGGGCCGGACCGACCGGCTGCGAGGCGGAGCACCACGCGCAGCAGGACACGGACCGCGACCGGGCGCCGAGGGCGCCGAGGCCTGCCGGCGATGACGGTGATGACGGCGACCCGCCGTTCTGACCCGGCACGCCAAGCAGGAGCCGGTGTCGGCAGCTCACTCGAGGAGGTCGAGCGCGGCCGACAGGAGTTCGTGCCGGAGATTGTCAGCGAGTGCTTCGTCGGCCCCGCGGGACAGGCTGGTCCACGACTCGCCGCAGGAGCTTCCGTCCGGGCGCACGGACGTCGTCCAGAGGTCTCCGTGGCGCAGGCGGCCCGGACGACGCAGCCGCGCCGTCACGGTGCCTCGGGAGGTCTCGATCCGCGCCGGCTGTCCGGCCAGGAGCCGGGCGACCGCGTCCTCGATCGACAGGTCGAGCCAGGGCGGGGGCCGCAGGTGGTGGCTCTGCGCCGGGTCGACCCGCCACGCCTCGAGACGACCGTCACGGACGAGGTCCTCGACCAGCTTCTCCGAGCCACCGATGTAGGTGCAGTCCAGGTCGATCTCCGTGGCCACGCACCAGGTCCGGTCGCGTGGCCACCAGAGGTTGGCCGTCTTCCGCTCGGAGTCGACGAAGGCCGTGGCGTGCTCCACTGCGCCCCGGTAGAGCACGTAGCTGCGCTCCGGCAGCTCGACGCGCGGCCCGTCGCGCACCCATCGAGGGACCGGGTCGGGTGGCGCCGTCACGGACCGCGCCGGGTCCGGGCGCTGCCCCCGACCGGAGTACGTCGCGGTCGACCCGCGCCGGGTCGGGGGCGCGGCGCCTGCCGGCTGGGCCGACTCGTTCGGCTCGTCGTCCGCACGGCCGAGGGGCCGGTACCAGCGCGCTCCGGCCCCCCAACCGTAGCCGTCCCACAGGCAGAACCAGCAGTCGTCCGGGGACGAGGTGTGGCGACGCAGCACGTCGGCCAGCACGGTGGCATCCGCCGCCCGCAGCGTGCCTTCCTCGGGTGCCTGAACCGTGGACACGAGCGGCAGATGGTCGCGCGACTCGGGCGCCGTGTCGTCGCATGATGCGGACGCCGCGTCGTCGCATGATGCGGACGCCGGGTCGTCGCCCGGTGGCAGCAGCGCGATCTCGTGGAACTGGGTCTCCGGGAGCATCTCGACACCGCTGCGGGCCGCGACCTCCGCCCAGCGAACGGCGCGTCCCGCCGGCCCCCGTGCCGGGTGCAGCACCCGCGCGTATGCCGGGAAGCCTCGGGGGACGACGGAGGTCACCTCGCCGGAGTGGAACGGTGCGAGCCGCCCCCGGATCCAGTCCGCCTGCTCGACATCGGTGCTCCACTCCAGGCGCGGCTCCACCCCTGCATCCTCGCCGAGGCCGGGCGTCATGTCAGCCGGTGAGCCCCGAGCGTGGCCTCAGCCGGTGTGCCCCGAGCGTGCCTCAGCCGGTGAGCCCCGAGCATGGCCTCAGCCGGTGAGCCCCGAGCGTGGCCTCAGCCGCCGAGCGTCCCGAGCGTGGCCTCAGCCGGTGGCTGCCGGCTGGGCGGCGCGTCGGTGGCCGGTCTCCAGCGAGGCACCCTCGATGTCGAGGTGGGGGACCAGGCGGTCCAGCCGGCGCGGGAACCACCAGGCGGCACGCCCGAGCAGCGCCATGGCCGCGGGGACGAGCGTCATCCGCACGACGAAGGCGTCCACCAGGACACCCACCGCGAGGGCCACCGCGATCGGCTTGATCGTCGGGTCGTCGACCGTGACGAAGGCGGCGAACACGGCCGTCATGATCACGGCGGCCGCCGAGACGACACGGGCGCCACCGCTCATGCCGGCGACGACCGACTCCCGCGGGGTGGCGCCGTGGGCGTGCTCCTCGCGCATCCCGCTGACGAGGAAGACCTCGTAGTCCATGGCCAGCCCGAACAGGACGCCGACCAGCAGGATCGGCAGCATCACCATGACCGTGCCCGACGGTGTGACGCCGAGCAGGTCAGCCGCCCAGCCCCACTGGAAGATCGCCACGACGGTGCCGAAGCTCACGCAGGCGCTGAGCAGGAAGCCGATGACCGCCTTGACCGGCACGACGAGCGAGCGGAAGACGACCATCAGCAGGATGAGCGCCAGGCCGACGACGACCGCGAGGTAGACCGGGAGCGCCGCGGTCATCCGGTCGGTGATGTCGACGTTGAGCGCCGTCTGACCGGTGACCTGGACCGTCGCCCCGAGGTCCTCCTGCCAGCCGTCGGCGTGCTCGCGGATGGTCGTGACGAGGTCTTCGGTGGCGGGGTCGGAGGGGCCCGACTCCGGCACGACGGTGAGCAGCCCGACGGATCCGTCCTCGTTGACGCCGCTGATCTGGGCGGCCACGACGTCGGGCAGAGCGCTCACGTCCTGCTGGACGGCCTTCGTCTCGACCGGCGCCCGGCCCGGGTCGGTCGAGACCACGACGGTGAGCGGTCCGTTCATCCCGGGCCCGAAGGCGTCGCTGATGCGGTCGTAGGCGACCCGCTGGCTGCTGCCGACCGGCGCCGACCCGTCGTCGGGCAGGCCGAGCTGCATGTCGAGGGCAGGCAGCGCGGCCGTCCCGAGGACGAGCACGCTCACGATCGCCACCCACCACGGACGACGGGTCACCCACCGGCCCCAGCGCTCCCCGAGCGAGGCGCCGGAACGGGCCTCGTGCCGTCCGCCGGCGCGGGGCCGGAGCCGGTCGCCGGTCAGGCCGAGGACGGCCGGGAGCAGGGTGACCGCGATGAGCACCGCGGCCAGGACGGTGGCGCTGGCCCCCAGGCCCATCTGGGTGAAGATCGGGATCTGCACGATGCTCAGCGCGGCCAGGGCGATGACGACGGTGACGCCGGCGAACACGACGGCACTCCCGGCCGTGCCGACCGCCCGGCCGACCGCGTCGACCCCGGAGCGGCCGTCGGCGAGCTCGCGGCGGAAGCGCGACACGATGAACAGGCTGTAGTCGATCCCCACGGCGAGGCCGAGCATCAGCGCCAGCAGGGGAGTGGTCGAGGAGAGCTCGGTCACGCTGCTGACGACGTAGATGCCGGCCATCCCGAAGCCGATGCCGACCACGGCGTTGAGCAGTGTCATGCCCGCGGCGAGCAGTGATGCGAAGGTCAGGGCGAGCACCGCAGCCGCGACGACGACACCGAGGAGCTCGGTCCCGCCGATCGTCGGGGTCTGCAGGTAGACGTCACCACCGGAGGCGACCTGGAAGCCCCGCTGCTCGAGCCGCTGGGAGGTGTCCTCGAGGGCGGTGATGCTGGCGGGGTCGACCTCGGTGGCCGTCACCGCATACCGCACCTGGGTGATGGCGACCCGACCGTCGGGGGAGACCGCGTGGCTCACGGCAGGCGGCACGACCTGCGCCACCTGGGGAGCGTCCGCGAGGGCCTTGGCGTTGGCGGCGATCGCCCCCGCGACCTTCGGGTCCTGGACGGTGGTGCCCTCCGGCGCCCGGTAGACGACCTGGGCGAGGCCGCCGTCCACGTTCGACTCCGGGAAGGTCCGGGACAGCTGGTCGAGCGCGGCCTGGGCCTCGGTGCCCGGGATGGTGATCTTCGAGGTGGTCTGGTGCGGGACGAGGGCCGCCGTGGCGCCCGCCCCGACCAGGGCGAGCACCCAGACCAGCACGACCAGGAGGCGGTGGGTGTAACCGAAGCGCGCAATGCGCTCGAGCAGGCGGGCCATGGACGACTCCCGGGAGGCAGGGACTATTTCGCTACGCTACGGTAGCGTTTCGAAATTGAACGGCCAAACCGGATCGCACCGGAGAACGTGCTCAGCGCGCGGCCGGACCGCGCGAGTGTGATGGGATGCACATCGAGGAGGTGGCCAGCGTCGTGAGCGAGAGCCCGGTCGGCCGGCCGAAGAGCGCCCGGCTGGATGCCGCGATCATCGACGCCGCGCTGGCCGAGGTCGCCGAGCACGGCTACGAGGGTCTCAGCATCGAACGGGTGGCCCGTCGAGCAGGGACGGCCAAGACGTCGATCTACCGCCGGTGGAAGGACAAGCCGGCACTCGTCGCCGCGGTGGCCCGGTCGCTCGTGCCCAGCGAGGACGAGCGGTCGGAGGCGGCCGCCACCGACCACGGGTCGCTGCGCGAGGACCTGCTCAGCCAGCTGCGGCTGAGCACCGCGCTGTTCACCCCGGACCGGGTCCGGCTCGCCATCGGGGGCCTCGGCCGGTTGGGCGCCGAGCCGGAGCTGCACCGGATCGTCACCGACGAGGTGCTCGAGAGCACCACCCGTGACTTCGCGCGCGTCCTCCAGCGCGGGCGGGACCGGGGGGAGGTCACCGCGGAGGTGGACGCGGAGCGCATCGAGCGGCTCTGCCGGGGATGGTTCCTGGAGCGGATCCTGCTGTCCCAGAACATGGCGGACCCGCGCGAGAACGAGGCCTTCGTCGACGAGGTGCTCCTGCCGCTGCTGGTGCGGTGAGCGATCACCCGCCGACCATGGGGCGCACCTCCCCGGCGACGAAGCCGGCGTAGTCGGCCAGGTCCAGGTCGTCGTCCCCGACCGCGAGCAGGATCGCGTGGGTCGCGCCCGCTCTCGTGTAGACGTCCACCGCGGCCGCGACCTGCTGCGCCCCCAGACCGGTCTCGACCGGCAGGAACACGACCACGTCGGACGCCGGCTCACCGGCGCGCCCACCTGCGGCGCGAGCCGCGGCGAGGGCGTCGGTCACCTCGGCGACCCGCTCCGGAGTCGCCTCGTCGGTGAGGATCGCGCCGTCGCCGAGCTCACCGGCCACCGCGACGGTCTTGTCCCGCACCGCCCCGACGAGCACCGGGGGAGCGGTCCGCGGCGGCCAGTCGAGGGCCACGTCGGCCAGCCGCACGTACCGGCCCTCAACCGTCACCGCCTCACCGTGCAGCAGCCGGCGCAGCGCGCAGGTGTACTCCCGCAGCAGCGTCATCGGCGACTGCACCCGGGCCCCCACCTGCTCCATCCAGTCCTGGACGCCGTGGCCGACACCGGGCACCACTCGCCGGGGGAAGAGCCGCTCGAGCGTGGCCAGCTCCATCGCCGTCAGCGCCACGTTGCGCAGGGGGACCGGCAGCAGCCCGATGCCGACGACCAGCCGCTCGGTCCAGCCGAGCGCGGCGGCCGCCGTGGCGACCCCGCTCTCCTTGAAGCAGTCCTCCCACAGCCACAGCTGCTCCAGCCCGGCACGATCAGCGGCGACGGCCGTCGCCTTCAGCCGCTCGGGCGGACGGTCCGGGGGGAAGATCAGGCCGAGGCTCGTCATACCGGCACATCCTGCCCGGGGGGCACCGACAGGAACGAGCGTGCGCTGGTCAGTCGCGGTGGGCCTGCAGCCAGCGCAGCACCTCGGCGGCGTGCTGGTCCGGCGGGAAGACCGGGTAGAAGACGTGCTCGACGCGGCCGTCGCGGACGATGAGGGTGAGCCGGGAGTACAGCCGCATCCCGGCCGCCTCGAACGTCGGCAGGTCGAGCGCCGCCGCCAGCGCCAGCCCGGGGTCGGACAGCACCGGGAACGGCAGCCGCAGCCGCACCGCCATCTCCTGCTGGTAGCCGCTGTCCTGGCCGGACAGCCCGAACACGGCATCCGCCCCCGCTGCCCGCAGCTCCTGCTCGTGGTCGCGGAAGCCGCTCGCCTCGTTCGTGCACCCGCGCGCCCCCGGAATGTCGTCCCACCCCTCCGGCTGCGGCTTCCCGGGGCGGCCCGTCATCGGGTAGACGTACAGGACCGTCCGGCCCGGTCCGAGCTCGTCCAGCGTGACCTCGTCGCCCTCGGTGGTCGGCAGGGTCAGCGACGGCATCGGAGTTCCCGGGAGATGGTCGGCCGCGCCGTCGTCGACCGGCTCGGGCAGTCCGTCCGGCAACGCTGCCGGGGCCGTCTCCGCCATCGCTGCTCGCCTCCGTCCGTGGCCGTCGCCCCGGCGTGTGGGCGCCTGTCACTAGGCTTCCGGGATGGCCCACCCCACACGGTATGACGACCACGACCCGTGGCTGCAGCGGCTCCGGGAGATCGCGCTCGCGTTCCCGGAGGCGGCGGAGAAGGTGTCGCACGGCCGGCCGGTGTTCTTCACCCAGAAGGTGTTCGTGATGTACGGCGCGTCGGTCAAGGGCGACCACGCGTCGCGCCGGTGGGACCGGTCGGTGGTGGTCAAGCCGGACGAGGAGGAGCGGCGTGCGCTGCTGGAGGACGCGCGCTTCTTCGAGCCGGCCTATGTCGGCCCGTCCGGCTGGATCGGTCTGGACCTGCGGGCGGCCGAAACGGACTGGGACGAGGTGCGCGAGCTGGTCGACGCCTCCTACCGCAACACGGCCCCGCGGCGCCTGGTCGCCGGGCTGGGTGCCGCGGCCCCGTAGCTCACCGCGGGGTCCCGCCGCGCTCGATGCCCGGACGCGGGATCCGGGAGCGGCGCATCTGGAAGGACCGCATGATGGCGTACATCGCCGATCCCCGCGGCGGAGCCTCCCGGAACCGGTGCTGGACGCCCTTCCGGATCCGGCGCCAGAGCAGGTAGGAGTCGACGACGGCCACGATCACGAGCCCGTAGACCACGATGTAGACGGTCGTCATCGCCCACGGCTGCCGGATGAAGGACAGTGCGAGCACGACCACCATCACCGGCAGCAGGAACTCGCCGAGGTTCCAGCGCTTGTCGACCATGTCGCGGATGTAGCGCTTGATCGGCCCCCGGTCGCGGGGCGGCATCGCGCGCTCGTCGCCGCGCATCATCGCCTCGCGCTGCTTCATCCGGTCCTGGCGGGCCTGGGCGCGCGCCTCCTTGGTCGCGGCCTTCCCGGCGGCGGACTTGCGGTCGGGCACGAGCGGACGCTTGCGAGCCGCCTCCTGGTCCCGGCGCTTGGGCGTCGGACGGTTCTTGGCACCGGAGCGCGCCGGGCCCTCGTCCACGGCGGTCGGCGCCTGCTCCTCGGCGGCCTTCTTGCGTCCAAACACGACGCACACTGTATGTCGTCACGCACGTCCGCCCCGAACCGCGCCTCCCGCGGCGGTCGGTACAGTCCCGATCGTGACCGACCCGACCCCCTCCGCCCCCGTGACCTCTCCCGTGACCACCCCCGTGACCGCCGACGGGTCCGACCTCGCCGCGCGCGTCCGCGACCTCATGCCGCAGGTCCGCGCCGACCTCGAGGCGCTGACCCGGATCCCGAGCGTCTCGCTCGACGCCTTCGACCAGCGGCACGTCGACGACAGCGCCGAGGCGGTCGCCGAGCTGCTGCGCGCCGAGGGTCTCGACGTCGAGATCGTCCGCGAGGGCGGGCGACCCGCCGTGATCGGCCACGTCGACGGGCCGGAGGGCGCCCCGACGATCACCCTCTACGCCCACCACGACGTGCAGCCGCCCGGCGACGACGCCGACTGGGACACCCCGCCGTTCGAGCCGACCGAGCGGGACGGCCGCCTCTACGGACGCGGTGCCGCCGACGACAAGGCGGGCGTCATGGCGCACGTCGCCGCGCTGCGCGCCCACCGCGGCCGGCTCCCGGTGGGCGTCACGGTGTTCGTCGAGGGCGAGGAGGAGGTGGGCTCGGACAGCCTGCCGCAGATCCTCGAGCGGCACGGCGACCGGCTCAAGGCCGACGCGATCGTCCTGGCCGACTCCCAGAACTGGGCCGTCGGGACCCCGGCCCTGACCACGACGCTGCGCGGGATGGTGCGCGTCGTCGTCGAGACCCGGGCGCTCGACCACGGCATCCACTCCGGCATGTTCGGCGGGGCGGTGCCCGACGGGATCACCGCCATGTGCCGGCTCCTGGCCACCCTGCACGACGACGAGGGCAACGTCGCGGTCGCGGGGCTGAAGAGCGACACGGCCGCCGACCTGGAGTTCACCGAGGAGCAGCTGCGGGCCGACTCCGGCCTGCTCGACGGCGTGCAGCCGATCGGGACCGGCTCCCTGCTCGACCGGCTGTGGGCCAAGCCGTCGGTGACCGTCATCGGCATCGACGCGCCGAGCGTCGACACGGCGGCGAACCTGCTGTCCCCGTCGTGCCGGGCCAAGGTGTCGATGCGGATCGCACCCAGCGAGAGCCCGCACACGGCATACGAGGCGTTGGACCGGCACCTGCAGGAGCACGCGCCCTGGGGCGTGCAGGTGGGCGTGCGGCTCGACGACGAGGGGGAGGGCTTCGCCGCGGACGCGCAGGGGCCGGTCTACGACCAGACCCGGGCCGCGTTCGCGGACGCGTGGGGGACCGACCCGGTCGATATCGGCGTCGGCGGGTCCATCCCGTTCGTCGCGGCCTTCGCGCAGAGGTTCCCGGACGCCGCGATCCTCGTCACGGGGGTGGAGGACCCGGACACCCGTGCGCACGGAGCCAACGAGAGCCTGCACCTGGCAGAGTTCGAACGCGTGTGCCTCGCCGAGGCGGCACTGCTGCAGCGGCTGGGTTCGCTGTCCGGGGACGCTGGGTAGGGAACAGGCATGACCCAGAAGCAGCAGAGCACGTCGCGGTCGGGCACCTACGTGGAGGCCAGCTACGAGCGCGACACCCACTACATCGAGGACCGCATCACCGCCGACGAGGGCGGTCAGTGGCCGGTCGAGCCGGGCCGCTACCGGCTGGTCGCGGCGCGCGCGTGCCCGTGGGCGAACCGGTCGATCATCGTGCGGCGGCTGCTCGGCCTGGAGGACGCGCTCTCGATGGGGCTGGCGGGGCCGACCCACGACGCGGACAGCTGGACGTTCGACCTCGACCCCGGCGGCGTGGACCCGGTGCTGAAGGTCCCGCGGCTGAAGGACGCCTACGAGGAGCGCTTCCCCGGCTACCCGCGCGGCATCACCGTGCCCGCGATCGTGGAGGTGTCCAGCGGCCAGGTCGTGACCAACAACTTCCCGCAGATCACGGTCGACCTCGAGACGCAGTGGACCGACTACCAGCGCCCCGGCGCCCCCGACCTCTACCCGGAGGCGCTGCGGGACGAGGTCGATGAGGTGTCGCGGCGGGTCTACCAGGACGTCAACAACGGCGTCTACCGGGCCGGGTTCGCCGGCACCCAGGAGTCGTACGACCGCGCCTACCGCCGGCTGTTCGACGCCCTCGACTGGCTGTCCGACCGGCTGGCCCGGCAGCGCTACCTCGTGGGCGACACGATCACCGAGGCGGACGTGCGGCTGTTCACCACGCTCGCCCGGTTCGACGCCGTCTACCACGGCCACTTCAAGTGCAACCGCAACAAGCTCACCGAGCAGCCGGTGCTGTGGGACTACGCCAAGGACCTGTTCCAGACCCCCGGCTTCGGCGACACGATCGACTTCACCCAGATCAAGGCGCACTACTACTGCGTGCACACCGACATCAACCCGACCGGGATCGTGCCGGACGGTCCGGACCTGACGGTGTGGGGCGAGCCGCACGGGCGGGAGCAGCTCGGCGGTCGCCCGTTCGGCGAGGGCAGCCCGCCCGGGCCGCCGCCCGAGG
>DASSKF010000203.1:0-16318 GCA_035690725.1 Segeticoccus sp.
CTCGTGACCCTCGCCGCGCTCGTCGCGGCCCTGTTCACCACCCTGCTGGCACCCGCCGGCGCCGCCCACGCGACCGCCTACCGGTTCTGGGGCTACTACCAGCTCAAGGACGGCAGCTGGGCGTTCGCGCAGAAGGGCCCCGACCAGGTGACCCCGAAAGACGGGTCGGTCGAGGGCTGGCGCTTCGCACTCGCCGACCAGAAGACCCCGCGATTCCCCCGCGCCACACCGTCGTTCGCCGACGTCTGCGGCGACACCGGCGCCGAGGACGGCCAGAAGCGGGTCGCCGTGGTCCTCGACTACGGCCGACCGGCCGACGGCGGGTCCGGCGCGAATCCCCCGGCGGCGCGGGCCGACTGCGCCGTCGTCGACACGGCCGCCAGCGGCGCCGAGGTGCTCGCCGCGGTCGCCCAGGTACGCAGCGACAAGGCGCTGATCTGCGCGGTGGACGGCTACCCCGAGACCGGCTGCGGCGGTGAGGTGAAGGACGTGCCGGCCGCGGCGAAGTCGCCGGACCGGCAGGTCGCGCTCGCGGGCCTGGCCGGGGAGTCCGCTGCCTCCGCAGCCCCGTCCGCCTCCGCAACGCCGAGCGGTGCCCCGTCCGCGGCGCCCTCGGCGACCGCGGGAGCGCCGGACCAGGCATCGGCCGCGAGCTCGACGTCGGCGCAGGAGGACTCGGGCAGCTCGAACGCCACCTGGGTCGGCTTCGGGATCGCCATCCTGATCGTGGCCGCCCTGGCCCTGGTCGCGGCGCAGCG
The DNA here is from genome assembly GCA_035690725.1 of Segeticoccus sp. Classification (GTDB taxonomy): domain Bacteria; phylum Actinomycetota; class Actinomycetes; order Actinomycetales; family Dermatophilaceae; genus DASSKF01. The sequence goes on from DASSKF010000203.1 coordinate 759, forward strand.
CCGCCGCAACGGCTGAGGGCCGGATCGGCCGAGCCGTGCGCGCCGCCGACCGCGTCGACCTCCCCCGCCTCCTCCACCCGGTCGCCTGGTGGGCCTGGGGGCTGGGGTTGGCGACGGCTGCCTCGCGCACCACGAACCCGGTCCTGCTCCTGCTCGTCATCGCCGTCGCGACCTGGTGCGTGCTCGAACGTCGGGAGGCCGGACGGTCCGGCACCTTCGCGATGTTCCTGTGGATCGCGCTGTTCGCCGTCACGCTGCGCGTCCTCATGGCGGCGCTGCTCGGTGGCGGGGTGACCGGCCGCGTCGTCCTGTTCCGGCTCCCGGAGGTCCCCCTGCCCGCCTGGACCTCCGGCGTCCGGCTCGGGGGCGCCGTCACCGCCGAGGGCCTGGTCGCGGCGGCCTACGAGGGGTTGCGCCTGGCCGCGGTCCTCGTCTGCCTCGGCGCAGCCAACACACTGGCGAGTCCTCGTCGCCTCCTGCGCTACCTCCCGGCGACCCTGTATGACGTGGGCACGGCCGTCGTGGTCGGCCTCACCTTCGCGCCGCAGCTGGCCCGCGAGGCAGTGCGGGTGCGCGCCGCCCGTCGGTTGCGCGGACACTCCGGCCGGGGGCTGCGCGAGCTGGCCCGGCTGCTCGTGCCGGTGCTGGAGAACGCGTTCGAGCGGTCGATGGAGCTGGCGGCCTCGATGGAGTCCCGCGGCTACGGGCGGGCGGTGGTCCGCGACGAGGGCAGCCGGCGCCGGGCGAGCGCGCTGGCCATGACCGGGCTGCTCGGTGTGGTGGCCGGGCTGTACGGCCTGCTCGACGGCTCCGCCCCGGGGCTGCTCGGCCTGCCGCTGCTCGCGGCCGGTGCCGTCGTCGCCGCCGCCTCGCTGTGGGCCGGTGCCCGCCGCGACCGGCGCAGCTCCTACCGGCACGACCCGTGGGGCGTTCCCGAGTGGGCGGTCCTGCTGTGCGGCGCCGTCCCCGCCGCCGTGCTCCTCGTCGGCAGCGCCCGCGGGTGGCCGGGGATCGTCCCCGTCCAGGTGCCGCTCACGTTGCCCGCCGTCCCCGTGCTCGCGGTCCTCGGCATCGGCGTCGGTGCCGTCGCGGCGGTGCTCGCCCCGGTGCCACCCCGACAGGCCCGGGTCCACGACGCCGGCGCCCACCCACGACGCAAGGCGGTGGCCACCCCGTGATCGAGCTGCGCGACGTCAGCGTCTGGTTCGAGGGACGCGACCGGCCGGCCCTCGACTCGGTCGGCTTCACCGTCCCGGAGGGCGAGCTGGTCCTGGTGGTCGGCCCCACCGGCAGCGGCAAGTCGACGCTGCTGCGTTGCCTCAACGGGCTCGTCCCCCACTTCACCGGCGGCCGGCTGGCCGGGCACGTCGTCGTCGCCGGTCGTGACACCCGCACGCACCGTCCGCGTGACCTCGCCGACCTCGTCGGCCTGGTGGGCCAGGACCCGGCCTCCTCGTTCGTCACCGACACGGTGGAGGACGAGATCGCCTACGGCATGGAGCTGCTCGGGCTGGGCCCCCAGGCCATGCGCCGACGGGTCGAGGAGACCCTGGACGTGCTCGGCCTCGCCGACCTGCGGCACCGTCCGCTGACCGAGCTGTCCGGCGGGCAGCAGCAGCGCGTGGCGATCGGGGCGGTCTTCGCCTCCGGCCCCCGGATCCTCGTGCTCGACGAGCCGACCTCCGCGCTCGACCCGGTGGCCGCCGAGGACGTGCTCGCCGCCCTGAACCGCCTCGTCCACGACCTCGGGGTGACCGTCGTTCTCGCCGAGCACCGGCTGGAGCGGGTCATCCACCACGCCGACCAGGTGCTGCTCGTCGACGACGGCCACGTCTCGCCGATGCTCGCCCCCGAGCAGGCGATGGAGGTCTCCCGGGTCTATCCCCCGGTCATCGGGCTCGGCCGGCTGAACCACTGGTCGCCCCTGCCGCTGTCCGTGCGCGACGCCCGCCGCCGCGCCGGGGAGCTGCGGGCCCGCCTCGCTGCGCGTCCCGAGCCCGACCCCCGACCGACCCGGGCCGACGGGGCACCGGCAACCGTGGCGCCGAAGCAGGTCGTCCACGTGGACAGCCTTCTCGTGCATCGGGACTCGGTCACCGCACTGCGTGACGTCAGCCTCGACCTCGCGCCCGGTTCGGTCACCGCCCTGATGGGGCGCAACGGTGCCGGCAAGTCCACCCTGCTGGCGACCCTCGCCGGGCAGCTGTCCCCGACGGGCGGCGCCGTGCACGTCGACGGACTGGTGCCCACGAGCACCCCGCCGGCCGAGCTGGTCCGGCACGTCGGCCTGGTGCCCCAGGACTGCGAGCTGCTGCTGTATGCCGACTCGGTCGCCGCCGAGTGCGCGGGAGCCGACCGGGACTTCGGCGCACCGGCCGGTACGACGGCGGGCCTGCTGTCCCGCCTCGCCGGGGACGCCGGCGCCATCGACCCGGCGACGCACCCCCGCGACCTGTCGGAGGGCCAGCGCCTCGCGCTCGCCCTGTCGATCATCCTCGCCGGCCGCCCCCGGGTGCTGCTGCTCGACGAGCCCACCCGGGGCCTGGACTACGCCGCCAAGGCGAGGCTGGTCGGCATACTGCGGGAGATCAGGGACGTGGGGCACGCGGTGCTCATGGCCACCCACGACGTGGAGATCGTCGCCGACGTCGCCGACCGGGTGGTGATCCTCGCCGAGGGCGAGGTCGTGGCCGACGGACCGGCCGCACGGGTGCTCACCGGGTCACCGGCGTTCGCCCCCCAGGTCGCGAAGATCCTGCAACCGCTGCCGTTCCTCACGGTCGACGCCGTCGCCCGGGCACTGGAGCCGGCGTCGTGACAGCCCGTTCGGCGACGGCAGAGGGCGAACGGCGTGGGCCGCTGCGGTTCCGCGGGCCGGCCGCGGTCAGCCTCGGGCTGGTCACCCTGGTCGGGCTCGCGGCGTTCGGGTGGCCGTTCGTGGTCAGCTCGCCGCAGGCCCTCGCGCACGGGCAGGACGCACCGTGGTTCTTCGCCCTCCTGCTCGGCCTGCTCAGCCTGGTCGTGCTCGCCGAGATCGCCGCCGGTGGCCTCGACGCCAAGACCGTGGCCGTCCTCGGAGTGCTCACGGCGGCCGGTGGCGCCCTGCGCGTCCTCAGCGCGGGAACGGCGGGGCTGGAGCCGATGTTCTTCCTCATCGTGCTCGCCGGCCGGGTGCTCGGGCGCAGCCTGGGCTTCGTCGTCGGCGCCCTGGCGCTCGTCACCGGCGCCTTCCTCACCGGCGGGGTCGGCCCGTGGCTGCCGTTCCAGATGATCTGCATGGGCTGGGTGGGCCTCGGCGCGGCGCTGCTGCCGCCGCTGGGCGGGCGGGGCGAGCGGCTCCTGCTCGCCGGATACGGGCTGGTCGCGTCGATGGTCTACGGCGCCGCCATGAACCTGTGGTTCTGGCCCTTCATGGGCGCCAGCGCGCCGCAGGGCGCCGGCTTCGTCCCCGGAGCGGGACCGACGGCCAACCTGGGCCACTACGCGGTCTTCTACGCGGCCACCTCACTGACGTGGGACCTCCCGCGCGGCCTGCTCACCGCCGCCCTCGTCCTGCTGGCCGGCCGCCCCGTCCTCGGCACCCTGCGCCGGGCGGTCCGCCGCGCCTCCTTCGGGGCACGACCGACCTTCGGCGAGGCATCGTCGTGAGCCGCACCCTCGTCCTCGGTGGCGCCCGCAGCGGCAAGAGCCGGCACGCCGAGCAGCTGCTGGCCCGCCACCCGGTCGTCACCTACGTCGCGCCCGGGCCCTCGGGCGCGGGGGACGACCCTGAGTGGGCCGACCGCATCCGCCGCCACCGGGAGCGCCGGCCGGCGGGATGGCGCACCGAGGAGACCCTCGACATCGCCGGCGTGCTGCGCCGGGCCGACGGACCGGTGCTCGTGGACTGCCTCGCCACCTGGCTCACCGGCGTGATCGACCGGGCCGGGGCGTGGGACTCCCCGGAGCGTGCGTCCGACGAGGTCGCCCGACGCGCCCCCGAGCTGCTCGCCGCCTGGTCCGCGACGGCCCACGAGGTGGTCGCGGTGAGCAACGAGGTCGGTATGGCGGTCGTGCCGGCGACGGCCTCCGGTCGCCTCTTCCGGGACGAGCTCGGGCGGCTCAACGCCGCCGTCAGCGCGGCGAGCGACGTCGTGCACCTCATCGTCGCGGGCCGGGTCCTGGACCTCTCCGGCTGCGCGGTGGTGCCGTGACCGGCTCCGCGGCCCGAGGGCGCCGGCCGCGGTGGGTGGACGGCCTGCTGCTGGCGTGCGGGACGCTGGGTGCGGTGCCCGTGCCGCCGCCGGGCCGGATCGACTGCCGGGTCGGCGGGTGGGCCATGGCGCTGGCGCCGGTCGCCGCCCTGCCCGGTCTCGCGGTCCTCGCGGCCGGCTGGGCCGTGGCCCGGTTCTCCTCCACACCAACGCTGTTGGTGGCCGCGCTGGCCGTCGCAGGGCTGGCGCTGCTCACCCGCGCCATGCACCTGGACGGGCTGGCCGACACCGCGGACGGGCTGTCCGCCGGCGACGACCGGGCGCGCTCCCTGGAGGTGATGCGCCGCGGCGACATCGGGCCCTCCGGGGTGGCCGCGCTCGCGCTCGTCCTGCTGGTGCAGGTCGCGGCGTTGTCGGCGTTGCTCGGCTCGGCGCCCGGAGCCGTCCTCGCCGGGCTCGCACTGCTGCTGAGCCGGCACCTGCTCGCCTGGGCCTGCCTGCGCGGCGTGCCCGCCGCCCGGCCGGAGGGCCTGGGCGCCACTGTCGCCGGCAGCGTCGATCCCGTCGCGGCGGCGAGCGCGCTGGTGGTCCTGACGGTCTCCGGAGCCGGGTGCCTCACCCTCGCCACCGGACCGGCACCCTGGTGGGCCGCCGTCGGGACGCAAGCAGTCGGCATACTCGCCGGGGTTGCGGTGGTGCGGCGAGCGGTGCGCCGGCTCGGCGGGGTGACCGGCGACGTGCTCGGCGCCGTCGTGGAGGTCGGGTTCGCCGCCGCGCTGGCCGCGGCCGTGATCCTGCTGGGCACCACCCTCCCCTGACGCCCGCGGCGTCGTCCCCGGACCGGCCGACACGGTGATCGGTCGCGTGACGGGTTGCGAGGGAGCTGCGGTAGGGCCATCGTGACTCCTCGGCGCCACCCTGGCCCCCCTCGAAGGAGAGTTCCATGCCCCGAGCGCGTCGTCTCCGCCGTTCCACCGTCTCCGTCACCTGTGCCGCCATGGTCGCCGCCGCGGCACTGACCACTGCCGGCCAGGCAGCCGGCGCCGATCCCGGCGGATGGGGCGGGCACCGGGGCAAGCAGCCGGTCGCCACCGGCCGGGGCGGCGCGGTCGCCTCGGTCGACCTCGACGCCTCCCGCGCCGGGATCAAGGTGCTGCGGCGCGGCGGCAACGCGATCGACGCGGCGGTGGCCACGGCGGCGACGCTCGGCGTGACCGAGCCGTTCGTGGCCGGGCCCGGCGGCGGTGGCTTCATGGTCATCTACCTGGCGAAGCAGCACCGGGTGGTCACCATCGACGGCCGGGAGACCTGCCCCGCCGCCTGCACCAAGGACCTGTTCGTCGAGAACGGAAAGCCGTTGGAGTTCGAGGAGGCCCGCCACTCCGGGCTCGCCGTCGGCGTGCCCGGCATGGTGGACCAGTGGGCCCAGGCCGTGCAACGCTTCGGGACGAAGAAGTTCGCCCAGGACCTGCAGCCGGCGATCAAGGTGGCCCACCGCGGGTTCCTCGTCGACGAGACGTTCGTGCAGGAGACCAAGGAGTCGCTGGCCGACCTGCAGGCGTTCACCTCCAGCCGCAAGCTGTTCCTCAAGGACGGGCAGCCGCTGCCGGTCGGCACCCGGCTGCGCAACCCCGACCTCGCCCGGACCTACCGGCTCCTCGCGAAGCACGGGCCGCGCTACCTCTACGAGGGCCCGATCGCGAAGGCGATCGCGCACACCGTGCAGAACCCGCCGGTGTGGCAGGGGACGCCGCTGACCGTCCGGCCCGGCATCATGACGGCGCAGGACCTGGCCTCCTACCACGCCGAGACCCCGGCGCCGACCCACGTGAGCTACCGCGGGTACGACGTCTACGGCATGCCCCCGCCCTCCTCGGGTGGGTCCACCACCGGTGAGGCGCTGAACATCCTCTCCGGCTACGACATGTCCGGGGACCGGGCCGACGCGCTGCACCACTACATCGAGTCGCTGCGCTACTCGTTCGCCGACCGGAACCGCTACGTCGGCGACCCCGACTACGTCGACGTCCCGCTGCAGGGTCTGCTGGACCCGGACTTCGCCGCCACCCGGCGCTGCCTGATCACCGACCAGGCGTCCGCCAGCCCCGTGCCGCCGGGTGACCCGACCCCGCCGTATGCCGGGTGCTCACCCGCCGGGACGGCTACGTCCCCGGCGGACCACGAGCAGTCGACGAACAACATCGTCACGGCCGACAAGTGGGGGAACGTGGTCGCCTACACCAACACGATCGAGCACTTCGCCGGCACCGGGATGACCGTGCCCGGCTACGGGTTCCTGCTCAACAACGAGATGACCGACTTCAACTTCGTCCCGGCCGACCCGGACGTCCCCGAGGTCAACCTGCCGGCGGGCGGCAAGATCCCGCGCTCGAGCATGAACCCGACCGTGGTGCTGCAGGACGGCGAGCCGGCCTTCGCGGTGGGCACGCCCGGCGGCGCCACGATCATCACGACGGTGCTGCAGATCCTCGTCAACCACATCGACTTCGGCATGTCGATGGAGGAGGCGATCGAGGCGCCGCGCGTCGGCAACTTCAACACCCCGGAGAGCTTCGCCGAGCAGGCCTTCCTCGACTCGCCGGTGGCCGACCAGCTGCGGACCGAGCACGGGCAGCAGTTCAGCGTGGTGACCGGTCCGCTCCAGCTCGACAAGGAGATCGGCGCGGCGACGGCGGTCGAGCTGTTGGGCGGCAACCGTTTCCGGGCGAACGCCGAGCCGGTCCGCCGCGGAGGTGGCTCGGCCCTGGTGGTGCGCCCCGGCCACCGGCACTGAGGACCGGACCGGGGAGCCGCTCAGGTCCGCACGACCGGGCCACGTTGCTGGTGGAGTGGCCGGTCGGCGTCGTCCAGCACGACCCCGAAGGTGGCGGCGAGGCCAGCGCTTCCCGCGTCGGTCAGCCGCACGGCGCGCCGCGTGGGCGCCCGGCGCAGCCAGTCGAGCTCGAAGAACCGGGCGGTGAGCGCGGCGCCGAGGCCGCCCGCGAGGTGGTGGGCCTGCTCGGTCCAGTCCAGGCAGTAGCGGATGAGCGGCCGCCGGCGCGCGGCCAGTGACGCGACGTCGAGGCCGAACCCGGTCAGCTGCTCGCGCCCACTGTCGGTGAGCCGGTAGTCGACGTCGTGGCCCGGGGCCGAGAGCCGGTCCGAGTCGGCGGTGTGCCGGTCGAAGGTGCCGTCGCCGCCCTCGAGCGCCCCGCCGGCCAGCAGCGCCGCCATCAGGGCGACGCCGAGCCGGCCCCCGAGGTGGTCGTAGCACAGCCGGGACCGGCGCAGCGCGTGCGCGCGGGTCCCCTGGCGCAGCGAGCGCACCGGCGTGCGCGGCGCGACGAGGGCCAGGGCCTCCACCGCGTGCACGACCCGGGGGTCGCTGATGCGGTAGTACCGGTGCCGGCCGTGGGCCTCGACCGAGACCAGGCCGCCCTCGCGGAGCTTGGCCAGGTGCTCGGAGCAGGTCGACGCGGCGACGCCGGCCTCCGACGCGAGCATGCTCGCGGGCAGGGCGCGTCCGTCGGCGAGGGCCATCAGCAGGCGGGCCCGGGCGGGGTCCCCCATGAGCCCTGCCGGGACCGAGATGTCGGCGTCGCCGTCCATGCCCGCCACGCTAGCCCGGGAACGTTTCGGTCCGGACCGAAGCCTTGCGGGGGCACCGTGGAGGGGTGACCTCGCTCCATGACCGGCTCCGGCCCCGCGCCCAGCACCAGGGCGTGGCGCTGCTCGCGGTGACGCTCGGGCAGTTCCTGCTCCAGCTCGACCTCACCGTGGTCAACGTGGCCCTGCCCGCGGTCGGCCGCGACCTGGCCGTCCCGGTCTCCGGGCTCCAGTGGGTCGTCGACGGCTACAACCTGGCCGTGGCCAGCCTGCTGCTCACCGGTGGGCGGCTCGGGGACCGGTGGGGGCACAAGCGGGTCTACCTGCTCGGGCTGACCGTCTTCGCGGCGGCCTCGGCGGCCTGTGCCACGGCGCCGTCCGTGCACGTCCTCGTGGGCCTGCGGGTGCTGCAGGGCGTCGGTGCCGCCATCGAGCTGCCGGCCACCCTCGCCATCCTCCGCCACACGTTCACCGACGCCCGCGAGCGCGCCCAGGCGGTCGGCGTCTGGGCGGGTGTCGCCGGAGTCTCGCTGGTCGTCGGGCCGGTCCTCGGGGGTTGGTTGGTCGTCACGGCAGGGTGGCGCGCGGTCTTCCTGGCCAACCTGCCGGTGTGCGTCGTCGTCGCCGTCCTGACCGTGCACGCCGTCCGCGAGACGTCGGCGCGGGGAGGAACGGCGCGGCGACCGGCGGCGCTCGACCTGCCCGGTCAGCTGCTCGGCGGCGCGGCACTGGCCCTCCTGGCCGGTGGTGCGATCGAGGGAGGGCAGCTCGGGTTCGGCGCCCCGCTGCCCCTGGCGCTGGTCGCTGCGGGCGCGGCGCTGCTGGCCGGCTTCGTCGCCGTCGAGCGACGACACCCGGACCCCCTGCTGCCACTCGGCCTGTTCCGCCGCCCCGGCTACGCGCTGGCCAACGTGAACGGCGTGGTGATGGGCTTCGTCACCGTCGGGCTGCTGTTCCTCTTCGCCCTGTTCTTCCAGCAGGTGCGGCACGACTCGGCCGTCGCGGCCGGCGTGCGCTTCGTGCCGCTGACCGTCACCTTCGTGCTGGCCGGGCCGCTGGTCGGCCGCTTCGTGCACCGCGTCGGCCACCGGGCGCCGATGGCTGCGGGTGCCGTGCTGCTCTGTCTCGGGACGTTGCTGCTGCTGCGTGCCGGCCCGCACACCGGGTACGGCACGGTGGCGTGGCCCTTCGCACTGGTCGGGACCGGGTACGGCCTGCTGTCCAGCCCGATGGCCTCCGCCGTGCTGACCAGCGTGCCGGCGCACCGGGCCGGGACCGCCTCCTCGACCAACCTCACGGCCCGGCTCGTCGGGGGCGTCCTCGGGATCGCCGTCCTCGGTGCCCTGCTGCCCGGCGGGAGCGACGTCGGTGGTGCCACGTTCACCGCGGGACTGCACGCGGCGCTGCTGGTCGCCGCTGCCGTCGCCGGTCTGGGCGCCGGGCTGACGAGTGCCCTCGCCCGGTAGCGTCACGACACGGGACCTCCTTGCCGGGGGTGACGCGGACGATCCGGGAGGGTGCGTGGACCAGCAGTCGGTGGCCGCCGAGCTCTACGGCCTGCTGCCGTCGGAGTTCACCGTCGCCCGCAACGCCCGGGCCAGGGAGGCCCGCAGCGACGGGGACCGGGACCTCGCCGAGTGGGTCAAGAAGCTGCCCAGGCCGTCGGCGGCGGCCTGGGTGGTCAACATGCTCGTCCGGCACCACCCGGACGAGGTGGGGCAGCTGTTGGACGTGGGGGCGCAGCTGCGCGAGGCGCAGGCGGACCTGCAGGGAGAGGAGCTGCGCCGACTGGACAGGGAACGTCGCCGGGTGACCGCCGCCGTGACGACGCAAGGCCGCCGGCTGGCCCACGAGCTCGGGCAGAAGGTCAGCCAGGCGGTGGCCGACCAGGTCCAGGAGACGCTGCACGCCGCGATGAGCAGCGCCCAGGCCGCCGACGCGGTGCGCACCGGCACGCTGACCGCCAGCCTCTCGGCCACGGGCTGGGGCGAGGTGGACCTCGACGGCGCCGTCGCGCTGCCCGGAGGCCGCCCCGGTCCGGGCGCGTCCGCCGACCCACCGTCCGCCGACCCACCGTTCGCGGAGCCACCGCCCGCGGAGGAACCGGTCGAGGAGCCCATCTCCCTGGACGAGCGCCGGCAGGAGCGGGACGAGCGCCGCCGCCGCGAGGAGGAGCGCCGGGAGGCCGAGCGCCGCGAGGAGGAGCGCCGGGAGGCCGAGCGCCGGAGGAAGCGGGAGCAGGCCGAGCGGGAGCTGGTCGACGCGGAGCAGGCGTTCGAGCGGGCCTCCGCCGAGCGCGACGACGCCGAGCGTGCCCTCGAGCAGTCCCAGGGGCACCGCACCGAGCTGGAGGAGCGGCAGCGCTCCCTGCGCGAGCAGCTCGACCGGGTCCAGGACGAGCTGGACACGGCGGTCGACGAGTCCCGCAAGCGCGAGCGGAGCCACGCCGAGACGACCCGGGCCGCGCAACGCGCCGAGGCCGCGGTCGAGCGGGCTCGGCGACGACTGGACGAGCTGGAGTGACCGGCCCGGCGGTCAGCGCACCTGGGTCTGCACGAACGGCGGCTTCGTCACCTGCGCCGCCACGTCCCGACCGCGGACGTCGATGACGACCTCGTCGCCCTCCTGCGTGTCGGCGGCCAGCAGCGCCAACGCGATCCCCTGCTTGAGGGTCGGCGAGAACGTGCCCGAGGTGACCGCCCCGATCGGCGTGCCGTCGGAGTCACGCACCTCGCAGTCGGGCCGCGGGATCCCCCGGCCGGTGACCAGCAGGCCCCACGCCTTGCGCCGGGCGCCCTCGGCCCGCTCGGCGACCAGCGCGTCCCGGCCCCAGAACTCGTCCTTCTTCCACCCGACCGCGAAGCCGAGCTTGGCCTGGACCGGGGTGATGTCCGTGGTCAGTTCGTGGCCGTGCAGCGACAGCCCCATCTCGGTGCGCAGGGTGTCGCGGGCGCCGAGCCCGCAGGGCAGCCCGTCGAACTGCGCGGCCGCCTCGGTCAGCGCGTCCCACGCGGCCGCGGTGCCGTCCCAGGGGATGACCAGCTCGTAGCCGTGCTCGCCGGTGTAGCCGGTGCGGCACACCGTGAGCCGGCTCCCCTGCCAGTCGGCGTCCACGAAGCTCATGTAGTCGTGCTCGGTGGGCAGACCGACGGCCTGCAGCACCTCGGTGCTGCGCGGGCCCTGCACCGCGATGATGCCGAACTGCTGGTGCTGGTCCTCCACCGTGATGCCCTCGGGGGCCGCGTCGGCCAGCATCCGCACGACCTCCGCGGTGTTGGCGGCGTTCGGCATGAGGAAGACCTCGTCGTCGGAGCGCAGGTACTGCATCAGGTCGTCGACGACGCCGCCGGACTCGGTGCAGCACAGGGTGTACTGCGCCTTGCCGTCCTCGATCTTGCGCAGGTCGTTGGACAGGCAGCGGTTGACGAACTCCTTCGCGCCCGGCCCACGGACGACCGCCTTGCCGAGGTGGCTGACGTCGAAGATGCCGACCCGCTCGCGGACCGCGGTGTGCTCCCGGACGACCCCTCCGCCGGGGTACTCGATCGGCATCTCCCAGCCGCTGAAGTCGGCCATCTTGGCGCCGAGGGCCACGTGCCGGTCGTGCAACGGCGAAGTCAGCAGCTGCGCATCAGTCATGACGCTCACCCTAGCGACCTCGTTATCCTCGGCCGTGGCGGCGAGCCCCCGCACACCCGGGGCACGGCGACTCGACCGAGCAACCTCTCGTGCAAAGGACTTCAGCGTGACCACTGTGAACCTGACCGACCAGTCGGCGTCCGACGTCAAGGCGGACGCCCTGGTCCTCGCCACCGTCAGCACCCCCGACGGTGCGGCCCTCACCGGCAAGGCCCTGGGCCGCAAGGGCGCGAACCACGTCACCGCCATGATCGAGGCGCTCGGCGTCAAGGGCAGCGCCGGCGAGGTCGTCACCCTGGGTCCGGTCCCCGGCGTGGCCGCCGACGTCGTGGTCCTCACCGGGCTCGGTGAGGTCGCCGACGCCAAGGGAGCCACCGCGGCCGGGCGACGGGCGCGGCGAGCCGGGCTCGCGGCATACACGCCGGAGAGCCTGCGCCGCGCGTTCGGTATGGCGACCCGTCGCCTCGGTGCCAAGGCGGCCGTGGCCGTCGTGGCACCCGTCGATGAGGTGGGGCGGGTCGCCGCGGTCGCGGAGGGCGCGGCGTTCGGTGCCTACGACTACACCAAGCAGACGAGCAAGGGCGACGGCGCGAAGCGGACCGAGTCGGTCGCCGTCGTCACGCCGCTCGCCAAGGACAAGCAGGCCAAGGCGGCCATCGGGCGGGCGGGCGTGCTCGCCGCGAACCTCGGCTATGCCCGCGACCTGGTCAACACCCCGCCGAACCAGCTCTACCCGGACAGCTTCGCCGACTCGGTGAAGAAGCGCGCGGCGGGGTCGAAGGTCAAGGTGGAGGTCCTGGACGAGCGGGCGCTGGCCAAGGCCGGCTGCGGCGGGATCCTCGGCGTGGGGCAGGGCTCGTCTCGGCCGCCGCGGATCGTGACGATGACCTACAAGCCCACGAAGGCGAAGACGTCGCTGGCCTACATCGGCAAGGGGATCACCTTCGACTCCGGCGGCCTGTGCCTGAAGCCGCCGACCGGCATGATCACGATGAAGTGCGACATGGCGGGGGCGGCGGCCGTGGCCGCTGCGGTGCTGACCATCGCCGAGCTCGGCCTGCCGGTCGCGGTCACCGGCTACCTGTGCCTGGCCGAGAACATGACCGGCGCGGACGCGCAGCGCCCCGGTGACGTCGTCACCATGCACGACGGCCGCACCGTGGAGATCATCAACACCGACGCCGAGGGCCGGCTCGTCATGGGTGACGGCCTCGCCCTGGCCGCGGACAGCCGGCCCGACGCGATCGTGGACATCGCGACGCTGACCGGTGCCGCCGTACGGGCCCTGGGCAACCGCACCGCGGCGCTGATCGGCAACGACGACGAGTTCGAGGCGGTCGTGAAGCGCGCCGCCGATGTGGCCGGCGAGAGCTTCTGGTCCATCCCGATCACCGACGAGACGCTCGCCGGCATGCAGTCCCAGGTGGCCGACATCAAGCACACCGGGGACGCGGTCGGCGGGATGATGGTCGCCGCCGCCTTCCTGCGCGAGTTCATCCCCGAGGGCGACGGCCAGGAGGGGGCGACCCCGTGGGCCCACCTCGACATCGCCGGGCCGGCGTTCAACGACAAGGAGCCGTTCGGCTACACGCCGAAGGGCGGCACCGGCTTCGGCACCGCGACCCTCGTGCGCCTCGCCGAGGAGCGCGCCGGCCGCTGACGCCGGACCGGACGCCCGCCGATCGCAGCGGCGGCAGACACGGAAGGCGCGGACCCCACCGCCGGGGTCCGCGCCTCCGCTTCGTGCTCGACGAATCGCTCAGCAGCTGATCCTTCTCAGCCGCTCTTGCGGCGGAACATCTGCTGGGTGCCGCTGGTCTCCGCGCGGTGGGAGCCGTGGACCTTGCCGCGATCACCCTCGTCGGACACGTCCCGCCCCGCGTGCGCCTGCTTGCGCTGCAGCGCCTCGCGGAACTTGCGCTTCGTCTCGTCGGACGGTCCCTTGCCACCGGATGCCATGCGCGCCTCCTTCGTCGGTGCGCACCACCATCGCACCGCGCGGCAGGCCGGTCCACCGATATTCGTCCCGGCTTCGCCCCGGTCCGTCAGGACTTGCGTCGCTGGCGCGAGTTCCACTCGCGCATCCGGTTCGGGTAGCCCGTCTGGTTCACGTCATAGACCGGTATGCCGAGCAGCTGGCCGAGCTGGAACCCCGCCTCCCGGGACGGCACGGCACGGCGCGTCCACTCCCCGTCGTGGGCGATGAGCACCACGGTGGGCGCGGTCACGTTGGTGGCCGGCTCGACATACGCCTCCACCCCCCTGCGGGAGGCGACGAATCGCTCGCAGTGGCCGCGCACGGCCGCCGTGTCGATCCCGGCCACCAGCCGTGGGTGCCCGGACTCGCTGCTGCCCCGGGCCCCGCCGCCGCGCAGCCTGCTCAACCACCCCATGGGAGCCGACTCTATCCAGCCCTCCCCCGGAGGCCGTGGCCGTGTCCGCCACCCGGCGCGGCCGCCGCGGACCCGGGGCGACCTGCTTGCGCCCGCGGCCGCGATCAGTGACAAGATGCTCTACGACGCCGCCACGCCCGTGCCGCCCGCGGTCGCGCGGCGACGCACTGTCCGCTCACGGCACCCGAAGGCAGGAGCAGCAGCGATGTCGGCCGACGCCGAAGAACAGTTCGACCTCGTCGTCCTCGGCGGTGGCAGCGGCGGCTACGCCTGTGCGCTGCGGGCCGCGGAGCTGGGCCAGAACGTCGCGCTCGTCGAGAAGGACAAGCTCGGCGGCACCTGCCTGCACATGGGCTGCATCCCGACCAAAGCCCTGCTGCACGCCGCGGAGATCGCCGACAGCGCGCGCGACGGCGAGCGCTTCGGGGTGAAGACGACGTTCGAGTCGGTGGACATGGCCGGCGTGCACACGTACAAGGACGGGGTCGTCGCGCGCCTGCACAAGGGGCTGCAGGGACTGGTGAAGTCCCGCACGGTGACCTACGTGGAGGGCGAGGGCCGGCTCGTCGCCCCGCACACCGTCGCGGTCGGCGACCGCCGGCTGACGGGACGCAATGTCGTCCTCGCGACCGGGTCCTACGCGAAGACGCTGCCCGGGCTGGAGATCGGTGGCCGGGTCGTCACCAGCGACCAGGCGCTGTTCCTCGAGGACGTGCCCCCGAGGGTGGTCGTCCTCGGCGGTGGGGTCATCGGCGTGGAGTTCGCGTCGGTGTTCCGCTCGTTCGGGTCCGAAGTCACCATCGTCGAGGCACTCCCCCGGCTGGTGGCGGCCGAGGACGAGGCCGTGTCCAAGCAGCTCGAGCGGGCCTTCAAGAAGCGCCGCATCACCGCGAGGACCGGGGTCTCCTTCACCGGCGCCAAGCAGGAGGGCGACGTCGTCACCGTCAGCCTCGAGTCGGGTGAGTCCATCGAGGCCGACCTGCTGCTCGTCGCCGTCGGGCGGGGACCGCGCACCGAGGGCCTCGGCTACGAGGAGCAGGGCATCGCGATGGAGCGGGGCCTCGTCCGCACCGACGACCGGCTGCGCACCAGCGTGGAGGGTGTCTACGCCGTCGGCGACATCGTGCCCGGGCTGCAGCTCGCGCACCGCGGCTTCGCCCAGGGCATCTTCGTCGCCGAGGAGATCGCGGGGACGTCACCGGCGCCCATCGAGGAGAGCGGCATCCCCCGGGTGACCTACTGCGACCCCGAGGTCGCGAGCGTCGGGCTCACCGAGGTCCAGGCGAGGGAGCGCCACGGCGAGGTCGAGACCTACGAGTACAACCTCGGTGGCAACGGCCGCTCCCAGATCCTGCAGACGCAGGGCTTCGTCAAGGTCGTCCGGGCCAAGGACGGTCCGGTCCTCGGGGTCCACATGATCGGTGCCCGGATGGGCGAGCAGGTCGGCGAGGCCCAGCTCATCGTCGGCTGGGAGGCCCTGCCCGACGACGTCGCCCAGCTCGTGCACGCCCACCCGACCCAGAACGAAGCACTGGGCGAGGCCCACCTGGCCCTCGCCGGGAAGCCGTTGCACGCCCACGCCTAGCGTCCGCACCCGTCCCCACCCTGACAAGCGAGGAGACCTCACACATGTCCGAACGCGTGACCATGCCGGCTCTCGGTGAGTCGGTCACCGAAGGCACCGTCACCCGCTGGCTGAAGAACGTCGGCGACCAGGTCGAGGTCGACG
>DASSKF010000204.1:0-44678 GCA_035690725.1 Segeticoccus sp.
GTGCCGATCGCCTTCGCCCTCGACGCCGACGCCAGCTGAACAGTCCGACAGAGTTTCCTGACGTCACTTGACGTCGTTGCTCGATAGGCCGATATTGAGGGTCGATAAGCTCATCACGACTCTCAGGAGGGCGCCCTGCCCGGGTACCGAGCCTTCAGGGCGGCCAGCCACATCGCCCTGGTGGGGTGGCTCGTCACGGTGCTCGTCGCCCTGCTGATCGCTCTCGCCGGGGTCTCCGGACTGAGCGGGTGGAGTGACTACCACTACCGGATCAGCCTCCTCCCGGGCACACATTTGCTGGACCTGTCCTACCAGCCGTCGTGGGGCGTCACGACCGGCACCCGGGTTTGTCCGCGGATCGATCTGGGCGACCGCCAGGACGACTGCGAGAGCGTCGTGCTCCAGGACTCCCGGGGCCAGGTCCTGGACGGTCAGGTGGTCCGCCAGAGCGACGTCCGCCCGGTGTCCGCCCAACTGACCGGACGCTTGTTGTTCGACGCCGACCCGGGGTGGAACCCGCTCGTCGCATCGCTGTACGCGATGACGGTGCTCAGCGTGCTCGTCCTGGCGCTCGTGCTGTGCCAACTGTGGCTGCTGCTGCGCACCGCGTCCCGTGGAGACCCGTTCACCGATGTCGCCGTTCGCCGGTTGCGGGTCATCGGGCTCACCCTGATCGCGTGGGAGGTGCTGGAGCCGTTGCTGTGGCTGTTCCTCAGCCCCAAGGCATGGGACTACGACCTCGTCGGGTACGGCGGTCAGGTCGTTCTGCAGCTGACCTCGATGGAGCCGGGCGCACAGCTCGCGGTGATCGCCTTCGGCGCGCTGTTGCTGCTGCTGGCCGAGGTCTTCCGCCGCGGGACACGCCTGGAGAGCGAGCAGAGGCTGACCGTCTGATGGCGATCGACATCCGGCTCGACCACGCCCTGCTCGACCGCAGGATGACGCTCACCGAGCTCGCCGACCGGGTCGGGATCACGGTGGCGAACCTGTCGATCCTCAAGACCGGCAAGGCCCGGGCGATCCGCCTGTCCACACTCGACGCGATCTGCCGCGAGCTGGAGTGCCAGCCGGGCGACCTGTTGCTGCACGTGCCTGACGACGACGCGACAGGGCGGCGAGCGCGCCCGCCCGGGCCTGCGGCAGGATGACCATCACGGACCACGGGAGGTATGCCGTGCCGACACCCGAGTGGGACGCCCGCACCTACGCGTCGCTGGCCCTGCCGCACCGGCGGTGGGGTGCCGGCGTGATCGACCGGCTCGGCCTGAGGGGCGACGAGCGGGTGCTCGACGTCGGGTGCGGACCCGGGCGGGACACCCTGCGGCTGCTGGAGCTGCTGCCCCACGGGCACGTCACCGCCGTCGACGCCTCGGAACCCATGCTGGAGGAGCTCCGGCGGCAGCTGGCGTCGCGACCGGAGGCCGCCGACCGGGTCACCGTCCTCCACGCCGACCTGCGCGAGCCGCTCCCGATCGAGGATCCGGCCGACCTGGCCATGAGCGTCGCCACCCTGCACTGGGTGCCCGACCACCGGGCGGTGTTCCGCCACGTCGCCCGGGTGCTGCGTCCGGGCGGCTGGCTCGTGGCCGAGTGCGGCGGCAAGGGCAACATCACCGGGGTGCGCGCCGCACTGTGGCGGACCGAGCCGATCCACACCGGCGAGGTCTGGAACTTCGCCGGTGTCGCCGAGACTGAGCAGGCGCTCGAGTCGGCGGGGTTCACCGACGTCCAGGTCGAGCTCGTCCCCGACCCCGCCGTCCTGGAGCGGGGGGAGCAGCTCGAGACCTACCTCGCCACCGTCGTGCTCGGCGCTCACCTGAGGGAACTCGACCCCTGCGAGCACGCCAGCTTCGTCCGCAGCGTGGCGGCCGAGCTGCCCGAGCCGGTCATCGACTACGTCCGGCTGCGGATCGCGGCGACGCGTCGCTGAGCGCCGCCCCCGGAGCCCCCGAGCGGCTTCGGGCCCATGAGCCGCGACGGTCGAGCGCTACCCGGCGAGCATCTCGCAGAGGTTCTCGACCGTCCCGCTCCCCTCGTGGAGCACCCGGTGGCCGGAGGCGTCGGAGGTGACCTTCCACCCGCGGCCGGTGACGACGTACCTGCCCGGTGCCGCCTCCGGACCTGCCCGCACGGTGGGAGCTGCCGGAGTCCGTGGGACTGCGCAGGCCGGTACTGGCCGCGGCTCTGGCAGCGGCGGACCTGCTCACCTCCGCCGACGTGCGGCAGGTGTGCGCGTGTCCCGGAGACGACTGCGGCTGGCTGTTCCTCAACCCGGGTGGCCGCCGGCGCTGGTGCTCCATGTCCCCCTGCGGCAACCGTGCCAAGGTCGCCGCGCACGCCCGCCGCCACAGGCGGTGACTACCCGGTCGACGGTCGGACGTCCGCGCCGAGCTCCTCCCCGGCCCTGCCGAACCACCGCGACAGCTGGTCGCCCAATCCCTGCTGGCCGTCACCGACCCAGACCACGTGCCCGTCCGGGCGCAACAGCACGGCGGGGACGTCCAGCTCCTCGCTCAGGTCGACGACGTGGTCGACCCGGTCTGCCCACCCGGCGACCGACAGCCGGCCGGTCTGGTCGAGCAGCAGGCCCCGGCCTTGGTGCATCAGCTCGTAGAGGCGTCCCCCCTCCAGGGCGACGTCCCGCAGCCGCCGACCGAGGAGCGGGTGACCCTCGCCGACGTCGTAGCGGATCCCGATCGCCGTGATCTTCTCGACCAGGCGGCGATTCACCTCCTCGACGTCCATCAGCTCCGCGAGCAGCCGCCGCACCGCTTGCGGCCCGGGCTCGGTCGACATCAGCTCCATCTGCGCGCGGGTGTTGTCCAGGACCGCGGCAGCCACCGGGCGGCGCTCTGTCTCGTAGCTGTCCAGCAGGCCCTCCGGCGCCCAGCCGTCGATCTGGGCGGCCAGCTTCCAGCCGAGGTTGGCCGCATCCTGGATGCCGAGGTTCAGGCCCTGCCCGCCCGTGGGCGGGTGGATGTGCGCGGCGTCCCCCGCCAGGAGCACGCGACCGGCCCGGTAGCGCTCGGCCAGCCGGGTGGTGTCACCGAAGCGGGAGAGCCACTTCGGTGAGTGCACGCCGAAGTCGCTGCCGGCGAACGCCCGCAGCTGCTCGCGGAACTCGTCGAGCGTCGGCGGAACCGAGCGGTCCGCCGCCACGCCGTCGGCAGGGACCAGGACGCGGTAGAGCCCGTCGCCGAGCGGACCGAGACCGAACCGCAGCTGGGTCCGTCTGACCTCGGCCACGACGGCCGCCACCGTCTCCGCCGACGAGGTCACCTCCATCTCCCCCAGCAGCGTCTCCACGCGCGTGGGCTCACCGGGGAAGCCGATGCCGACGAGCTTGCGCACCGTGCTGCGGCCGCCGTCGCAGCCGACGAGGTACCGCGAGCGGACCCGGCCGCCGTCAGACAGCGCGGCGGTGACCCCGTGCTCGTCCTGCTCCAGCCCGACCAGCTCGCACCCCCGCCGGACCTCGGCGCCGACCTCGTCGGCGTGCTCGGCGAGCAGGCGGTCGATGGTCGGCTGCGGGATGCCGAGGACATAGGCGTGCGCACTGTCCAAGTGCTCCGGCGCCGGCTTCGGGATGCCCGCGAAGAAGCCACCGACCGGGTACTGCGTGCCCAGCGCCAGGAACCGCTCCAGCAGTCCACGCTGGTCCATCAGCTCGATGCTGCGCGCATGCAGCCCGAGCGCCCGCACGACCGTGGTCGGTTCAACATCCCGCTCCAGCACGAGCACCTGTATGCCGTGCAGCCGCAGCTCGGCGGCCAGCATGAGGCCGGTCGGCCCGCCGCCGATGATGGTCGCGTCGATCATGAGTCGTCCCCCGTTTCCGCTGTTCCGGTGTCGACCGTGGATTCTGCGCCACGAGAGGGGTCTTGCCGCAAGGCCCCCTGTGCGCTATACGTTGGAAGTGGCAGGGAGCGAGCGGCCTCCCTGCCATTGTCGTGTCCGGCACCGGTCCCCCGGTCTCGTCCACGCGGTGGTCGGCACTGACAGGCTGGGAGCCATGTCGACGCTGTGGCCGATCCTGCACCACGACGACGCCGAGCAGGCCGTCGGCTTCCTCACCGACGTCCTCGGACTCCGCGCCGACGTCGTCGCCCGTGACGACGAGGGCGACGTCGTGCATGCCGAGCTGGACGTGGCCGGGGGTGGCCGCCTCGTCGTCCCACCCCAGCGGACCCGGTTCGGCAACGGCGTGGAGACCCACGCCTGCACCGTCGCCGCCCCGGATGACGACACCGCCGTCGGCCAGGTCGGGCTGTGGGCCCGCGACCTCGCACACGGACGCGCGTCCCAGCGCGCCGCCGACAGGTGCGGCTTCCGTCGCGAAGGTCTTCTGCGCAGCTGGCAGACGATCGGTCGGCAGCGCCGGGACATGTACGTCTACGGCCGACTGCACGAGCCCGACCCGGTCCCGGAGGAGGTCCTGTGCGAGATCCCGTTGGCCGGCCGCCACGTTCGCGTCACCCGCGCTCGGTTCGAGGACGTCCCCGCCCTGGTTGCCCTGCTGCGCGACGACGCCCTGCGGTGCGCATCGCGGCGCACGAGGGGATGAAGCTGCAGCTGTAGGCCGGACAGCACGATCCCGGTGGATACTGGCGTCGTGGCCTACGACGAGGAGCTGGCCGACCGGATCCGGGAGACACTCCAGGACGAGACCGAGCTGACCGAACGGCGCATGTTCGGCGGGCTCGCCTTCCTCGTCCGCGGCAACATGGCCGTCGCGGCGAGCGGGCAGGGCGGCCTGCTGGTGCACATCGACCCCACCCGGGCCGTCGAGTGGGTCGACGGCCGGCACGTGCGCCGGATGGAGATGCGCGGCCGGGCGATGGACGGCTGGCTGCGCGTGGACAGCGACGTCCTCGACAGCGACCGGGCCCTGCAGCAGTGGGTCGCCCGGGGCGTGGCGCGGGCCCGGTCACTGCCCCCGAAGTAGTTGTGCCACAACAGGTCACACGGGGTGGGCACGGGTCTCGACCAGTTCGACCCGGCCGCCCACGGCCACCGTTCCGTCCTCGTCGGGGCGCACGAGGATCTCCGACGCCCTCCCCTGGCGGATCGTCAGCGGACGCTGCAACAGGGCGCCCAGGCGGATCGCCGCAGCGCCGGTCGCCTCGTCCTCGGTGATCCCCATGCGGGTCGGGAAGACGCGGACCCGCACCGCACCGGCCGTGGGGCCTCCCGCTCGTGGGGGATCGTCCTGCCACGCCCACACCTGCAGGTGCTCGTCCGGCCCGGCGCCGGGGTGCGCCTCCACCTCCGCGGGTGAGGACAGCTGGTGCAGGTCGAACTCGGGCGCCCACGACGGCCGGGCACTGATCCAGGTATGCCGTCCCTCCACCCACGTGAGCACCTCACCGGCCGACGGGCGCAGCACCGCTGCCGGAAAGCCCTGCTCGCGCAGCAGCCACGCCGTCCCCACGAGCGGGTGCCCGACCAGCGGCAGCTCGACCGCGGGCGTGTGGATGCGCACGTCGCCGCGGGCCGCGTCGCGGACGAACACGGTCTCGGAGAACCCGAGCTCGGCGGCGACCTCCCGCGGCCCGGGGCCATTCCTCGAGCCGCCCCGCCGCCCCCCCGGCCCGGCGCCTATGCTCGCCGGTGTGTCGCCCCTCAACCGCGCTGCGCGCGTGCTGTTCAAGGCCCCGGTCCCCTTCTACGACCTCGGGCTCGGCGCCCTGGTCGGGCACCGGTTCTGCTTGCTGACGCACCGTGGTCGCCGGTCCGGCCTCGTGTACCGGACGATGCTCGAGGTGCTGGACCGTGACCCCGAGACGAGGGGGATCCACGTGATCGCCGGCCTCGGCCGGGGCAGCCAGTGGCTGCAGAACCTCGAGGCCGGCGGGGCACTCGAGGTGCGTTGTGGCAGCGACCGGTTCGTGCCGGCATACCGGGTGCTGGCGACCGGGGAGGGAGCCCAGGTGCTCGCGGGCTATGAGCGCGACCACCGGCTCGCGGCGAGGGTCATCGCTCCCGTCCTGGGCCGGCTGACCGGCATCAGCTACGACGGCACCGACGAGAGCCGGCACCGGGTCGTCGACCAGCTCCCGGTGATCGAGCTGCGCCCCAGACGCGCCACCGAGCTCAGTCACCCTGCGCCCACGCCGCCACCGGCAGGCTGAGGTAGACGCCGACGCTGGACGTTGCCGCTGCCGCCACGACCGCGTCGCGGAGCAGGTCACACCGCTCCTGCCGGTTCTCGGCGCGACTCGCGAACCACTTCGAGCGGACCTCGACCACGACATCGAGCCCACTGACGTCGTGGACTCCCCGGGGGCGGAAACGGATCTCGACGTCGCCGGGCTGCAGCTCGTGGTCGTACGGCTCCTCGGGGCACTCGACGGCGACGGACACGGCGTGGGGCAGCGCCTCCGCGAGCCGATGCAGCCGGTCCTCCGGGACCGTCGGGGAATGGGTGACGTCGGCGATCGGCACCCCCCGAACGTAGCGGAGGCGCCGCTACCCCCGTGCCAACGACGGGTCCGGCGCGACGCGGCGGCGGGCGCGGACGAGCAGGAATCCGTCGACGACGAACGGCGCGGCCACAACGAGCACGAACAGGGTGACGCCGAGCGGCCGGACGAGGGTGCCGAGGAGCTTCTCCCACCACTTCCGGACGCCGGAGACCCACAACAGGACGGCGCCGGCCAGCCACCCGACGAAGGGAATGGACGAGCCGGCGGTCAGCAGCACCACCGCGACGATCTCGAGGCCGGTGCCGCGGCGCGGCACGCTCGCGACCGGGGACGGCGTACCGGGTGGTGCCGGTGGCTCCTCCGCCCGGCGCGCCGCGGGCAACGATGCGCTCGCCTGCGCGAGTCGCTGCTGGTAGTCCTCCACCAGTGCGTTCGTCGTTGCGTCCATCAGGCCCCCTCGGGTAGCAGTCCGTCCACCGCGTCGCGAAAAGTGCGCCAGTCGGCGGCGAAGGCGTCGAGCCGCCGACGTCCGGTCGCCGCGGCAGGACGTCGCCGGCTCAGGTGAGTGCGGCGACCCGCTCCGCGAGGGCGCTGGCCCGGTCGGAGACCACCGGGTCGAGCCCGGCCTCGGCCACGTTGATCGCGACGAGCTGCGCGGCCGCGTCCACGGCCGCCTGCGCCAGCCGCAGGGCGGTGTAGGCGTCCCCGCGCAGGTTCGGGTTCCCGTCCCGGGCCAGCCGGACCGCGTGGTCGGCGACTGCGCTGCCCACCTCGACGATGGTGAGCGGCACCCGGGCCGCCTCCTCCCAGGCGGTTCGGGAGGCGGCGCTGTCGCGGCCCTCGCGCCGGATCGCGTCGAGCACCGCACCGTAGGAGCGCGCGTCCTCATCCGCCAGCTCACCGGCGGTGACGCGGCGGCGCTCCAGGTCCTCGGCGACCGCTGCGGCCTCGGGGACCTGGCGGCTGGACAGCCGGGCGGCCTTCGTCGCGAGCGCCGCGGCCAGCGCCACGCCCGCCGCCGCCACCGACCCGGCGGCCGGCGACGGCTCCGGCTGCGCGACCAGGTCGGCGAAGCCCGCGAGCGACTCGTCGAAGTAGCGGCCCACGGCGTCAGAAGAGGCCGACCGTGTTGCCGTTCTCGTCGATGTCGACGTGCGCCGCGGCCGGGTCCGAGCCGAAGCCCGGCATCGTCCGCATGTCGCCGCAGATGCCGTAGATGAACCCGGCCCCCACCGAGGCACGGACCTCACGCACCGGCAGCCGCCACCCGGTCGGGGCGCCCTTGAGCGTCGGGTCGGAGGACAGCGACAGGTGGGTCTTGGCGAGGCAGATCGACAGGTTCCCGAACCCGGCGTCCTCGTACATGTCCAGCTGCCGGTTCGCGGCCGCCGAGTAGTCCACGCCGTCGGCACCGTAGACCTTCGTCGCGATCGACTCGATCTTGTCCCGCAGGCTCGCCTCGTCCGGGTAGAGGTACTGGAAGTCGGTCGGCTCCTCGACGGCGTCCACCACGGCGCGCGCCAGCTCCTCGGCGCCCTCACCGCCCTGGGTGAAGTGGTCGGAGACGGCGCAGCGGGCACCCGCCTGCTCGCTGATCTCCCGGATGGCGTCCACCTCGCTCGGGTGGTCGGTCTGGAAGGAGTTGACGGCGACGACCGGCGAGACGCCGTGGATCCGCACGTTCTCGATCTGCTTGACCAGGTTCGCGGCGCCGGAGCGCACGTCGTCCGGGTTCTCCTCGAACAGCTCCTTGGGCAGCTTCTGCCCGGCGACGATCCGGTACTTGCCCGAGTGCGCCTTCAGGGCCCGCACCGTGGCGACGATGACCGCGGCGTCCGGCTTCTCCCCGGACACCCGGCACTTGATGTTGAAGAACCGCTCGGCGCCCATGTCGGCACCGAACCCCGCCTCGGTGACCACGATGTCGGAGGTGCGCAGCGCGATGAGGTCGGCGACCACCGAGGAGTTGCCGGTGGCGATGTTGCCGAAGGGCCCGCAGTGCACGAAGGCCGGCGTGTTCTCCAGCGTCTGCAACAAGTTCGGCTTGATCGCCTCCTTGAGCAGCACCGTCATCGTGCCGGCCGAGTGGAGCTGCTCGGCGGTGACCGGCTCCCCCTTGCCCGTGTACCCGACCACGATCCGGGCCAGCCGCTCGCGCAGGTCCGTCAGCGAGGTGGTCAGCCCGAGGGTCGCCATGACCTCCGAGGCGGCGCTGATGTCGAAGCCGGTCTGCCGCAGCGGTCCGTTGCCACGGGCACCGAGTCCGGTCACGATCTCGCGCAGCCCCCGGTCGTCCATGTCGACCACCCTGCGCCAGGTGATCGTCGAGGGGTCGATGCCGAGGTCGTTGCCCCGGAAGAGGTGGTTGTCCAGCATCGCGGCGAGCAGGTTGTTGGCGGAGGTCACCGCGTGGATGTCCCCCGTGAGGTGCAGGTTCAGCTTCTCCATCGGGACCACCTGGCTGTAGCCGCCACCGGCGGCGCCGCCCTTGATCCCGAGGGCCGGCCCCATCGACGCCTCGCGAATGGTCACGGTGGCCCGCTTCCCGAGCCGGTTCAGGCCCTGCACCAGTCCGATCGACGTGGTCGACTTGCCCTCGCCGAGCGGGGTCGGGGTGATCCCCGTGACCACGACGTACTTGGCCCGCGGGCGGTCGGCGAACTCCTCGATCGCGTCGAGGCTCACCTTCATCACGTCGTGGCCGTACGGCTCCAGCAGATGGCTCTCGAGCCCGAGCTGGCCGGCCACCTCGCCGATCGGCTTGAGCGTGGCGTTCTGCGCGATCTCCAGGTTGGACGGAAACACGGCAACCTCCTTCACACTCGGGAGGGCTGGAGCCCCGTTTGCTCCAGCCCGAGCTCCTCGCCTGCGTCGATGAGCGACGTGACCAGATACTGCCCCGTCATCCACTCACAGTGAAGAAGGAATGACGGAAATGACTCATCCGGCGAGCGCAGGTCGTCCCGGATGACGTCCACGGCCACCCCCGCGACGACGGTCCCCAGGGTGGAGCCGTCGGGGAAGTGGCCGGGTCTGAGGTCGGCGCCGCACTCCCTGCCCAACAGCGTGCGCGCTGCACGCCCCGTGAGGCGCACCAGCGCCAGCGCGTGGGTGAGGTCGACGACGGAGACCAGCTCGGTCAGCGGGGCGGTCACCTTCTGCAGCCGCTCGGTGACCGCGCCGGCGGTATGGGGCGGGGCCAGCGCCAGCCACTGTCCCGGCCGCGAGCCGGCGAGCAGCACATGGGCCTCGCCGGTCCCCAGGTCCCAGAGCCGCTTCGCCGACCTCCCCAGAGGCACGCCGAGCAGGTCCGCGGCCGTGGGGGCGCCGGCGTCGGCGCGCAGCAGGACCTTGGTCAGCGGCGTGCAGTCGGTGAGCGTCAGCCTCTCGCAGGGCGGCGGTGCCCCGACCTGCGACCTGGTATGCCGTGTGCCTCCCGGCCGCGCGTCCTGGTCCTGCGCGCTGCGCACCTTCCAGCCGTCGACGACCCGGGTCGACGGCCCCGGGTCGATGGGGCTGCGGGCGATCGGCTCGTCCTCAGGCACGCAGCCTCATCCCCTCCGGGTCGTACTGCGCGAGCTGCTGGGTGACGCGTCCCAGCATGCCTCCTCCTCCGGGGAGCCGCACGGTCAGCAGGGTCCCGGGCTCGGCCAGCTCGGCCGCGACCTGGGCCAGGCAGATCGCGTGGCCGAGTGTCGGGGACAGGCGGCTGGAGGTGATCCGTCCCCGGATGGTGCCGCCCGCCACGACCTGACTGCCCTCCGGCGGGACCGCCTCGCCGTCCACCGGAAGCAGGCCGACGAGCATCGACCCGTCCCCACGGCCGTCCACGAGGGCCGGTCGACCGACGAAGTCGTCCTTGTCGAGCTTGACCAGCCCGCCCAGCCCGGCGGAGAAGGCGTCGGTCAGCCCGTCGGTGTCCTGGCCGACGATGAGGTGCCCCTTCTCCAGGCGCAGGACGCGCTGCGCCTCGACCCCGAACGGGCGCACCCCGAGGTCCCGCCCCGCCTCGAGCAGCCGCTCCCAGACGTGCAGCCCGTAGCCGGCCGGCACGTGCAGCTCGTAGCTGAGCTCTCCGGTGAACCCGATCCGCCACAGCAGGCAGCCGGGCACCCCCGCCACGCTCCCGGTCCGCACGTGCAGGTAGGGGAAGGCCTCCGGGCCGACGTCCACGTCGTCCACCACCCGGGCGACCAGCTCCCGCGAGCGGGGACCGGCCACGTTCACGCTCGCGAACGCCGAGGTGAGCGGGGTGACGTGCACCTGCCAGTCGGGGTGCTCGACCTGCAGCCAGCGTTCCATCCACTCCGCGACAGCGTCCGCCCCGGAGGACGTGGTGCTCACCAGGTAGTGCTGCTCCCCGAGCCGTCCGGTCACCCCGTCGTCGAGGACCACCCCGTCCTCGGCGCACATGACGCCGTAGCGCACCCGCCCGATCCCCAACGTGGACAGGCGGTTGACGTGGAGCAGGTCGAGCAGCGCCGGGACGTCGGGGCCGCGCAGGTCGAGCTTGCCGATCGGGGTCACGTCGATCATGCCGACGCGTTCCCGCACGGCCCGCACCTCGCCGGCCGGGTCGCCGTAGTGGTCCGGCCGCACCCACGATCCGCCGACCAGCGGGACCGCACCGTGCCGCTCGTGCCAGGACTGCATCGGCGAACGGCGAACCGGGTGGCGCGCGCGGCCTGCCAGGGCACCGAGGGTGACGGGTGCGTAGGGCGGCCGCCACGTCGTCGTGCCGGTCTCGTCGATGGTCCGGCCGGTCGCCTCCGCGACGATCGCGGTGACGTTGACCGTCTCCAGCCGGCCCTGGGTCGGTCCCATCGTCGCGGTCGTGTAGCGCTTCGTCAGCTCGACGTGGTCGTAGCCCTCCTCCACGGCGGTGAGCAGGTCCGTGGAGGTGACGTCCTCGCAGAGGTCGACGAACCCGTGCGTGCGCCCGTGCACGAGCGCCGGGTGCGGATCGGGCCGCAACGGCGGTATGCCGTGAGCCGGCACCCAGGTGCCCCGTGTCGCGCCACCCCGAGCGTGCGGGGTCCCGGGAGTCGCCCGCCGTGCTGCCTCCCGGCCCGTCGCCTCGCCGTGCTCGACGAGCTGCTCGGTGCTGCCGTCGCCGAGCACATGTCCGGTCGCGAGCACGCCTGCGGGGAGCCGGGACTCATCCGGCCGGAACCGGGCCGAGCGGTGGTCGTACGCGGGTCGGTCACCGGCCATGTTCAGCAGGGTCGTCGGTGCCGTCCACCCTGCGGCGACGACCACGAGGTCGCACGCGTGCGTGGCGCCCCCGGCCACCTCGACCGCCTCCACCCGACCGCGACCACGCACTCGCACCAGGTCGCCCCCGGCACGTGCGTCCTGGACGTCGACCACGTCCACGCCCACGCGCTCCAGGTCGGCGGCGGCGGCATCCCCGGCCGGGTTGGCGCTGAGGACGACGGCGCGCGAACCGGGCCGCACGGCATACAGGTTCACGAGCCGGCGCACCGCGGTGGACAGCATGACACCGGGCAGGTCGTTGCCCGCGAACACGTAGGGGCGTTCCACCAGTCCCGGTGCGACCACGAGGCAGCCGGCCCGTGCCCGGGTCAGCCGCTCCCGCACCGCGGCGGTGTCACGTTCGAGCACGGCGACCCAGTTGTCGTCGTAGCGGCCGAGGGCCACCGCGTCGGTGAGCACCTCGATGCCGGGCGTGGCCGCGACCCGGTCACGCAGCTCCGCCAGCGCAGTCAGCTCCGCACCGCTCCCCCACCGCAGGTGGCCCCCGAGGGCGTGCCGCTCCTCGACGAGCAGCACCTCGGCGCCGGCCTCGGCCGCGGCCACGGCGGCAGCCATCCCGGCCGGCCCGCCGCCGGCCACCAGCACGTCGGGGTGGCTGAATCGCTGGTCGTAGCAGGCACGTTGGTCGCCTGCACGCGTGTCCAGCCGGCCACCGTGGGCGAATCGCCGCAGCACGCGCTCGTAGGCCGGCCACACGGCGCGCGGGCGCGCGAACGTCTTGTAGTAGAAGCCGGGCGGCAGCAGGCGAGGGAACAGCCCGACCACGGCCTTGGCGTCGTGCTCGAGGGACGGCCAGGCGTCCTGCGCCCGCACCTGCATCCCCTCGCGCACGAGGCGGTGTGCGGCGCGGACGTTGGGCTCGGTGCCCACCTGGACGGTGCAGTTGGGGTCGAGGTGGTCGGCGGTCAGCAGTCCCCGGGGTCGGTGGTACTTCAGGCTGCGGGAGAAGACGCGCACCCCGCACGCGGCCAGGGCCGAGGCGATGGTGTCCCCGGCCAGGGCCGGGTAGCGCCGCCCGTTCCAGGTGAGGCCCAGCTCGGTCTCCCGGTCGACCGCCTCGCCCGGCTGGGGCGGCAGGCGCCGCACCATGCTCGGCGCGCCACGGTCCCCGGCCGCTGCCACCTGCCTCGTCACGACGGTCCCCTCCCGGTCGCGCAGTCGCGGGCGTCACGGACCTCGTTCGTGATGGTGTGGCGCTCCACCGTGATCCAGCGTCGGCAGCCCATCCGGTGGAACCATCGCTCGATCGTCCACCCGGCCGGGTTGTCGCGCAGGTAGAGGTGGTCGCGCCAACGGTCGGGGCTCGCCGGCCCGGGGGCGACCGGGTCGCCGAGCTCACCGTCATACGCGAACTCGGCGGCGTCGCGGGGGCCGCACCAGGGGCAGGGAAGCAGCATCATCAGTGACCCACCGCCGCGGCGCCCTTCTCGCCGACCAGCCGCCCCTCGCTGAACCGGGTGAGGGCGAACGGCGCGGCGAGGTCCGGCGTCCGGCCGGTGGCGATGTGCTCGGCCATCGCCTCGCCGGAGACCGGGCCGGCCTTGAATCCATAGGTGCCCCAGCCCACGTCGACGAAGAACCCGTCCACGGGGGTGGCGCCCATGACCGGGGCGAAGTCGGGCGTCATGTCGCACACCCCGGCCCACTGCCGCAGGATCCGCAGCGGTGCGAGCGAGGGCATCAGCTGCAGGATGTGGTCGGCCAGGCCCTCGAGGAACTCCAGCGACCCGCCCATCGAGTAGGACGCGAACGGGTCGACGCTGGCGCCGAACACCAGCTCGCCGCGGTCGGTCTGGCTGACGTAGACGTGCAGCGTCCCGGACACGACGACCGGGTGCAGGAACGGACGCACGGGCTCGGTCACGGCCGCCTGCAGGGGGAAGGTCCGGACCGGCAGCCGCACGCCCGCCATCCGGGCCACGAGGCTCGACCAGCCGGCGGTGCAGTTGAGCACGACGTCCGCGGCGACCGGTCCGCGAGACGTCCGCACACCGGTGACCCGGCCACCGGTCACGTCGATGCCGGTCACCTCGGTCCCGGGGTGCAGCTGGACCCCCAGCCGGTCGGCGGCACGGGCGTAGCCCCAGACCACCGCGTCGTGGCGCACGATCCCGCCGGGTGGGTGGTACAGCGCGCCCTCGACCGGGAAGCGGGCGGCACGTGAGGTGTCCAGGTGCGGCACGAGGCGCCGCACCTGGTCGGGATCGATGACCCGGGAGTCGACTCCGTTCACCTGGTTGACCTGCGCCCGCCACCGCATGGTGCGCAGGGAGGCGTCGCTGTGTGCCAGGGTCAGGTGGCCGCGCCGGGAGAACATGATGTTGAAGTTCAGCTCGCCGGCCAGCGAGCGGTAGAGGGTCAGCGACCGGTCGTAGAACCGGACCCCCTCGGGGGTGAGGTAGTTGGCACGCAGGATCGCGGTGTTGCGCCCCGACCCACCACCGCCGAGGTAGCCCTTGTCGAGCACGGCGACGTCCGCGATCCCGTGGTTGCGGGCCAGGTAGTAGGCCGCCGCCAGGCCGTGCACCCCACCACCGATGACGACCACCCGGTAGCCGGGGCGCAGCTCGTGACGTCGCCAGGCCCGCGGCCACGGCTCCCCGGTGAGCGCGTGCCGGGCCAGGGCGATCGCCGAGTACTTCACCACTACGACCTCCCCGATCCGGGCTCACAGCTCGGGGGCGTAGTCGAGGTTGTGCCGGGACAGCCCGGACTCGGTGCCGAAGAACGCGTGCTTGGACATGTCGGCCGAGTAGCGGCTGGCCGGGGGCGTTCGCCCCAGCGCCTCCGCCATGCTGCGGACGTGGTGGGGAGCGGCACCGCAGCACAGCCCGAGGTAGCGCACGCCGGCGGCATGCGCGTCCCTGGTGAACGCGGCGACGTCCTCGCGGGTGCAGGTGAACGGGTCCAGCCCGATGGGGAAGGGACGGCCGTCGCCGTCACCGGCCGGGTCCCGCAGTGCGTGGAAGGTCGGCTCCTCCGGGGTCGTGTGGTAGGGCACCGGGAGCGCCGCGACCGGCACGCCGACCGCGTCGACGACCTCCGGCAGCAGCGGCAGCATCGTCGCCGGGCCGCGCAGGCAGTTGAGGCCCACCACGTCCGCGCCCGCGTCCGCGAGCCGGCCGCAGGCGTCGGCGACCGACCAGTCCTCCCGGGTCCGGCCGCCACTGCCGACGGCGAGGGTGACCACGACGGGGAGCCCCGCCGCACGGACGGCCTCGAGGGCGACCTGCGCCTCCTCGGCATACCGGAACGTCTCAGCGATGACGTAGTCGCAGCCCGCGTCGGCGGCCCAGCCGACCTGCTCGTCGAACATGCGGCGGGCCGCGTCGTGCGTCGCGGTGTCCCCCGGGTCGAAGACGTTGGTGTTGCACACGTTTCCCGCCAGCAGCGCGCCGGTTCGGTCGGCCACGTCGCGGGCCAGTTCCAGGGCCGTGCGGTTCATCTCCTCCAGCTGGCCGTCGCGG
Source organism: Segeticoccus sp. (assembly GCA_035690725.1). Taxonomy (GTDB): domain Bacteria; phylum Actinomycetota; class Actinomycetes; order Actinomycetales; family Dermatophilaceae; genus DASSKF01. The sequence goes on from DASSKF010000204.1 coordinate 15,170, forward strand.
CCGACGACGCGCAGCTTCTCCCGGTGGGCGTAGTAGGTGAGGGCCTCGACCACGTCCGACCCGGCGTGCACGAACTGCTCGTGCAGCGAGGTCACCTGCTCCGGGTGGTCCAGCAGCACCTCGGGCACGAAGGAGCCGGCCTGCAGGTAGCCGCGCCGCTCGAGCTCGAACAGGTAGCCCTCGGCGCACACGACCGCGCCGGCGTCGAGCCGCTCGAGCAGCCCCGGCCCGCGGGCCCCGTCCGCCGTCATCACGCCGCCTCCGGCTTCAGTCCGCGCGGTGTCTGCTTGGTCGGGTCGATGAAGGGCTTCTCCACCACCGTCGCGGGCACCTCACCCCGCGCGGCCGTGACCACGGTGAGGGCGGTCCCGATGCCGGCCTGCGCGGTCGGGACCAGGGCGAAGCCGATGTTCTTCTCCAGCCGCGGCGACCAGAAGGCCGACGACACCTGCCCGATCTGCGCACCGTCCTCGACCACCGGTAGGTAGTCCTCCAGGTAGCCGACGAGCGGGTCCCCGCCGACCTCGACCCCGACGACCTTGCGGGACACGCCCTCCTCGGCGATCCGCTGCAGGGCCTGCTTGCCGATGAAGTCGCCGTCCTGCTCCAGGTCCACGGTCCACTCCAGTCCCGCCTCGTAGGGGTTGAGGAAGGCGTAGTCGCTGAAGGTGTTGTTGTCCAGCGCGATCTCGGAACCGTAGCTGAAGATGCCCGCCTCCACCCGGCGGATCTGGCACGGGCCGATGACGGCGAGGTCGTGCGGCCGGCCGGCCTCGAGCACGGAGTCCCACAGCCTGGTGGCGTCTCGGCTGGCGTTCCGCAGGTAGATCTCGTAGCCGACCTCGCCGGTGTAGCCGGTGCGGCTGACGACCAGTCGCATGCCGTCGAGCTCGAACTCGTCCAGCCAGTAGTACCTCAGGTCCAGGACGTGGTCGCCGAACAGGTCACGCATCAGCGCCTGCGACCTCGGTCCTTGGATCTGCACGGGTGCGACGTCCGGCTCACTCACCTCGACGTCGAGGTCGGACTGGCTGGCCACCCCCTTTGCCCACAGCAGGACGTCCCCGTCCGCCACCGAGAACCAGAAGCAGTCGCGGGCGACCCGGAGCAGGACGGGGTTGTTGAGGATGCCGCCGTCCACGTCCGTGTTGAGCAGGAACTTGCACTGCCCGACCCCGCACTTCGTCAGGTCCCGCGGCGTGAGCAGGTTGGCGAACTCGAGCGCGTCCGGGCCGGAGACCTGCACCTGCCGTTCGACACCGACGTCCCACATGGTGACGCCGTGGACGAGCTTCCAGTACTCGGCGATCGGGTCGTCGTAGTGGCGCGGGTGGTACATCCGGTTGCAGACGCTGTACGACTGCACCCCGTGCCGCTGCGACGCGTAGTAGTAGGGCGACTTGCGGATCCGCGTGTACAGGTGGATCTTCGGGACGTCATAGGGGATGCGCATGCCTGTCACTCCTTGGTGGTGTCCGGCCTAGCTCCACGGGAACGGGGAGGCGCTGGTCGGGTGCAGCTCGCCGCGCTCGTAGCGCGAGAAGCGGAAAGGGGCGAGGAGCTCCTGCGGTTCGCCGAGCAGCTCCCTGGCGACGAGCTCCCCGACGCCGATCATCTTGTAGCCGTGGTTGGAGTCGGCGACCACGTAGGCGTTCTCGTGGAACGTGTCGAAGACGGGGAAGCTGTCGGGAGTGAAACATCCCAACCCGCCCGACCTCGCCTCGCGATAGAGGTGGGCCTTCCCCTCGAATCGCTGGTGGCAGTGCGCCAGCGCGCTGGTGAAGGTCCGGGCGAAGTCCGCGCCGACGGTGAACTCGACGCTGTCCGGTCCGTAGGGGTCGACGCGGACGTCGGCCACGGGCACGTCCACCGGAGTCGGCACGGTCCCGCCCTGGACCCCGTCGAAGGAGAGGTCCGGCTTGTAGTAGATCCCCCACATCCGGTCGGTGACCAGGTGGCCGTGCTCGTCATACAGGGGTGCGTCGGAGTCCACGTGGACGACGGGAGGGGCGCCACCGCGGTTGTCGGTGAACACGCGCGGATCGACGCCCAGCGTGCCCTCCTGCAGCAGCAGGTAGTGCCACATCTCCACATCGGTGGAGGCACCGTCCGCACCACGGAGGGGGACGGTGGACGGGAGGCCGAGCAGGGCCCAGAGGTCGCGCACCCAGGGGCCCCCCGCGAGGACGACCGCGTCGCAGGCGATGGTCCCGGCATCGGTGGCCACCGAGCGGACCACGCCGCCGGCCACGTCGAAGCCGGTGACCTGCACACCGGTGAGGAGCCGAACTCCCTCCGCCCGGGCCCTGCCGAGCAGGCCCCGCAACGACTCCCGGTTGTTGGCGTAGCCACCCCGGTGCTCGTGCAGCACGGTCGTGATGCCCGTCGCCTGCCAGTCCTCGAAGAGGTCACGCAGGTAGTCCCGGCAGGCGGCCTCCCCCTCGACGAGGGTGGACGGGTAGCCGATCTGCTGCTGCTCGCGGTGGATCTGCCGGACGCCCTCGTGCATCGGCTCGCACGCGGCCTGCAGGTAGCCCACCGGGTGGTAGGAGAACGCCTCGGGGTCGGACTCCCACACGGACACCGAGTGCGCCATCAGGCGGCGCATCGCCGGCTGGAAGTAGTTGTTGCGGATGACGCCGCAGGCGATGCCCGAGGCGCCGGCCCCCACCCCGGTCTTGTCGAGGACCACGACGTCCGAGCCGCTGCCCCGTCCCCGGCGTCGCAGCTCTCGGGCGAGGTGCCATGCGGTGGACAGCCCGTGCGTGCCCGCGCCCACGACGACGAACCGGCTCGCCCGCGGCAGTTCGGGCATGCGGCACCACGCTCCACCACTGTTGCCCTATCGGCAACACCATGTCAAAATGACGCTTTCACCGTACTCGCGGAGGTCTCGTGCCGGCAACACCCGCGGCAACACCCCGTCCCGTCGCCACGGTGCGGCGAGCCGTGGCGGTCCTGCTGGCGCTCGGCGACGCCCCGGACGGACTGGGCACCAACGAGATCGCCCGGCGCACGGGGGTCAACGCCAGCACGGTCTCCCGGCTGCTCTCCACGCTCGCCGAGGACGGGCTGGTGCACCGTGCGGACGGGGGCGGCCCGGTGCGGCTGGGGCCCCGGCTGGTCGAGCTCGGCAACGCCGCGCTGGCGGGTCTCGGCATCCGCGAGCTCGCCCGGCCCCACCTGGTTGAGCTGGCCGAGGCCACGGGCGAGACGGCGACCCTGTCGCTGCCCGCCGAGGAGGCGACGTTCACCGTCGACTACGTGCAGAGCAGCTCCTCGGTGCGCAGCGTCGCCGAGGTCGGGCGCCCGAGCGTCCTGCACGCGACCGCGACCGGCAAGGTGCTGCTCGCCCACCGCGAAGGTGTGCCGGCAGGTCGGTTGGCCGCCTACACGCCGCGGACGATCACCGACCCCGAGCTGCTCGCGCGCGAGGTCGCCCGCACCCGCGAGCGGGGGTGGGCGCAGGCGGTCGGCGAGCGCGAGGAGGACCTGAACGCCGTCGCCGCGCCCGTACTGGACGTCCACGGGGAGCTGACCGCGATCCTCGGGCTGCAGGGGCCGTCGGCGCGGTTCGGCCAGCGCGCGATGCGGACCGCCGTCGCGGCCCTCGTCGCGCACGCGGAGCAGCTGTCCACCCGCGCCGGTCGGTGATCACGGACTGCTTCCGATTCCGCGGATTCCTTGTGCGGCCCGACGGGCCGTGCGACAGTCCAAGAGGATCGCGGGGAGCAACGGCCGACACCAGCGTCGAGGAGCACGAACCGGGCACGGACGAGCACTGACCAGCCACAGCGCCGAGGCGGCACCGAGACCGGCGGAGGGAGGTGGTGCACGTGGCCGACCAGTCGTGGCTGGCGTCGTTCTGGGCCTACCTGCAGTTCGACTGGCCGCAGGTCCTCGACCTGGCGATCCAGCACGCGATCATCGTGGCCGTCGCCGTGGCCATCGCGACCGTCATCGGTGTCGGCCTCGGCGTCGCGACCTACCGAACCGAGCGCCCGCGCGAGCTGGTGCTGGCGGTGACGAGCACGTTCCTCACCATCCCCTCCCTCGCACTCTTCGGGGTGTTCCTCAGCATCAGCTTCCTCGGCCTCGGCGCGAGGTCGGTCGTGCTCGCGCTCGTGCTCTACGGCCTGCTGCCCATCACCCGCAACACCGTCGTGGGGCTGCGTGCCGTCGACTCCGCTGTCGTCGAGTCCGCCCAGGGAATGGGGCTGGACCCCCGGCAACGGTTGCTGCAGATCGAGCTGCCCCTCGCCTGGCCGGTCATCCTGACCGGCATCCGGGTGTCCACGCTGATCCTGATCGGCATCGCCGCCATCGGCGCCTACATCCGGGGGCCGGGGCTCGGACGGCTGATCTTCGACGGGCTGGCCCGCATCGGCAGCGCGGTCGCCCTCAACCTGGTCCTCGCCGGCACCCTCGGCGTGATCGTGCTCGCCATCCTGTTCGACCTTGCCTACACGCTGCTGAACCGTGTGACCGTGCCGAGAGGACTGCGATGACCGAGACCCCAGCGGCCGGCGCCGCCGAGGCCGCCGGCCGGATCAAGATCCGGCTCGAGGAACTGACCAAGCAGTTCCACGGGCAGGGCGACCCGGCCGTGGACCGGCTGACGATGGAGGTTCCCGAGGGCGAGATCGTCATCCTCGTCGGCCCCTCCGGGTGCGGCAAGACGACGACGATGAAGCTGATCAACCGGATCATCGAGCCGACATCCGGCCGGATCGTGCTCGACGACGAGGACGTGACCCGGGTGAACCCGGACCACCTCCGGCGCCGGATCGGCTACGTCATCCAGCAGATCGGCCTGTTTCCGCACAAGACGATCTCCGAGAACATCGCCACGGTCCCCAAGCTGCTCGGGTGGGACAAGCAGCGGATCCGGGACCGCGTCGACGAGCTTCTCCGGACCGTGAACATGGACCCCGAGGACTACCGCGACCGCTACCCGAACGAGCTCTCGGGGGGCCAGCGGCAGCGGGTCGGCGTCGCGCGCGCGATGAGCGCCGACCCCGAGGTGATGCTCATGGACGAGCCCTTCGGCGCGATCGACCCGATCACCCGGGAGCGGCTGCAGAACGAGTTCCTCCGGCTTCAGGCGCGGATGAAGAAGACGATCATCTTCGTCACCCACGACATCGACGAGGCGATCAAGATGGGGGACCGGATCGCCATCCTGCGCGACCAGTCGCACATCGCCCAGTTCGACACCCCGGAGCGGATCCTCGTCAGCCCGGCCGACGACTACGTGGCGGACTTCATCGGTCGCGGCGCCTCGCTGAAGCGTCTCAGCCTGAGCCGGGTGCGAGACATCGAGCTGCACGACTGGCCGACGGTCACCGACACCACCGGGCAGGAGGAGGCGCTGATCGCGTTGGAGGCCACCGACAAGACGGCCCTGCTCGTCCTCGATGGGAACCGGCGCCCCCGCCGCTGGGTCACCTACGACCACCTCCGCCGTCGCCCGAGCGGTCGCTCCCTGGCGGACGTCGGCCTTCCCGCGGATGCCGTCGTGCAACCGAACGCGACGTTGAGCGACACCCTCGACGAGCTGATCACGGCGCGGTACAGCTGCGCGATCGTGACGGACGCCTCGGGGGTCTACCAGGGCGTCGTCGACATCGACACGATCAACGAGACGGTCCGGTCCCTGCGCGACGCGGAACGAACGCGCCTGCGTGCAGGTGCCGACAGGGCGCCTGCCGACGAGACGGTCACGCCCGGACCATGACTGTCGTGACGGAACGGACCGGGACCGGGGGCGGGGGGCCGAGCCCCCGGCGGCGCGGCCGGCCCCGGAGCAGGGCGCACCGCTCGATCGGTGGCTACCTGGCCATTCCCGCCGTGTGCGGGGCCATCCTGCTGGCCGCCTGGCTGGCCGTGGCCTCCCGGGCCTCGTTCTCCACCGCCGAGCGACAGCAGCTTCCCCTGCCCACGATCCTCGTCCGAACCTGGGAGCACATCGAGCTCACCGTGGTGTCCACGGTGATCGTGCTGCTCATCGCCGTCCCCCTCGGCATCCTGCTCACCCGACCGCTGTTCCGTCCGGTCACCCGGCCCACGGTCGCGGTGTTCAGCGTCGGCCAGGCCATCCCCTCGATCGGCCTCATCGCCCTGCTCGCCGTGGCCTGGACCCAGGGCTACGGCTTCTGGGCCGTGATCATCGCGCTGGTCATCTACACCGTGATCCCGGTGCTGGCCAACACGATGGTGGGACTCGAGCAGGTGGACGAGTCGGTGATCGAGTCGGCCCGCGGCATGGGGATCACCAAGTGGGGCGTGCTGTGGCAGGTCGAGATGCCGCTCGCCGTCCCCGTCATCATGGCGGGGCTGCGGACCGCGCTCACCCTCAACGTCGGCACCGCGACCCTGGCGACCTTCGTCGGCGGCGGTGGGCTGGGCGGGGGCATCGTCGCCGGGATCGGCCGGGACCTGCCGCTGGTGACGCTCGTCTACGCCGCGTGCGTCGCGGTGCTCGCCCTGCTCATCGACTACCTCGCGGGCATCGCCGAGGACGTGCTGCGGCCACGGGGGCTGTGAGGCGGGCCGGACCATGAGACCACTGTTGAACCATCGAACTCGAGGCAGGAAGTGAGCGCCATGCGCATCCCGACGAAAACCCTGATCGTCACGGCGGCCGCGACGGCGCTCGCCCTCGGCGCCACCGCGTGCGGCGGAGGCGGGGGAGGCACCGACGCCGGAGGCACCGGTGGCTCGGAGACGGGCGGTGGTGCGACCGACCTGTCCGGGGCCGACTTGTCGGTCGGCTCCAAGGAGTTCACCGAGCAGCTCGTCCTCGGCCAGATCGCGATCCAGGCGCTGCAGAACGCCGGCGCAACGGTCGAGGACAAGACCAAGATCCAGGGGACGACGAACACCCGCAAGGCGCTCACCTCCGGCCAGATCGACATGTACTGGGAGTACACCGGAACCGGGTGGGTCGACATCCTCAAGCACGAGACGTCCACGGCGCCCAAGGACCCGCAGAAGCTGTTCGACGCGGTGGCCAAGGAGGACCTCAAGAAGAACGACATCACGTGGATGGCGATGGCCGACGCCAACGACACCTACGCCATCGCCACGTCGAAGAAGGCCCAGGAGTCCACCGGGGTCCAGAACCTCTCCGACTACGCGGCGCTGGTCAAGAAGGACCCCTCACAGGCCTCCCTGTGCGCCGCCTCGGAGTTCCTCAACCGTTCCGACGGATGGCCCGGGCTCGAGAAGGCCTACGGCTTCACGCTGCCGGACAGCCAGGTCACGGAGGTCGACCTGGGCATCATCTACACCCGGGTGCCCAAGGGCACCCCGTGCAAGTTCGGTGAGGTCTTCGCCACGGACGGGCGCATCCCGGCCAACGACATGGTCGTCGTGCCCGACGACAAGCACTTCTTCGTCAGCTACAACGTGGCGCTGACGGTGCGCGACTCGGTCTACCAGAAGTACTCCAAGCAGCTGAAGAACATCTTCGACCCGATCTCGAAGAAGCTCACCACCGAGGAGCTCACGAAGCTCAACTCCCAGGTCGACGTGCAGGGCCTGCCGGTGGAGCAGGTCGCGAAGAAGTGGCTGCAGGACAACGGCTTCATCAGCTGACGTCGGACCATGCGGATCACGCTGGCCCAGCTCGACTCCACGCTCGGCGACATCGACGCCAACGTGGATCGCGCACTGGGCGCCATCGGCACGGCCACGGCCGACGGCAGCGACCTCGTCGTCTTCCCGGAGCTCTTCCTGTCCGGGTACTCCGTCGGCGACGTCGACGCCGACCTGTCGATCGCGGCGACCGACCCACGACTGGAGAAGCTGGGCCGGGCCGCCGACGGGACCGGCGTCCTGGTCGGCTTCATGGAGTCCGGTCGTGGACCGCACGACTACAACAGCGCCGCCTACTACGAGGGTGCGCGGCTGGTGCACGTGCACCGCAAGCTGTACCTCCCGACATACCGGCCGTTCCACGAGCGGGGCACCTTCTCGCCGGGGCAGGACCTCCGGGCGTTCCCGGTCGGCAACGGTGCCACGGCGGCCGTGCTCATCTGCAACGACGCGTGGCAGCCGCCGATCGCGTTCATCGCGACCCAGGACGGCGCCCAGGTGCTGCTGGTGCCGGCGGCCAGCGCCCAGAGCCGGTTCCCCGACCGTTACGACTCCCACGAGTACTGGCACAGCATCACGCGCTTCTACGGGCGCATGTTCCAGCTCCACGTGGTCTTCGTGAATCGGGTCGGCACCGAGGACTGGATGCGGTTCTGGGGTGGCTCGCACGTCATCGATCCCTGGGGGAACCTCGTGGCCGAGGCGGGTGGGGACGAGCAGCTGCTGACCGTGGACATCGACCTCGCCGACGTCCGGCACCGCCGGCGCCAGGTGCCCCTGGTCCGGGAGGCGCGGCTGGGCCTGATCCAGCGTGAGGTGACCCGCCTCGTCAACGAGGGCGGGGACCTCTGACCTGACCCGACGCTCCCGGCGGTGGATCCGCCCGGGAGACGATTTGCGCGGAGCCGAGTGCCCGCGCATACTTGTATGCCGCAAGCAACCTCACTGCCTCCTCTCCCGATCGAGCACCGCCATGTCCGTCGACCTCACCTCCGCGGAGCGGTTCGGCCACGAGCTGATCCGCGTCGTCAAGCTCTTCTCGTCCATGCGCCACCACCTGCCCAAGCTGCACCCGGGCGCGGAGCCGGCGGCCTTCCCGCTGCTGTTCCAGCTGTCCCGGGAGCCGCGCCGGGTCTCCGCCCTGGCCGAGTGCATCCACTCGGACGTCTCGACGGTCAGCCGCCAGGTGAGCGGTCTGGTGTCGTACGGCCTGGTGGAGAAGGTGCCGGACGAGGAGGACCGCCGGGCCACCGTGCTCACCCTCACCGCCGAGGGGCGTGAGCTCATCGAGCGGCTGGTCGAGGGCCGCAGCCGGTGGCTCGCCCAGCTGCTCGAGGACTGGGACCCGCAGGACGTCGAGGCCTTCACCGGCTACCTCGAGAGGTTCGGTGCCTCCATCCAGGAGGCACGGGACCGGATGAACAAGAACGCCACCACCGACCTGACCACCGCTGCCGCCGAGGACCGCCGATGACCGCCGCCGCACCCGCCGCCACCGCCCCTGCCGGGGGACGGCTGACCCACCGCCAGATCCTCACCATCTTCAGCGGGCTGATGATGGGGATGTTCCTCGCGGCGCTGGACCAGACGATCGTCGGCACCGCGATCCGCACCATCGCCGACGAGCTGCACGGGCTCGACCTGCAGGCGTGGATCACGACGGCGTACCTGATCACCTCGACGATCACCACGCCGCTCTACGGCAAGCTGTCCGACCTCTACGGACGCAAGCAGTTCTTCATCGGCGCCATCTCGATCTTCATCGTCGGCTCGGCGCTGTGCAGCTTCGCCAGCTCGATGTACATGCTGGCCGCCTTCCGTGCCCTGCAGGGCCTCGGCGCCGGCGGCCTGTTCTCGCTGTCGCTGGCGATCATCGGGGACATCGTCTCCCCGCGCGAGCGGGCAAAGTACCAGGGCTACTTCCTCGCCGTGTTCGGCACCTCCAGCGTCGCCGGCCCGGTGATCGGTGGGTTCTTCGCCGGCGCCGACACGATCCTGTCGATCAGCGGCTGGCGCTGGGTCTTCCTGGTGAACGTGCCGATCGGCATCGTCGCCCTGCTCGTCGTCAGCAAGACGCTGCACCTGCACCACGTCCGCCGCGAGCACCGGGTCGACTGGTGGGGCGCCGTCTGGCTGGTCGTCGCCCTCGTCCCGCTGCTGACCGTGGCCGAGCAGGGCCGCAGCTGGGGCTGGGGCTCGGGCCTGGCACTGCTCTGCTACGTCGTCGGCACGGCCGGTGTGCTGCTGTTCGTGTGGGCCGAGAAGCGGATCGGCGACGAGGCGCTGATCCCGTTGCGGATCTTCAACAACCGCGCCATCTCCATCACCATCATCGGCAGCATGATCGTCGGCCTCGGCATGTTCGGCGGCATGATGACGATCCCGCTCTACCTGCAGATCGTGCACGAGGCGACCCCGATGTCGTCCGGCTTCATGATGCTGCCGCTGGTGCTCGGGATCATGGTCTCCTCGGTCATCTCCGGCCAGCTCATCTCCAAGACCGGCAAGGTGCGCATTTTCCCGATCCTCGGGACCGCCCTGATGATCGTGGGTCTGGTGCTGCTGTCCCGGGTGACGGCGGACACCTCGCTCACCGTGGTCCTGGTGTTCATGCTGGTCTTCGGGCTCGGCCTCGGGAACACGATGCAGCCGCTCACCCTCATCGTGCAGAACGCGGTGCACCCGCGGGAGATCGGCATGGCCACGAGCGCCGCCACCTTCTTCCGTCAGATGGGCGGCACGATGGGGGTCGCGGTCTTCCTGTCGATCCTGTTCAGCAGCGCGGGCGGCAAGATCCGCGACGCGCTCGCCGGGGCGCTGCGCACGCCTTCCTACCAGCAGGCGCTGCGCGACCCGGCGCTGCAGCAGCACCCGGACTCGGCCGCCCTCGCCCAGGCCCTGCAGCACCCGCAGCAGGGCGGCGGCAGCGCCTCGGGCATCCTCAACGACTCCTCGGTCCTGGCGCACCTGACCGACCCGGTCGCCCACCCGTTCCGGGTCGGCTTCTCGCAGGCGATGGACCTGGTGTTCCTCATCGGCGCGCTCGTCGTCGCCATCGCGCTCGTCGTGCTCTGCTTCCTGCCGCGGATCGAGCTGCGCACCCAGTCCGGCATGGAGATCGCCGCCAGCGAGCAGGCCGCGGAGGCCGCCGCTCGGGAGGCCCGCCCGAGCGAGGGTGTGCCGGCCACGAGCGCGGGCATCGCGGGTCACCGGGCCGTGGAGTCCCGGTCGGGCGAGGGCGACAGCGGCACCCCCGAGCGTTCCCCGCAGGACGACCACGACCACCGGTGGACCGCGGCCAAGGGCCTGACCGAGGCGGTGTGCGCCGAGTGCGGGGCCCGCACCATGGACGAGATCGACGACCCGGACGGTGGGCCCCCGCCCGAGCCCGCCGGCGCGGGGGACGGCGGCGACGGGGACGGTGGCTCGCGCGAGCCCGTCGCGTCCGCGGCCCGGCGCGGTCCGGGACGGCACCGGGAGCGGTGAGCACCCGGCATACCGGAAGACGTCACCCGGCCGCGACCGGGTGAGCAGACGTCCGGACCACGTGTCCGGGCGACCCAGCGAGGCGCTGGACGAGCCGGCCGGCACACCGGGGAGGTGTGCCGGCCGGCTGAGGTCCGGGGGGCGAGCCGGTCAGGGGCTCCCGCGGGTGTCGTCCCGTTCGACCGGCTTCTGGTGCGCGGCGAACCACTCCCGTGCGTCCCCGCCGGCGAGCAGCCACACCACCGCGATCGGCACGAGCGCGAAGACGATGTCACCGTCGCCGAAGCCGGTGAAGAGGAAGTAGGCGACGGCCGCCGCCATGCAGGCGAAGGTCACGCCGCGGGCGGTGGGGTTGCCGTGGCGGATGAAGTGGGCCAGCCCGAGCAGCAGTCCGGCGACGAGCAGCAGCAGGATGGCGACACCCACCGACTGCGTCAACGCCACCGCTGCGCCGACCAGCCCGAGGATCCCCATCGCGGCGAGGACCACGGCGGCCATCACGACGGGCACAGGGGGGACACTGCCGTCGTCACGCCTGCGTGCCACGGTCACTTCCTTCACGCTCCTCGCTCCCATTGTGGGCACGACATCGCACGCCTGTCAGGAGGGAGCGTGGGGCGATCGGGCAGCCGGTCGTCAGGAGGAGTCTCGGGCGGGGCGCGCGTCCCAGCGCAGCAGCGCCGCGACCGGCTCCCCGTCCAGCACCGACCCGGGGACGACCACCACCTCGGCACCGGTGCGGGCGGCGACCGCGAGGACGACGTCGTCGAGCGGCAGCTCGCCGGAACTGTCGGCCGGTCCGAGGTCGAGTCCGGTGTGCCCGTCGGGCCGGACCTGCTCCCCGTGGGCCGACTGCGGGTCGAGCAGGACGTGGTCGACCTGCCCCTGGACGAAGGCGTCGAGGACCTCGTCGGCGCCCCGCGCGGCGCCGGTCCCCCGGCCGAGGCGCTGCTCGAGGTCGCGCGCCTCCACCAGGCGGCGCTGCACGACCCGGCCCACGATGAGCTCGCGCACCTCGACGTCGAGCTGCTCCCGGGAGGCGCCCGCCGCACGGCCACCGCTGTCCAGCCGGACCAGCACCGCCCGGGCCTCGTCTCCCACGCCGTCGCGGATGTCGCTGCAGGCGTGCTCGTCGCCCGCGAGGACGACGAGCTCGATGCCCTCGCGCACCAGCGAGTCGATGCTCTCGACCGTCTCCCGGGCGTTGCGCCGCCAGACCTCCTCCGCGTGGCGCTGGTAGCGCTTCATCGACCAGTCGCCGGTGTTGACCTTCTGCATGTGGAAGGTCTCGCCGTGGCTCTGCTCGTGCTCGGGGACGGCCACCGACGAGGCGCGGTACACCTCGATGTCGCTGCCCTCGCGGTCGGCGAGGACGAGCGCGAACGGCACCGACGCGTCCAGCAGCCGCACCCACGGCGTCGGGGAGGGCAGCGGTGCCCAACTGGCGACAGTCCGGTCGACCCGCTCCCGCAGCTCCCCGGACAGCAGCACCCCGGAGTCGTTGGCCACGACGCACCGGGCGACCGGCGCGGCGGCGTGCACGTCGGCGTCGAGCTCGGCCTGCACGGCCTCCCGCACCTGCTCGGGCGCGTCCTGCCGCTCCAGCTCGGCGATCGCGTCCTTGACCCGGAGCTCGTGCTCCCGCTCGCCGCCGCCACCCTCCTGGCTGACGTCGACGAGCACGGTGGCGAACGGTCCGGCCTGCTCGTAGATCGGGGCAAGTGAGGCAGTACGCATGGCGCCGCCCCTACCCGGTCGGGCGGGCCGCATTCCCCGGCCGTTCGGTCCGCCGGAGCTGAGATCTGACCGAGCGGCCCACTTCTCCGGCGACCGCCCCGCCACTGCCCTGAGATCTGACCGAGCGGGTCGTCGCTCCGGACCGGGTCGGTCGCCGGCGGCCGGTCAGCCCCAGACGAGCGCCTTCGACGGATCCTCCAGCACCGCGGCCACGTCGGCGAGCGTGCGGGACCCGAGGTCGCCGTCGACGAGCCGGTGGTCGAACGCCAGCGACAGCTGGGTCACCCAGCGCGGCCTGATCCGCTCCGACCCGTCCTTGCCGGTGACCACCCACGGCATCCGCCGGATCGCGCCGAAGCACAGGATGGCCGACTCGCCGGGGTTGATGATCGGGGTGCCGTTGTCGACCCCGAAGACGCCCACGTTGGTGATCGTGATCGTGCCGCCGGCCTGCGCCGCCGGGGACGTCCTGCCCTCGCGCGCGGTCCCGGTGAGCTCGGTCATCGCGTCGGCCAGCTGTCGCAGCGACATCCGGTCGGCGTCCTTGATGTTCGGCACGATCAGCCCGCGCGGGGTGGCGGCCGCGATGCCGAGGTTGACGTAGTGCTTCTGCACGATCTCGCCGGCGGCCTCGTCCCAGGTCGCGTTGACGCCCGGGTTGCGCCGCACCGAGAGCATCAGCGCCTTGGCGACCACGAGCAGCGGGGACACCTTGACCCCGGCGAACTCCCGGTCCGCGCGCAGCCGCTCGACCAGCTTCATGGTTCGCGTCACGTCGACGGTGACGAACTCGGTCACGTGCGGCGCGGTGAACGCCGACCCCACCATCGCCTGCGCGGTCATCTTGCGCACGCCCTTGATCGGGATGCGCGTCTCGCGCTCGCCCGGGGACGGCTGGTGTGCCGGAGCCTCCGCGGTGCCCGTCCCTGCGGCCGGTGCCCCGCCGGTGGCGAGGAACTGCTCGACGTCGGCCCGGCTGATCACCCCGTCCTCGCGGGTCGGGGTGACGAGCGCGAGGTCGATCCCGTTGTCCTTGGCGAACTTCCGCACCGGCGGCTTGGCCAGTGCGCGGGCGCCGTCACCCCCCGGGCGACCCTGCGGCGCCGGCTGTGCGGGCGCCGGTGCGGCGGGTTCTGGTGCTGCGGCGGGCTGTGGTGCTGCAGCGGGCTGTGCGGCTGCGGCGGGCTGTGCGGCTGCGGCGGCGGGCGGCTCCTGCTCGGCCACCGCCTCGGCGGGGGCGTTGCCGGCCGCCGGACCGGCGACCTGGCCCATGACGGCCTGCGCCCCCTCGGCGGCCTGGCCGGGGGCGGCGCCCTTGCGGCGACGCCGCCGGGTCGAGCCGGCCGAGGGCCCGTAGCCGACGAGGTTGGCGACGCGCTCCCCCTCTTCGGCGGCCGCGTCGCCACCCGGGGCACCGGACGTCGCGGCACCGCCACCGGCGGGAGCGTCGTCCTCGGCACCCTCGACCTCGACGGCGAGGATCGGCTGGCCGACCTCGACGGTGGTGCCCTCGGGCACGAGTACGTCGACGACGCTGCCGTCCCACGGAACCGGCAGCTCCACCAGGGACTTGGCGGTCTCCACCTCGACGACGATGTCGTTGGTCCTGACGGTGTCGCCCCGCTTGACCTTCCAGCTGACGACCTCGGCCTCGACCAGACCCTCCCCGGGGTCGGGGAGCTTGAAGTTCTTCACACCCATGTCTCGTGCGTCTCCTGTGTCGGTGGGCCGGCGCCGGGATCGTCCGGCCGGTCCTCGGGTCAGTAGGCCAGCGCCCGGTCGACGCCGTCGAGGACGCGGTCGAGGTTGGGCAGGAACTCCTCCTCGAACCGGCTGGGCGGGTAGGGGATGTTGTAGCCGCCGACCCGGATGACCGGCGCCTCGAGGTGGTAGAAGCACTCCTGCTGGACCTCGGCGGCGAGCTCGGCACCCATGCCCAGGAAGGTGCTCGCCTCGTGCACCACGACCGCCCGGCCGGTCTTCTTCACCGACGCGGTGACCGTGGGCAGGTCCAGCGGCGAGAGGCTGCGCAGGTCGATCACCTCGAGGGAGCGGCCCTCCTCCTCGGAGGCGGACGCCGCCTGCAGGCAGGTCTTCACCATCGGGCCGTAGGCGAGCAGCGTGGCGTCGGTGCCCTCGCGCAGGACCCGCGCCTCGGACAGCCCACGCGGCGCGCCGGCGGACTCGTCGATGTCGACCTCGCCGCGCTCGTGGTAGCGCCGCTTGGGCTCGTAGAACATCACCGGGTCGTCGCAGTCGATGGCCTGCTGGATCATCCAGTACGCGTCCTCGGGGTTGCTGCAGGAGACGACCCGCAGGCCCGCGGTGTGCGCGAAGTAGGCCTCGTTGGACTCGCTGTGGTGCTCCACGGCGCCGATGCCGCCGCCGAACGGCACCCGGATCACCATCGGCACCTTGAGGTAGCCGAGCGAGCGGGCGTGCATCTTGGAGACCTGGCTGATGATCTGGTCGAACGCCGGGTAGATGAACCCGTCGAACTGGATCTCCACCACGGGCCGGTAGCCGCGCAGGGCCAGCCCGACCGCGGTGCCCACGATGCCGGCCTCCGCCAGCGGGGTGTCGATGACCCGGTCCTCACCGAAGTCCTTCTGCAGCCCCTCGGTGATCCGGAAGACCCCGCCGAGCTGGCCGATGTCCTCGCCCATGAGCAGCACCTTGGGGTCGTGCTCCATCGCCCGACGCAGGCCGGCGTTGAGGCCCTTGGCCAGCGTCAGCTTGCTGCCCGCCATCAGTTCTCCTCCTCGAAACCGGCGTGGTAGGCGATGAGCTGCTCCCGCTCGGCCTGCACGAGCGGGTGCGGCTCGGCATACGTGTGGTCGAACATGGTGGGCAGCTCGGGGTCGGGCATCTCCTGGCACTCCGTGCGGATCCGCGCCGCCAGCTCGTCGGCCTCGGCCTCGATCGCGTCGAAGTACTCGCTGTCGGCCACGCCCTCCTTCTGCAGGTGGGCGCGCATCCGCGCGATCGGGTCCTTGGCCCGCCACAGGTCGACCTCGGCGGCCACCCGGTACTTCGTCGGGTCGTCGGAGGTGGTGTGGGCGCCCATCCGGTAGGTGAACGCCTCGATCAGCGTGGGGCCCTGGCCGGAACGGGCCTGCTCGAGCGCGTGCCTCGTCACGGCATACGTCGCGAGCACGTCGTTGCCGTCCACGCGCACGCCGGGGAAGCCGAAGCCGCGGGCGCGCTGGTAGGGCGGCACCCGGAACTGGCGCTCGTTCGGCTCGGAGATCGCCCACTGGTTGTTCTGCACGAAGAAGACGACCGGGGCGTGCGCGACCGAGGCGAAGACCAGGGCCTCGTTGTAGTCGCCCTGGGCGGTGCCCCCGTCGCCGGTGAACGCCATGACCGCGGTGTCGCGCGCCGGGTCGCCGGTGCCGACCGCGCCGTCGCGCTGGACGCCCATCGCGTAGCCGGTCGCGTGCAGCATCTGGTTGCCGATGACGATCGTGTAGAGGTGGAAGTTGTTCTCGTTGGAGTCCCACCCGCCGTGGTTGACCCCCCGGAACATGCCGAGCAGGTTCATCGGGTCCACGCCCTTGCACCAGGCCACGCCGTGCTCCCGGTAGCCGGGGAAGGCGTAGTCCTGCGGTCGCATCGCGCGGCCGGCGCCCACCTGCGCGGCCTCCTGGCCCAGCAGGGACGGCCACAGGCCCAGCTCGCCCTGCCGCTGCAGCGCGTGGCCCTCGGTGTCGACCCGGCGCACCAGCACCAGGTCGCGGTAGAGGCTGCGCAGCGCGTCGGCGCCGAGGTCGTCGAGGTAGTGCGCGTAGGGCGCGGCCACCTCGGTGCTGGTCCGGTCACCCTCGGCGGTGAGGAACTGCACCATGTCCGGCCCGCCGTCGGTCACGTCACGCACGGGCAGCCCCGGCGCGACGGTCTCGTGATGGTGCGGCATGCTCTCGGCCACCTCCGCGGCTCGCGCAGCGGGGGCCTTCGGGGCGGTCTGGGCACCGGGGTCGCCGGTGGCGTCGTCGCCGCTCACACGTACTCCTTCGTCCACGAATCGTCCCGGCCGGCTCGGGCCGCGGGGAGCCTGCCCACCCGGGCGCTGTCCACATGCCGGACATCCTGTCGACGTCACTGTAGGGCGCGGCGCCCGCCGGGTGCCACGAGCCCCTGCGCCCAGCCCCGGCGCCCCGTCGGCAGGGCATCCGGCTCAGCGGTTGCGGAAGGCCTGGGCGACCTCGAGCAGCCGGTCGTTGGCCTCGTCCTCGGCGATGCTGCAGCGGCAGCCCTCCCCGGCGAAGGGGCGCACGGTCAGCCCGACCTCGTCCGCGGCCGCCGCGAACGCCTCGGTGTCCTCGCCGAGCGGCAGCCAGACGAAGTTGGCCTCGGTGTCGGGCACCTCCCAGCCCTGGTCGCGCAGGCCCTTGAGCACCCGCTGGCGCTCGAGCACGAGCGCGTCGACCCGCTCCTTCAGCTCGTCGAAGGCGTCGATGCTGGCGATCGCGGCCTGCTGGGCGAGGTCGGTGACCCCGAACGGCACCGCCGCCTTGCGCAGGGCCGTGGCCACCGGCTCCTGGGCCACCGCGTAGCCGACGCGCAGCCCGGCCATCCCGTAGGCCTTGCTGAAGGTGCGCAGCACCGCGACGTTCGGGTAGCGGCGGTAGCACGCGAGCGCATCAACGGACTGCGCGACAGCTGCTCGGTCGACGAACTCCAGGTAGGCCTCGTCGATCACGACGAGCACGTCCGAGGGCACCGTGGCGAGGAACGCGTCGAGCTCGTCGCCGTGGACCGCCGGCCCGGTCGGGTTGTTCGGCGTGCAGACGATGACCAGCCGGGTCCGGGCGGTGATCGCCGCCGCCATCGCGTCGAGGTCGTGCCGGGCGTCCCGGTCGAGCGGCACCTGCACCGACGTGGCGCCGGAGAGCGCGACGACGATCGGGTAGGCCTCGAACGAGCGCCACGCGTAGACGACCTCGTCACCGGGCTCGCAGGTGACCTGGATGAGCTGCTGCAGCACGCCCACGCTGCCGGTGCCGGTGGCGAGGTGCTCGGCCGGGACGCCGAGGGTCTCCGCGAGCTTCTCGGTGAGCGCCCGGACCCCCATGTCCGGGTAGCGGTTCATCCGCGCCGCCGCGTCCTGCACCACCTGCAGCACGCTGGGCAGCGGCGGGTACGGGTTCTCGTTGCTGCTCATCTTGTACGTCGTGATGCCGGCGCGCTCGGCCGGAGGCTTGCCCGGCTTGTAGGCGGGCACGGCGTCGAGGGCGGTGCGCAGGCGGACGGAGCCCTGGGGGGTGGTGGGGACCTCGCTCATACCCCGCACTGTATGGCGTGTGCTCACCCGCCCGGCACGCCGTCACCTGCCTGCCCGCGACGGTGGCCGTGCCGTTGAGCTCGACCTGCCACCATGTCGCCATGTCGATCGTCATCAAGATCCTCGTGAACGCGGTGGCCCTGTGGGTCGCCACGCTCGTCGTGCCCGGAATCGTCCTCGGGGTGCCCGGCCAGGAGGAGACCTGGACCACCCAGGTCGGCACCCTCGTCGTGGTGGCGATCATCTTCGGGTTGATCAACGCCGTCATCAAGCCGGTCGTGAGCTTCTTCGCCCTGCCGTTCATCATCCTCACGCTCGGGCTGCTCACGCTGGTCATCAACGCCCTCATGCTGCAGATCACCTCGTGGGTGGCGGGCGGCTTCAACCTGGCGTTTCACGTGAACCAGTTCTTCTGGGACGCCGTCTTCGGCGGCATCATCATCGCCCTCGTCAGCATGATCCTGCAGCTGGTCCTGCCCGACGGCCGCGATGACTGAGGCAGGGGCGATGAGCAGGGGCACCCCGTCCGGCACGGGACCGACCCGGGTGGCCCTCGAGGTCGCGGGAGGCGAGCTCCCGGCATACCGCTGGGAACCGGAGGGGCCGGCGCGTGCCGGGCTGGTCGTCTTCCAGGAGATCTTCGGGGTCAGTGACTACGTCCGGTCCCGCTGCGCGGACCTGGCGGCGCTCGGCTACCTCGTCCTCGCGCCCGAGCTCTACTGGCGGCTCGAGGCGTCCGGCGTGGACACCACGGTCGACGAGCAACGGCCGGACTTCCTGGAGCGGGCGATGGGGCTCGCGGGCCAGCTCGACTGGGCGGCCGCCGTCGAGGACGGCGTGGCGACGGTGGAGCGGCTGCGGTCCGAGCGCGGGGTCGAGCGGGTGGGGGTGCTCGGGTTCTGCTTCGGCGGGGGGCTGGCGTTCAACGTGGCGGCGCGGACGGGCGTGGACGCGCTCGTGAGCTACTACGGCTCGGCGCTGCCGACCCTGCTCGAGCTCGCGCCCTCGGTGACCGCGCCGAGCCTGCACCACTTCGGGACCGACGACGCGTTCATCGACGCGGCGGCCGTGGAGCGGATCCGGGACGCCGTGACCGGGCCGCACGCCGGGGCGGGGACAGGGTTGGAGCTGCACGAGGGTGCGGGGCACGCGTTCGACAACCCGCACCCCGCTTTCCACCACCCGGAGGCGTCGGCGCGGGCGTGGGAGCAGACCCGGGCGTTCCTGACGGCCCACCTGCCCACCTGATCCCCCGGGCGCCTTCCCCCGGGTGCCTTCCCCCGGGCGCCTTCCCCCGGGTGCCTTCCCCCGGGTGCGACCGGACACGGCTTCTGCGAGATTTCCCGGCCGCAGACGCCGAGTGCGCTCGCGCAACGCGTGTCCGGTCCGGGGGCGGTATGCCGGTCAGCCCGGCAGCTGCCCGTCCTCCAGGTAGAGGGTGGCCGGCTCGCGGCCCCCGCGCCGGGCGGCGTCGAGCTCCTCGGCGATGCTGCGCAGGTGCCGGCCGACGTAGGGCGCGGCGCGGCCGTCCACCTGGTCCAGCGCGCACCAGTGCAGGTGCCGGATCTCGCGGGGCTCGAGCATGACGTGGTCGAACAGCTCCTCGGTCCGCATCCCGAGCAGCTCGACCTCGTAGACGAACAGCATGGCGTCGTCCCACGCCCGGTAGGGCGGCAGCCAGTTCGTCGCCGCCAACCGGGTCGGCCGGACGTCCACGCGCAGCTCCTCGGCGACCTCGCGGACGAGCGCGAACGCCGGTGACTCGCGCGGGTCGACCACGCCGCCCGGCAGGTCCCACTCGCGCTTGTAGGTCAGCTCGCACATCAGCAGGTCGCCGTCGCCGTTGCGCAGCAGCCCCTGGGTGATCACGCGCTTGGTCGGCAGGCCGGCGTTGAGCACCGCGAGGAACCCGTTGCGCGAGTCCGGCTCCGGGTCGGTGGGGAGTCGCGCGAAGACCAGCTCGTCGGCCGGCTGCCCGTCCCGGGAGGCCCGTCCGCGGGCCACGCCCTCCTTGCGCAGCCCGGCCCGGCCGGCGGTGCGGATCGACGGGCGGTCGTCCGGCGGGACGAACGCCTCGATCCGCGCCAGGTCCAGGTCGGTGAAGCAGTAGCCGACCAGCAGCCGGGTCGCCCGGACGGCGACCCCGAAGCCCCGGTGCCCCGCCGCGACGGCCCAGCGCAGCTCGCCGACGCGGGCTCCGACGAGCCGCACCGAGACCCGGCCGGCGACCTCCCCGTGGTGCTCGACGGCGAACGCGAGGAGCCGCCCGTCGGCGTCGGCCGTCGGTGCCCCGGCCGGGTCGTCCGCGAAGGCGCCGAGCAGGTCGGGGCCGAGGGCCGCCCCGTCCTCGGGCTGCCAGCGGCGGATCATCACCTGCCCGTCGCGCAGGGTCGGCAGCTGGGGGTCGGGACCACTCGGCATACCGCTCACGACGCCCACCCTGCCACCCCGCCCCCTCGCGACCGGACACGGCTTCCGCGAGCGTTCTCGGCGGTCAGGCGCGAGAGGACTCGCGCAACGGGTGTCCGGTCGACGCGGAGCCGCGCGACGCATCGGTCAGGCGAGCGCGGCCACCAGGTCCGGGTGGTGGCGGGCGGCGACGTCCGGGTGGGCACGCAGCCGGCTCTTCAGCGCGTTCGCGCCATAGGTGCCGTGGATCGGGTTCGCCGGGTCGACGGTGACGCCGCGCGCTTCGGCGGCGAGCTCGGGGGGCAGCGTGAGCCGTGGCACCTGCGCCGACAGGGCGGGGTTGAAGAAGTACGGCACCGAGATCCGGTCGGTCCCCGGGGCGGGCGCGACGACCCGGTGCACCGTCGCGCGGAGGTAGCCGTCGGTCGCGTGCTCCAGCAGCTCGCCGGTGTTCACCACGAGCGCACCCTCGACCGGCGGGACGTCGATCCACTGGCCGCCGTGCTCGACCTGCAGGCCGACGGAGCCGGGCTCGACGAGCAGCAGGGTGAGCACGCCGGAGTCGCGGTGGGCGCCGACGCCCTGGTCGGTGCCGTCGTCGGGGCGGCCGGGGTAGCGCACCACCTTCGTCAGCTCGGAGGGGTCGACCGCGAAGGCCCGGTCGAACACGGACCGGTCCTGGCCCAGGGACTCGGCCCACTCGCGCAGGAGCTGCAGGCCGACCTGCGCCATGGACTCGTTCCAGGCGGTGACGACCTGCTGCAGCTCCGGCAGGGAGACCGGCCACTGGTTCGGGCCCTGGAGCACGTCCCAGTCCGCCGTCCGGGGGGAGATCGCGGGTCGTTCGGGGCCGATGTCGATCTGCTCGCGCCAGTCCTGCTTGCCCTGGGTGCGCTCGCCGCCGAGCCGGGTGTAGCCGCGGAAGTGCGGGCTGTGCACGTTCTCGATGGCGAGCTTGTCCGCCTCGGGGAGCGCGAAGAACCGGCGGGCCACGGTGAACAGCTCGTCGATCCGGGCGGCGTCGACCCCGTGCCCGACGAGGTAGAGGAAGCCGTACTCGTGGGTCGCCTCGCGCAGCGCCTCCCGGAACGCCGGCGCCGTGGCCGGGTCCGCCGCGTCGCGGAGGTCGAGGACGGGCAGCGTCGGGGCCTCGGTGGTCACGGGCTCGGCGGGGAGGGACACAGCCATAACGTGACGATAGGCAGCGGATAACGGCAGGGCATGGTTCGGTCGGATCCTGAGATGGGCGTCGTTCCCACCTTCGACCGGACACCCGTTCCGTGAGCGATCTCGGGCGTTCCCGTCGAGAACGCTCTCCGATGCGGTGTCCGGTCGCGGGGGTCGGCCGGGACAGGGGCGCGACGGCGGACCCAACGGCGGTGTCCCCAAGCGCCCCGGACGCCGGCTCGTCCGTCCACAGCGCGGGGCCGACCCTTCCGAGGCGCTGGCGCAGGGCAGCACCGTCGTTCCATGACGGACCTGTTCGCCACCCTCGCCGAGCTGCCCGACCCCTTCGCGACCAGCGAGGCCGCGGCAGCGGGCGTCAACGCATGGGCGTTGCGCCAGCTCGTGCGCCACGGCGCGGTGCTCCGGCTGCAACGCGGCGTCTACCGGCTCCGCACGGCGCCGCCCGAGGAGCAGAGGTGGGAGCGCATCCGCCGGCTCCACCTGGAACGGGCGAGGCAGGCGCTGCGGGCGCACCGCGGGCACGCGTTGAGCCACGAGACCGCGGCAACGGCCCGCGGCTGGTGGACCTCCTTGCACCCGGACGGCGACGTCCACCTGACGGCGCTCAGGGTGCAACCCCGCACCCGCCGCGTCAACGGCCTGTGGTTGCACCACAGCGACTCGGTCACCAATGACGTGGAGGAGGTCGACGGTATGCCGTGCCTCACCGCCGCGCGCACGGTCGCCGACTGCCTGCGCACCCTGCGTGCGTCGAACGCGGTGGCCGTCGCCGACTCCGCCCTGCGTCACCGGGCCACCACGCGGCGGGAAGTTGACGCTGCGTTGAGGAGTCAACGTCGTTGGGTGGGCAGACCTCGAGCGGCGGAGGCGTTGGAGCTGGTGGATCCGCGCCGGGAGACGTGGCTGGAGTCGACCTCCTTCGTCACCCTGGCCGAAGCCGGCATTGAGCTACCCACCCCACAGGTCGAGGTGTTCGACGAGCACCTGCAGTTGGTCGGCCGGGTCGACGGGATGTGGATCGCTGACGGAACCGTGGGTGAGGCCGACGGTGACGGCAAGTACCTCCGCCCCGATGCCGACTCTGGTCCTGATCCGGAGGTCACGTCCCGGGCGATTCTCGCCGAGCGTCGACGCGAACGAGCGGTCGAGCGGACCGGCCTCGTCATGGTGCGCTGGACCCGGCAGGAGATCCGACGTGACGGGTTCGGCGTCGCGGCGCGAGTCCGTGCCGGACGGGCTCGGGGAGACCTGCGCCGCTTCCGGGGACGGCTGCGGGTCGACGGCGAATGGCTCGACCTGTCCCGCTACCTCCGCCACGAAGGGCCGCCGGCCGCCTGACCGGACACGCGTTCCGAGAGCGCACTCGGGCGCTTCCCCGGAGTTCACTCGCGCAACGAGTGTCCGGTCGCCAGTGGAGGGGCACCCGAGCGGGTGGGGCAGCTCAGACGTGGCGGCGGGAGGTGATCACCCGGAACCGGTTGGCCACGAACGCCGCGTCGACGTAGGCGCTGTTCGCCGCCGGGTTCGCGCCGGTGCCGTGGTAGTCGCTGAACGCCGCCGTCTGGTTGACGAAGATCTGCCCGGTCAGGTTCTCCGACAGCGCCACGCCCGCCTCGGCGGCCGCCTCGCGCGCGTCGTCGAGCACCTCCTCGGAGGTGGAGTAGACCGACGCCGTCATCGCCCCGTGCTCGCGGATCGTGTCCCGCAGCCGCTCCAGCGACTGCCCCGTCGAGTCGGTCTCGATGAGGAAGGACACCGGCCCGAAGCACTCCTGCGTGTATGCCGTGTCGTTGCCGACGTCGACCGACACCAGTCCCGGGACGCGCACCACGGCGTCGGGGTAGGCCGGGTGGGTCACCCCGCGGGTGTCCAGCACCACCTCGCCGCCGAGGCGGGAGGCCAGGCCGGGCACGTCGGTCGCCCGGGAGCGGACGTCGTCGTTGACGGTGGCGCCGAGCACCTCGACCGCCTTCGCGTCGTCGGCGTTGAACGCCGTGAGGGCCCCGGCCAGCTGCTTCCCGAACTCCTCGAAGGACAGGTGGCCCTGGTCGGTGTCCACGCCCTCGCGCGGGACGTAGACGTTCTGCGGGGCGGTGCACATCTGCCCGGAGTAGAGGGAGAAGGAGAAGGCGAGGTTGCCGAGCAGCCCCTTCAGGTTGTCGGTCGAGTCGACCACGATCGTGTTGACGCCGGCCTTCTCGGTGTAGACCTGCTTGCCCTGGCCGGCCGCCTCGCGCTCCAGCCAGCCGCCGAAGCCGGGGCCGCCGGTGTAGTCGATGATCGCGACCTCCGACCGCAGGGCGAGCTCCTTGGCGAGACCTTCGCCGTCGTCCTCGGCGGCGAGCTGCACGAGCGCCTTGTCGAACCCGGCCTCCTCGAGCACGGAGCGCATGACCTCGACGGTGATCGCCAGCGGCAGCGTGGCCCGCGGGTGCGGCTTGACGACCACCGGGTTGCCGGTGGCCAACGAGGCGAACAGGCCCGGGTAGCCGTTCCAGGTGGGGAACGTGTTGCAGCCGATCATCAGCGCCACCCCGCGCGGGACGATGCGGTAGTCCTTCTGCATCCGGATCGGCTCGCGCTTGGTGGGCCGCTCCCACACCACCGATGCCGGGATCCGTTCCTGCTCGACGAGCGCGGCGACGACCGCCTCCAGGGCGCGGTCCTGGGCGTTCGGCCCCGCCGCCTGGAAGGACATGACGAACGGCTGGCCGGTGGTGTGCATCACCGCGTTGGCCAGCTCGAAGGAGTGCCTGTTGATTCGGTCGATCATCTCCACGCAGACCGCCGCCCGGGTGCGGGCGCCGGCGTCGCGCCAAGCCGGAAGGGCCGCCTTCGCCGCCGCCACGCCGGCGTCGACGTCAAGGCGCGGGTAGCGCACCCGCAGCTCCGGGCCGTAGGGCGAGACCTCGCTGCCGACCCACGAGCCGTCGGTGGGCTGGTCGGCCAAGCCGGTGAAGTCCTGACCCAGCCGCCCCTCGAAGGCGACCTTGCCCGCGTCGGCCGAGCCCTCGCCGTACACCCTCGGGGAGGGGGACTCCGGGTAGCGAGAGAACCACGAGCGGTCGGCCAGGGCCTGTGCAGCCTCCGTGAGCACCGTCTCGTGCGTGGCCACGAGCGGGTGGGTGGACTGGGCGGCGGTCGTGTCAGTCACGCCCTCGATCGTAACCAGCGCACCTCGGAGCCGTGAGACACACTCTTACAGGGCAGGGCCGGCGTGCCAACATGTGTCACATGCCTCCCGCCAGCACTGAAACCACGTCCGGGGATACCTCGCGCTCGCGGGGGACCGACCAGCAGCTCGCCGACGTCGCGGTGATCGGCACCGGCGCCATGGGCACCGGCATCGCCCAGGTCGCTGCCCAGGCCGGCCACCGGGTCCACCTGCTCGACGCGTTCGAGGGGGCCGCCGACACGGCGCACCAGCGGCTCGGCGCCACCCTCACCAGGCTCGCGAGCAAGGGCAAGATCAGCCAGGACGACGCCGACGCGGCCACCGCCCGCCTGGACGTCGTCGACCGGATCGAGGAGCTGCCCCCCTGCGGGCTGGTCATCGAGGCCATCCGCGAGGACCTCGCCGACAAGCGCGCGATCTTCACCGCGCTCGCCGAGCACCAGCCGGCCGACACCCTGCTCGCGACCAACACCTCCAGCCTCGACATCGCCGCCGTCGCCGACGGGCTGCCGCACCCCGAGCGGGTGCTGGGGCTGCACTTCTTCAACCCGCCACCGCTGATGCGGCTCGTCGAGGTCATCCACGGCCGCAACCACGAGGGGCCGAGCGGCGAGGTCACCGCGGAGTCGGCGCAGGTGCTCTGCCGTGCCGCCGAGCTGGTCCGCACCTGGGGCAAGACGCCGGTCTCCTGCACGTCGACGCCCGGGTTCATCGTCAACCGGGTCGCCCGCCCGTTCTACGGCGAGGCGCAGCGGATGGTCGGCGAGGGCACGCTCGACGCCGCGACGGTGGACCTCGCCCTGCGCCAGGTCGGCTTCCGGATGGGACCGATGGAGCTGACCGACCTGATCGGTCAGGACGTCAACCTGGCCGTCGGCACCTCGGTCTGGGAGCAGACCGGCCGGGACGAGCGCTACACGCCCACCGACTACCAGCGCGGCCTGGTGGACGCAGGGAAGCTCGGCCGCAAGACCGGCGAGGGCGTCTTCTCGTATGACGAGTCGGGCCGTGCGCTCGATGCGGAACCCGACGAGGACCTGGCTGCGAAGCTCACCGCTTCCGACGCCCCGGTGCGCACCAACCCGGTGGCCCGGACCGTCGCCATGCTCGTCAACGAGGCGGTCGACCTCGTGGCGCGCGGCGAGGCGACCGCCGAGGACGTCGACACGGCGATGCGGCTGGGCACGAACTACCCCCGCGGCCCGATCGAGTGGGGCCGCGAGATCGGCTTCGCCACCGTGGCCGAGCAGCTGCGCGAGCTGGACGCGGCGTTCCCCGGCGGTCGCTACCGCGTGTCACCCGCGCTGCTGGAGGGCGACGACGGCGTGAGAATCGCAGCGGAGCGAGGATCGGAGCGCCGAGGAGCCCGACCCGAAAGCACCGACGGGAGCGTGCAGTGACGGACACCGAGCCGACGGGGGCGTCCGGGGAGCCGGACCTGTCCCACGTCCGGGCGATGTGGGCCGACGACGAGGCGTCCCGCGGCCTCGGCATGGAGCTGGTGGACGTCGCCCACGACGGCCGGCTCGGCCGCTCGACCGTCCGGATGCCGGTGACCGACCTCATGGTCAACGGGCACAAGATCATGCACGGGGGGCTCATCTTCACGCTGTGCGACTCGGCATTCGCGCTGGCCTGCAACGCAACCGGGCGACTGACCGTCGCCTCCGGCTGCGACATCAACTTCGTCACCTCGGCCCGGCTCGGCGACGTGCTCGTCGCGCAGGCACGGGAGCGGGCGTCATACGGCCGGAACGGCCTGACCGACGTCACGGTGACCCGCGAGTCCGACGGTGAACTCGTCGCCGAGTTCCGCGGCCGCTCACGCGCGCTCAAGTCACGGCCCACCCCCGAAGGAGTCACGCCATGAGCCTGCCCGTCCTCGACGAGCGCCCCGACCTCTACGACGAGTCCGAGCGCTGGTCGGTCGACGAGATGCGCGCGCACCAGCTCGAGCGGCTCAAGTGGACGGTGCAGCACGCCTATGAGAATGTGCCGCACTACCGGAAAGCGTTGGACGAGAAGGGCTTCGGCCCCGAGGACCTCACCTCCCTGGACGACGTGCGGCACCTGCCGTTCACCACGAAGGCCGACCTGCGGGCGAACTACCCGTTCGGGATGTTCGCGGTGCCGAAGGAGGAGGTCGTGCGGGTGCACGCCTCCAGCGGCACGACGGGCAAGCCGACCGTGGTCGGCTACACCGCTGACGACATCAGGACGTGGGCACAGGTCGTGGCCCGGTCGCTACGGGCAGCGGGCGTCCGCCCGGGGGACGGGGTGCACGTGTCCTACGGGTACGGCCTGTTCACCGGCGGCCTCGGCGCGCACTACGGTGCCGAGGCGCTCGGCTGCCGGGTCACCCCCGTCGGCGGCGGGCAGACGGAGAAGCAGATCGGGTTGATCACCGACTTCGCGCCGCGGGCGATCATGGTCACCCCGTCGTACTTCCTGTCGATGGTCGACGCCATGGAGGCCGCCGGGATCGACCCGCGCGAGACCTCGCTGGAGATCGGCGTGTTCGGCGCCGAGCCGTGGACCGAGGCGATGCGCCAGGAGATCGAGCAGCACGTCGGCATGCACGCCACCGACATCTACGGCCTGTCGGAGGTCATGGGACCCGGCGTCGCCCAGGAGTGCGCCGAGACCAAGGACGGGCTGCACATCTGGGAGGACCACTTCTACCCCGAGGTCGTCAACCCGATCACCGACGAGCCGGTCGAGGACGGGCAGGTCGGCGAGCTGGTCTTCACCTCGCTGACGAAGCAGGCGATGCCGGTGCTGCGCTTCCGCACCCGCGACCTGACCAAGCTGCTGCCGGGCACCGCCCGCCCCGGCTTCCGCCGGATGGAGAAGGTCACCGGCCGCAGTGACGACCTGATGATCGTGCGTGGCGTCAACGTCTTCCCGACCCAGATCGAGGAGATCGTGCTCGCCGTGCCGGGGCTCTCGCCCTACTTCCAGTGCGTGCTCACGCGCCCCGGCCGGATGGACGAGCTCACGGTCAACGCCGAGGCGGACCCGCAGACCGGTGAGGGCTCCTACGCCCAGCTCGCCGGCGAGGTCGCGCACCACATCAAGTCCAAGGTCGGCACGACGGCGAAGGTCAACGTGGTCGCGCCGGGCGGCATCGAGCGGTCCGTCGGCAAGGCCCGTCGGATCGTCGACGAGCGCCCCCGCTGACGCGGGGTGTGCTACATGCGCTCGGGGGCGGGCACGCCGAGCAGGTCGAGGCCCTGCACCAGCACGCGAAGCGTGAGCGCACAGAGCGCCAGCCGGGACCCACGCACCTCGTCCTCGGCCTTGAGCACGGGGCACTGCTCGTAGAACGTCGTGAACGTCTGCGCCAGGTCGAACAGGTAGCCGCACAGCCGGTGCGGCTCCAGCAGGTCCCCCACCTGCTCGACGGTGCTGCCGAATCCCAACAGCGCCAGCGCGAGTGCCCGCTCCGCGGGCTCCTGTATGCCGACCGCCTGCGTCTGCTGCCCGGGCTCCAGTCCCGCCCTGGTGAAGATGGAGCGGATGCGGGCGACGGCATACTGCAGGTAGGGCCCGGTGTTGCCGTGCAGCGCGAGCATCCGGTCGAAGTCGAAGACGTACTCGCTGTCGTGCGCCACCGAGAGGTCGGCGTACTTCACCGCGCCGACGCCCACGTCCCGGGCGATCGCCGCGCGCTCGTCCTCGGACAGCTCCGGACGCAGCTCCTGCACGACGGCACCGGCGCGCTCGACTGCCTCGGCCACCAGCGACAGCAAGGGAACCGGGGCGCCGCTGCGGGTGCGCAGCAGCTTGCCGTCCGCGCCGAGCACGTTGCCGATCTGGACGTGGACGACCTCGACGTCGTCGCGCAGCCAGCCCGCCAGGCGCGCGGTGTCCCACACCATCGTCAGGTGCAGGTGCTGCGGCGCGCCGATGACGTAGAGCACCCGGTCGGCGTGCAGGTCGCGCACCCGGTGCCGGATCGTGGCGAGGTCGGTGGTGCCGTAGCCGTAGCCGCCGTCGCTCTTGCGGACGATGAGCGGCACCGGCTTGCCCTCGCGTCCGGTGTAGCCGGGCAGGAAGACGCACAGCGCCCCCTCGTCGACCCGCGCGATCCCCCTGTCCTCCAGCTCCCGGCAGACGTCGGCGAGCTCGTCGTTGTAGGTCGACTCCCCCGCGAGGTCCGCGTCGGTCAGGGTGATGTCCAGCGCCCGGTAGGCGCGGTTGAAGTAGCGCCGCGACCGGTCGACGAGCTCACGCCACAGGCGCAGGGTCTCGGAGTCACCGCCCTGCAGCGCGACCACCCGAGCACGCGCCCGCGTCGCGAACTCCGCTGAGCCGTCGAACTCCCGGCGGGCCGCTTGGTAGAACGCGTTCGGGTCCTCCTCCAGCAGGTCCGCCTCGGCCGACCCCTCGCCGACGTCGAGCAGGTGCTCGATGAGCATGCCGAAGGGCGTTCCCCAGTCCCCGATGTGGTTCTGGCGGACGACGTGGTGCCCCTGGAATTCCAGCACCCGCGCGATCGCGTCGCCGATGATGCTGCTGCGCAGGTGGCCGACGTGCATCGGCTTGGCAACGTTCGGCGAGCTGAAGTCGATCACGAACGTCCGCGGCGGGTCGGCCGGCTCGACGCCGAGGTGGTCGTCCGCCGCCAT